>JAETNR010000146.1 GCA_021772055.1 Blautia sp. | reverse complement strand
GCATCGGGAATCAAATATTCAGGCTTTGAATCTTTCAACAAACTTACAGATTTCATTAAACCTGGAAAAACCTATCATCCTAATAAAGAAAACCATGAAGCATATAAAAAATATCAAAATATTTATGATTCTCTTTATCCTGCTACTGTAAATTTAATGCATTGTTTATCAGACTGTTGTCGACCTCATAAATTATCAAAATACTGATTTACTTGCCTGTCTCTGAATTGACCTGTATACTGTCATCAGCATACAAAAAGGAAAAGGTCTCAGAGCACCCTCCTAGCAAGTTGTGTACTCTGAGACCCTGGTCACTAAACCATGGTTATTATATCAGATTATTCACTTGTCCTCAAGGAGGATTTTGGTGTTTTTTGTTGAGAGCAGTGTGACCACCCATATGTGCCCCATCTGTCAGGCTACGCTTCGTTACCGGGATTCACGCCCACGCATCCGTAGAAAGGAAGGCGGTTTAAAAGATCAGTTGATCATTCGGCGGTTTTATTGTAAGAACTGCCACTCTTATCATAATGAACTTCCAGATTGTCTTGTTCCGTACAAGCATTACGAAACAGAAGTGATCTCCGGGGTGCTGGATGGCGTTGTACAGCCGGAAGACTTAGATTCTGAAGACTACCCGTCCTGCGCTACCATGCTCCGCTGGCTGCAATGGTTCTGCGAAAATCTTGAACGTATCAACGGATATTTAAGGACGATCAGGGAGTTCCTGCTGGGTTATAACGAAGAAAGGATTTCCCCTGGTTCACTGCTCGATTTTTTCAGGAATCAATATCAAAGCTGGTTGGAAATCATCTTACGCCAGATTTACAACAGCGGAGGATTTTTAGTCCCGATTCGTTGGTAAGGCTTATGCACCTACTTTGCATCGTCTGTCAAAGTACCAAAGGGTATATTGGTCTCAAAAGGAGGTCATTATCTTATGAATACAACAATAAACAGACAACAATGGCAAGAGGAAGAAGCCCTCAGGCGTTTTCAATTGATTTCACCGCTTCTCCAGACTGGTCTGGATGATGCAAAGCGTATCCAGCTTCGCAAAAAGATTGCAGAGGAAAACAACATATCTGTCCGTTCCCTTTACCGCTATGAAAAAGCTTTTTCGGAAAGGCAGTTTACAGGGCTAAAACCTGCTGACCGTGAGAAACACCGGTCACAAAAACTTCCGGAAAACTTTTCGTTCCTGCTGGAACAGGCAATCCAACTTCGCAAGGAGGTTCCGGAGCGGTCGGTTGCCCAGATCATCTACATTCTGGAAACGGAAGGGCTTGCGGTACCCGGTACTTTAAAGCGTTCTACTTTGGAACGCCATATCTATAAGGCTGGTTACGGACAAAAGCAGATGCAAATGTATCAGGATGCAAGAAACAGTTCTTCCAAACGCTTTTGCAAACCGCACCGTATGATGCTGATTCAGGCGGACATCAAGTATGGACCCAAGCTTCCAATCGGAAGAAATGGGGCTAAGGTACAGACTTACCTGTCCTCAGCAATCGATGACCATTCCAGGTATCTTCTATCATCCCGGTTTTATGACAATCAGGGAGAATCAATCATTGAAGATACGTTTCACCAAGCGATTTCCCGGTATGGAATCTTCGATTCCTGTTACTTTGATAATGGAACACAGTATATCGCAAAACAGATCCGTTCTTCCCTTGCAAGGCTGGGCATCCGTGTGATGTATGCAAAACCAAGATCCGGCAAAAGTAAAGGGAAAATCGAAAAGTTCCATCAGGTGGTAGATGCTTTTATCCGGGAATCAAAGCTGAAAAATATCAAAACACTGGAGGAACTGAACCGTTTGTGGGCAATCTACCTGGATGAGTATTATCACAAGAAAAAGCATGATGGCATTGCAGAATACTATGAAAGCCTCGGCGCTGCCATTCCGGAAGAAGGGATATCACCACTGCAGGAATGGAACCGGGACAGCCGTCCACTGACTTTTTTGGATACAGTCGTTGTAGCCGAAGCTTTCCTGCACCATGAGCAGCGAAAAGTGGATAAAGGTGCCTGTATCAGTTTCCGTGGGCAAAGGTATGAAACCAAACCTGCCCTGATCGGATATACGGTGGAAATCTCCTATGATCCGGCAAATCCTGAG
>JAETNR010000145.1 GCA_021772055.1 Blautia sp. | reverse complement strand
CGTTGCTAAGTGCCAGTGGCACTTGGTTAGCAACGACCGGAGCGGAGCGTAGACCGCAAAGCGATAATTTCATCCCCGCGAGCTGCGCATCATCGCACGAAGTGCGTTTTGTCTTAAAGGAGATTCCAAAGGAATTTCCTTTAAGACAAGAAATTAAGAGTCCATCCGCTTCTTTAACTCTTCCGTAAATGCAGCCGGGTCAGCCGGAAGTTTCAGCTTCTTTTGCTCCCATGCGGACAGATAGGCTCCCTGAATCAGGCTCTGTGTATCGACTGCGTCCTGCACGGAGCACAAAATCGGCGTATTTTCAGAGAGGGCGGAAATAAAATTGTTGATGATATCTGTCTGTATCGCGGTGTTTTCTATTGTGCCGAAGGAAAATTGCTGTTCTGTATACGGAATACGGCCAAAGGGCTCTTCACAGGTTTTGGCGAAATGGCTCTCGTCAGTCTGCAGCGAACGAAGGGTCAGCAGATTTTCATTTTCCAGGATAATCTGGCCCTTGCTCCCGCTGAGTTCCAGCCTGTTGCTGCCGGGGCACTCCCGGGAGGAGGCGATAAACTGCCCGGCTGCGCCGTTTGGATATTCCATCATGATTGTGATTTCGTTTTCTACTTCAATCCTGCGTTCCTGTCCCACATAGCAAAATGCCTGTAATGCCGCGGGCAGGCCGCACAGCCATGTGAGGATGTTCAGCTGGTGGGATACCTGCGTCATCATCATTCCGCCGCCTTCTCCCCGAAATGTCCCTCTCCAGGGAGCTGTGTCAAAGTAAGCCTGGGGGCGGTACATATCTGTCACGATCCATGTGACCCGCTTCAGATTGCCGACAGTGCCCTCATTCAGCAGTTGTTTCATTTTGGCAAAGGTCGGGTTTGCCCTTCGGCAATAGAGCACCCCGGAAAGGGTGTCGGGGTGGGAATTTACGCAGTTCATAAGAGATGTAATTTCGTCTGGGAATACACCAATCGGTTTTTCAACCAGGGTGTGGATTCCCCGCTCAATGGAACGGATTGCCATATCAGGATGCTGAAAATGCGGCGTGCAGATCATGACCATGTCGATTTTTCCGCTGTCCAGCATGGCCTCATAGTCTGTAAAAAGCTCGGTGTCTTTTAAATCGTAAGCAGCTTTGATGTCCTCCATGTGAGAAACATTTCTGCTGGAGAGCGCGCTGATCACGGCGCCCTTTATTTTCCCCTGAGAAAAAAATTTGATGTATTCTTCCGCAATAAAGCCGATTCCGGCAATTCCAACTCGAATCATGATAAAATCCTCCTTTTGATAAATAGAGTGCTTTTGGAAATCTGGATGGGACTATAAGTCTATTGAAATTACATTATTTTGCGTCATTGTTCTACCCCGCCCTTATATAACACTCACAAATCCTATAATCAGAATTATTATAGCATACAGATGTGAATATTTCTACCGTCTTTCCACATAATGGGCGGGAGTGACGGCACTTTAGTCTGTCGCTCCCTTGATTGCCGCAAAAGCAGGGCGGGCGGCGGCTGTCATAGGGCGGCGCAGTATGCGCCGTTCATCCTTGACGGCTGTCGCCTGTTCTGCTATCTTCCCTCGGCTGTACGGAATAGTGGCGGGGCTGGCTGTTCTTGTCTTGTCTTGTTTTGTTAGTGCTTCTTTACCGCACATGAGCATTCGCGCCGGGGTTGTCGTTGCCGTAGCCCTCCATGAGATTGATAACGCCCCAAATGCCAAGCCCTGCTCCAAGGGCGATAACCAAAAGTCTGTAATACGTCTACTGCGCTGTTGAAAAACTCCATATATCACCTCACTTTCCGCCGCTTTGCGGCTGTCAAAATAGTTGTTTATTGTGGTGTTCTGTGTATAAAGAAATCCACCTGTTGTTCAGCGGCTGGAAGTCCCGCGCGGTTGCTGCGCGGGGCGCATATTGTTGTTGCGGCGGCTCCTGCTGTCCCGCATCTGGCAGGGGCGCGGATAAAATACCATGCCTTTCCTCTGATTGTAATATCTCCTTCTTAAAGTCCTGCTCTGTGCTTTTCGTATAAGGCTTCATGTGTGGAACTGTTCAAGCGGTGCAAGTCGCAAAAGAACAAAAAAAGCAGCAAATCTTTTTAAGACTTACTGCTTGATGTGCCACTTTGGTGGGTGGCAGTACTTTAGGCTGTTGCTCCTTGATTGTCCAACTGCAAAACCGGACGAGTCTGTCAGTAAAGGCTTGAAAAGCCGTTTACTTGTTATTGATTGACTCGTCTGTGTTTGCTTTTTTTAGATTTTACTGTTATTGAAATAATTCATCACCACTTTTGAAATCAAAGCCTGGGTGATAGTCAAATTTTACTGCACCGACGCTTGCCATGCCTTTTGTCGCTTTACAAATGCGTGCTATACCTTCATTCCCGAAACCAGCGCATAATTCTATGGCCTTTACACCTTGTTCTACGAGTTCTTGTGCAACGGTTTCAGCTTCAGAATAGTTTTTTACTCCAATAACTGTCAATTTGACTGTTGAAGTATCAATAACACTTCTATGATTTTTATAGTCTACTTCCGGTGCGATGAAAATGAATGCTGCATTTACTTTCATTATTAAATCCTCCTTATAAAATTTGATTTACATAGTTACTTCCAAATGTTTTTTAATTTTTTACCTCCTACTCTGATAGTATAAAAAAACCTGTTACAAATAAAGTAACAGGCTGTTTTTTTATATTCTTCTTGCAAGGGCTTCTAAAACAAATAAGGTTGGGACTTGTGTGGTTGCATTGTAATTCCCATTAACACGGTGTTCTTTCATGTTATAAGTAAAACTCCAATCGGATATTTTTGCTAATGTACTGGTTGCCGCATTAGTGATACTTAAAACCACACATTTTTTCTGTTGGAATTGTCGAACCATATCAATCAATTCTTTAGTTTCTCCACTTTCAGATAGCGCAATAACCACAGTATTTTTATAGGAGTATGTGGCTATAGGGTAAAAGGTATCCTCCAATCCAACAGAAAATTTACCCATATTAGAAAAAAGTCTTGCACCATACTTTGCCAAAGTTCCTGACGAACCATTTCCAATAAAAATCAAATAGTCAGAATTTTTAATCGTTTCAACAGGAAATGAAATTTTTCTTTCAAAAGCACTTGAATTTGTTCTTTCAAAAAAAAGGCTCAGTTCTTGTAAATCCTCTAATGGTGGTTGCATTTTAAGAACATATGTTTCAGCTTTTACAGCTTTTTTAAATTCAGAGTATCCGTCATAACCATTTTTACTACAAAAGCGTAATAGTGTTGATGTTGATATATGCATCTCGTTTGCTAGTTCACGGATTGTCATGTAGGGAATTTTTTCGATATTAGAAATTACATATTTATAAATCATAACTTCTGTTTCATTATATTTTTGAATCTCATCATATGAAAACATCAAGATACCCCCTTTTCATAGAAATATTATACACGGACTTAATAATTTTTACAATTGCGGATAGCAAGGCTTATACTGTCAATATATTATTGTTACTTTACGGTACGTGAGCATTTGGAGAAGGGATATCACATTCGGAGAAATGGTATATCTAATTATACAATCAATAAAAATCCTCGTATTATTTTTCTTGGGCCGATTCCCGATCATACCGATAATATCAAAAGCACGAAAGATATACCAAGCTGGAAACGGATGTGCTATTGTATTTTAAAAAATGACCATACCTGT
>JAETNR010000144.1 GCA_021772055.1 Blautia sp. | reverse complement strand
GGCGGACAGGAATATCAAGTGGAGTTGGTCAGTCCCATCTGCCGGTATGAGGATATTGAGCGGATTCAGGAGCTGGTGCGTAAGCTGCGGAATGAGGGTCATATGAAGATAAATAGATCGTGCGGACTCCATATCCATGTGGACGGAGCGCAGTTTGATGCCAGAACATTGCGCAATCTAGTAAATCTGGTGGCCAATAAAGAGGATATGATTTATCGGGCACTCAATGTAGAAGCAGGAAGAGAGATGCGGTATTGTAAGAAGACAGATCCGCAGTTTCTGCGGGAATTAAATGAGAAAAAACCGAAAGATTTACAGACCTTCCGGCAAATTTGGTATCAGGACAGCCGACAGAATATGACGCATGGGCACTATGATTCCAGCCGTTATCGGTGTTTGAATCTGCACAGTTTCTTCGAAAAGGGAACAGTAGAATACCGTGTGTTTAACGGGACCAGCCATGCAGGCAGAATCAAAGCAGCGATTCAGTTTGTCTTGGCCATTACAGCGCAGGCCTTGAATCAAAAATATGTGCAGCTGGGGAAAACGCAGAGTGATAATGAAAAGTATACCTTTCGTACCTGGCTTTTAAGGCTGGGTTTAATTGGGGATGAATTTAAAACGGCCAGAAATTTTTTATTAAAAAATCTGGAAGGAAATTCTGCATGGCGGGACCCGGCACAGGAGGCGGCGCAGCGGGAACGGCTGCGCCAGGCTGCTGTGACAGAAGCAGATTTGCACTCTGTTGAAATGAGAATGGAATAGGCGGAAAAGAGAAAATTATGAAAAGAATCGCACAAAACGAAAGTTTTTTTTGTACGGTGCAAAAACAGTAGAATTTTAATACTTTTTGCATTTCAGTGCACAAACTTTATTTTTATAGAAGTTTCAGAAGATAGTTCTTTCTATGAATACCGGGATGGACACTTCCTATGATGGAATAAAATCCATCAATTTAATTGACTGGCTGATTTCAGAATAAATAAGATATCGTTAACATGAAGCATCTCCTGGGAGGTGCTTTTCTTATGCCCATTTTATATTTTTAAAGGAAGGTGAAAAATACGGCTTGGTATGTCTGATGTTGTGAAAACAAGTCAGGATTATCGGAAACGAATCCGACCTCCGCCTATGTGAATGAGAGAGAACAGCAGAACAATAGTCAGAAGGAGGTCCATATGAAAAAGTGGCAATATTATATTGCATATGGCAGCAACTTAAATATTGGGCAAATGGCAAGAAGATGCCCGGAAGCTGAAATGATAGGAACTGGACGTTTGGAGCAATATGAATTAGAATTTCGCGGACGGGAGGGAAATGCCCACGCGAATATTGCAAAACTGGAAGAAGGCGAAGTTCCAATTCTTTTGTGGCGAATCAGTGCAGAGGACGAAAAACGGTTAGATGTCTATGAAGGCTATCCCACTTATTATGATAAGGAACTCATGGAGGTAGAAGTGGAAGGGAAGCAGTATGAGGCCATGCTTTACAGAATGCAGCCGGGATACGAGAGAAATTTGCCTGCATTATCTTACTATCAGACCATAGAAAGCGGATATCAAATGCTGGGCTTTCCTGAAGAATTTTTGCAAAAGGCTGTGTTAAAGGCTGCAGAAGAGCAGGAAACAGAAGCAGTGTGTGAGCAGCAGTTGGAATAAAGAATATGCCCACGAACTTCAAAGATCTGCCCTTTGGGCTGGAAGTGGAATTTACCGGGATGCCAAGAATACGGGCTGCAGAAATCTGCGCCGCTTATTTTGGTACGGAGGTAGAGAAGGATAGAAGTCAAAAATATTCCAGAGGAAACCAAAGGTATCACGTAAAAGATGAGCAAAACAGGATTTGGAACCTGGTTTATGAAGGCAGTGTCTTTGCTGAGCCAAGCCGCTATAGCTGCCGGGTAGAGCTTGTCAGCCCTGTCTGCCGTTATGAAGATCTCACACGAATAGAATCTTTGGTTATGGTGCTAAAACAGCAAGGAACGATGAAAGTCAATCCGTCCTGTGGTTTGCATGTCCATGTAGATGGCGCTCTGTTTGATGCCCGAACGCTGCGGAATCTGGTCAATCTGGTGGCCAACAAAGAAGCGCTGCTGTATAAAAGCCTTCAGGTGGATGGAAAGCGGGAACAGAGCTTTTGCAAAAGAATGAAT
>JAETNR010000063.1 GCA_021772055.1 Blautia sp. | reverse complement strand
TGGCTGCTTAAAGTCAACCTTTGGTTGACTTGGACATATTGGCGACTGCCGCGAGGGTCAAATACCCCGCTGCTCTGCAGCGTTGCAAGTTTGATACCCCGTTGCTTGCAGCGGGGGCTTTGATTTCCTTTGTTCCAAAATCCGCAAAAATGCCTCGGCCCGGTTGTTCCATCGGTGGTTCTGCCGGGCTTTTTCATAGCCGTTTTTAGTAATTTCCCAAAGACGCTCTTCATCGGACAATAGTTCTGTTACCAATGCGGGAAGCTCATCGAGCCGCTCCAAGGAGAAGAGAAGAAGATCCTGCCCGTCGATAAAAATATCTTCCAGGATACCGCTTCTATCGGATATTACGGCGGACTGGCAGAGCATGGCATTGAGGAGGCGTTCGGTCAGCCCGTCTTTATGCCAAGACATAATATTAAGCGAAATTTTGGAACGCTCCATAATTGCCAGCCCTTCCTGCGGGGTGACAGCAGGATGACAGATTAAGTTCCGGCAGGATGCAAAGGGGGTGTTTTTCCAAGTATCCCCGTAAACGTGCAGTTGGATTCCGGCATCCAGAAGGGTTCGGATGATTTTTTCGCGGTAATAAGTCATTGCACAGAAGCAGACTTGCCTCATGTCGTAAAATAAGCTGAGAAAGTGTTCATCATCTAAGCTGATTTGGTAATATTCCAATGCCTGCCGGAATGCCTGTTCCGCAGGTTCGTCAGGGTTCTGGCACATAAAGCGCAGAAAGCGGGCGGCCAGGAAGCGGTGGAAGCGGTCATAAGAGCGGATAAGAGCCAAGCGCTTCCGGTAATCGTGATAAGAGCCAATAAAGGTAAGGGCAAACTGCTTTGCCGGCGGGGTGGAAGAAGGGAATGGCAATGGAACATTGCCCGCCGCTGTTTCCGGTGCCGGATGAACCTGGGTCGCATCCTCCGGCGATACGCCTCCGGGTGGGAAGTAAAAACTTTGTTTTATGTTTTTATAATAACGTGAAGCAAAAGAAAGATAATTCCGGTCATGAATCAGCAAATAATAATCCTTCGGCCCATGGTCGATATGTTCTTTCATCCAGGCCGGATGGTCGAGGATCATATTGTATTTCGGGCCGGCGACCAGGTCATGGAGGCATGTTTTCTTATCCTGCATAAGGATAGAAAAGACATAGGTCTGGATGCCGATTATGGCTTTAAAACGCCGGCCGATCAGGCGGGTCAGCGCCTGGTTTCCTTCTTTTTCCACATCAAAAATTTCAATTTTCTGGTGACAGTCAAGCAATGCTTTCGCCAGCTCATCGGCAAAAAGATCCAGGATATTAAAACATACTTCGGAACCCCGGTAGATCAGGATGGGAAGAGTGTCATCGTCAATCGTATCGTATTCCGGTGCGTGGGAGATCATTTTTTCAAGCCATGCGGAGGCGTTCATGGATGCCGGGAACCGGGACGCTTCTTGGAGGAGTGTCTCTATAACCGGGTTAAAAAATCCGGAAGAAAGGAGTTCCTGCTGGTATTTGCCAGCAATATAGCAGTCGGTGCGGTAAGACTCCCAGGGGGAACCGGACTGGTTGGAATCGGCATCGGCCGATGGGATATTACCAGTGCCATCGCTGGTGGCGATGCCGATCAATGTGACCGGATATTTTTTGGCTGCTCTTAACAAAAATTCATAGTTTTGTTTGGCGGAAAGCTTATGATTGATGTCGCCGATTTCGGAATGGATTTGTCTTGGGTATTCGATTCTGCCGTCTGCCCAGCGCTCGTCGAGAAGGAGTTCTATAAAAGGAATATTCTGTTTTGTGCCTTCCGGCAAATAACTGGTATAACAAATAATCTCTTCCATAAAACCTCCGTAAAAGTACAAAGTATAACGGAAAACAGTGTGCTAATTCCACATCGAGCAGATTGAGTATTTAGAAGCAAGTTTTTTTCTTAGAAAATCACATGCGGTATTTTTACCAAAAGCATAGTATTCAATCGCATCTAAGATATCTTCACAAGCATGTCCTTGGTTGCTGAAAACAGAATCACCTTTTTGGAGCATCGCATCATAACAGGATGGATCGTTGCAGAATCGTTCGACATATTCTTTTAATTCTGCTTTTCTGCATTTGACAATATAGTCCACAGGCATATTTGCCGGGCGGGTAGAGTTCCCGTCGGGCATAGGCCAGTCGATGACGGCGATGCTGGGTTTATGAAACATAAGGGCTTCTGCCATCACGCTTGATTCCTCGGATACGACCATGTCACATAGTTCCAATGCGGTGAGGATGTTTTCAGTAGGCTCGATATAATATACATTATTATATTTCCCTTCGTGCATGGCACGCATTTGTTCAATATTGTCAAGGATGTACTGGTATTGGGAGTTCCAGTGCGCCTGCTTGATCAGCAGGTTAACTTTTAAGGAAGCAAGCGAACGGACAAAATCGTCTTCCTTTCCGTCGTTTTCCCAAGAAGGTGCATACAATATAGAGATATCATATTTTAATTGAAGCTTCTGGCGTAATTTTTCCGCACGGGATATTAAAGGGGCAGAATTGACGAGATCACTTTTGGGATATCCGAGTTCATAAGTGCCGTACCGGGGGTTGGCATAATGAAAACAGGCAGATTGCATCCAAAGAGATGCCCAGAATTTCCCTGGCACGATTCCAAGATCATAATGGTTCCAAGGTTCCAAAGTCCAGATATTGGGCCAGCAGTCATGGCGCTGTGCCAAATCATGCAGAAGAACGACGGAAAAACGTGAGTTTTCAGGATATCCGCCATGCTGGCAATAAATGCCGATTTCCGCTTTTTGGGTGATATTCTGGGTAAATTCAATTTGGTATCCTCGCTGGGCAGCAACATCGGCAATCGGTTTTAAATTATAGTATTCACCCATATCGGTATAAAAAAATGTTATTTCTTTTCGAATAGAAGGATAGGAAGCAGGAGAAACTCCTTGGCGTGAGCCAGAGGAAATAGAGATTCCATTTTGAGAAGCAAAGGAAACAATGAAGTCTTCATATACCTTTCGGATAGGTGCATCGTCCTGGAAGGGCTGTAATGCGGCAGAAACAATGTTAGTCGGGACATACATGCGGTATCCCTGCCCATTTACAAGCAGATGAAAGAGAAGGTAAAGCGAGCTGGCAGTATTTATGGATATATCAGGGGATACAGGCTTGTTGGAAAAATTGCAGAAAATTTTTTTCGCATATTGTGTGGCGGCCATAAGGGTAGACAGGCTGCCATACATGTTAATATTGTTGTTTATGGAATCCTGCAATAAAAGCCTTCCGTCGAACAAACAGTCCTTTTCGGAATCCGACATGGGAAGACCGTCAAAGGCAATCACATTGCCCTGTGGGTCTATAAAGTTCCGGGGCGAGATTATCACATCAATGGAGGATAATTGTTCAAAGGCAGAGACCATTTCAAAGATTTTAGAGGAATCATAAAGGTAATTAGGCTCGCAAAAACAAAGATATTTGCTTTCAGTGGAAGCAATATACTGCATAATATCCAATAAGGAATCATCAGATGCAGCTCTTACCACTTCCAAATTGGAGTAAAACTGGCGGGAAAGAAATTCGTCTATATCATCATCGGCACAATTTAAACAAACTAGGGAAACCAAAGGCCCTTTCTGGCTGAATGTTAATGCATATTTCTGGAAAAAGTCATCGGCTCCGAAAATAAGCTTATATGTATTTAATCCGTTAAACACTATTTGAGGGGGAAGATATACTGCGCTCTGGGCAATTGATGACTGCATTTCTTTTTTTAGCGATGATGTATCCATAAATTAGTTCCTCCAGTTGAATATTCCTAATAGTATATTTTTGCAATAGGTATGTTTATCATACAGATAAATCCGCGATGATTTCAGATTCATACTGTTCGTCATGTATATCTTCTACAATATATCCGCCAGGCCATTCATTATTGTATTTATAGCCGACAGCGGCAATTTTGTCCCCGCCGCTCCGAAGGAACCATTCGTAGGATAGGTCAACATGCCCGATGTCGATAGCATGGTATCCGGCCTTTGCCAAGTCGTAGGCCAAAACGCTTGCAGTAGGACCCAAGGCAATGAGGATCGTTTTGTCTAAGGGCAATTTCAGTGCTTCTTCTAAAATGGCATCATAATTATCAAAGGCATGTTCAGGGGGACAGAGGATTCTTTGGATGGATCTGGCATTGTCAAACAAATCATTGCCCACGCCCATTCGTGTCTGTGAGCCTTCGATAAAGACACAGTCTTTGCCATTCCATATTCTTTTCTGTTCAGCAACTTTTTCCATACTGCCGCTTCGGGATACACCGGTATTTGCGTAAAGCCTCTTGGTATCGAGCAGTTCCATATGCTGCTTACGGATGTCAGGAGTGATATAGGATCGGATGGAAGTAGCATCCCCTGCATTCCTATGCGACAGGCTGCCATAAAAATTGATTAACCCTATTAGGATATTGTCATCGTTGGAAGTAACTACTTCCCTTAAACGCGTGGCAAGCCTATCATCAACTTTTTGAAAGCGCCAGCGGGAATCGCCGAACATAAGAGCAAATTCGCCGTCGCCAAATCTGGATATGGATTTTCTATTTATAACAATTTCGTCTATCGTTTCTTTTTCCGTCATGATTCTGGGGATGGCGGTATATGTGTCGCGCATTTGCGGATCCAATATTTCATAGGGCATGTTGTCCATTCGGACATGCAAATCCAGCATACGCTCGGTTTGGCTTTTCATCTCCTGCATAAGCTTTTCGGAAAGTGCATTATTATCCATGACGCATTGGATGATTTCATTCAGTATAGTGCGGAGTTCTTTGTTTGCATTTTTTAGGGCATTTATTTCTGCGTTCATTTTTTCTTCTTTCAATTGATCCAAAATATGTTCACCATCCTTGTATTATGTTTTTTGTGCACTGAAAATATACTGGCTTACTTGAAATTGTGCCTTGGGGGCAATGCCTGGAATGGTTTTGAGGAGGTCCAGCAACTGTTCCTCTTCTTTTGCTGGCAGCCTTCCTAAACAGGCAGTCAGGTTGTCTATACTTAAGCCAAGTTTTTGGAACATTTTTGCAATACTGTTTAATGTGAAAAATCTTACATGCGTCCTGTCACAGATCCCGGATTCTGAATAATCAAAATTGCCTTGCAATAATGGCAATAAAACAGATATATGCATAATGTTGGGGATGCTGCATAGAAAAAGACCTCCCGCTTTTAAGTAAGGAAGCAGACGTTCCAAAGTTTTCTCCGGTTCATATAAATGTTCCAGCACATCTGCTAATATAATATAATCAAATTGCTCTTTTGAATAAGGAATTTCCATAGTTTCGATGTTGCCTTGTATAATATTAGAATGGTTGGCTGCTATTTTCACGATATGGCTGGCGATTTCAATGCCATATACTTCGGAATCAGGCCATAAATACTTTATTTTTGCTAAAGTAGCACCTAATCCGCAACCGACCTCTAAAATTTTAAGCGGAACATTGGCCTTATGGTTTATCAACGAGATAATTTCTTTTCTTGCAAAGGTATAATAAATAACATCAAAATTCCATTTTTCTTTGAATTTTTGCCGATTGATCCTAAACGATTCATTCCATGATTCCTGATGTTTTCCATCTCCGCAGCCATAGTGGTAAATGAAACTATTGTAGCAAAGGACGTTTTGCCAGCCGGCAAGGTTCAGCCTTACGCCTAAATCACTGTCTTCAAATTGCCCGGGTGAAAACCTTATGTCCAGCAGCCCTGTCTGATCCAAGGCTTCGCGTTTTAATAAAAGGGCAAATCCGGTTAAAAATGTTTTCTTCTCATATGGTTTTTTGGCTGGCAGATTGACGCTGCTGGCATAGGCAATATATTCTTCTAATGTATGGCATTCTTCCAATAAAGGCTGGCCATGGGAGGTATAGTTAGAAATACTGCCGGCGGCGCCGATAGAGTCATTTTCATACAGTCCCATCCTTAACCAGAAAATGGCATTGGGAGTGATAACGGTATCATTATTGAGAAGGAAAATATTATTTTCTGGTTCAGCTATTTTTATGCCTTGGTTACAGGCATAAGGAAAACCTTTATTTGTGGCATTGCATAACAGCTTAATATCGGTCTGTTCCTGAAGCCATTCTTTTATGCCATCAGTGGAATTGTTATCCACTATTATGATTTCGTAGGAAGAAGGTAAATTGTTTTCCTTTATGCTTTGGAGGCATTGCCGGGTTATCTCTTTAAGGTTATAGGATAATATAATAATTGATGTTTTCTTTATATTCCATTCAGGGCTTTCTTCCGCCCTCGTTTTATATTGCAGAATGATGTCGGAATCTGTTTTATTATCGCAGTAAAATTCTGCATTTTCATAGCAAAGCCATGCCTGGTTTATATTTGTTTGTTCATAGTAGTTCCCCAATAAAAAATATAATTCGTAATTTTTAAAGTTATAGGCCAGTCCTTTTTGTATGCTGTCATAAGCATCTTCATATGCGCCGTTTTGAAGGAAAAGGGTTGCCGCTAAGATTGCAAGTTCATCTGTCCAGATATCGTTTCGATGTGATTGGAATTCATTTTCGGCCAGTTCCCATTCATTGTTATTAATTAATTCTGCTAATCTTTCATATGCCATGTCTTTACCCCGCTCTGGAATTTCATTTCAAATATAGAATAACATAATAAAATTGAAAAAGATAGTCTATTTCTTGCTTCTTGAGTCCTTGCTGCTGTATCCGCAGAAGCCCGTTTTTCCCGGCGCTTATATAAACAACATTGGAAATATATCCGATACATATGGTACATGGCTGATAGAATGAGTAAATTGTTGGGAGGAGCTAAATATATGGAGAGAAAAATATTATTAAATCCGGGTCCGGCCACTACAAGAGATACAGTGAAAAATGCGCAGGTAGTACCGGATATTTGTCCACGCGAAAAAGAATTTGTAAAGTTGATGAAACAGATCCGGGAGGATCTGGTAAAAATTGTACATGGGAGCCCGGAAGAATATACATCCGTTTTATTTTGCGGTTCAGGGACGATCTGCATGGATGTCTGCCTGAATTCATTATTGCCGGCAGAGAAGAAGATACTTGTTGTTAATAATGGAGCCTATAGCGCCCGGGCAGCAGAAATCTGTGATTATTACCAGCTGCCTTATATAAATCTGAAGTTTCCGGTAGATGCTTTGCCGGATTTGAAAGAGATTGAAAATATTTTGGCGGACAACCCGGATATCGCGCTGGTTTATGCGACCCATAATGAAACGGGAACAGGTATTTTAAATCCAATCAGGGAGATAGGAGCATTGGCGCATAAATATGGTGCGGGTTTTGTGGTGGATACGACTTCTACCTATGCCATGCGGCCAATTAATATTAAGGAAGAAAACATTGATTTCTGTATGGCATCTGCCCAGAAAGGGCTTATGGCAATGACAGGGATTTCTTATGTGGTTGGAAACAGGAGAATGATTGAGGAATCGCGCCATTTCCCCAAGCGTTCCTATTATTGTAATTTATATATGCAATATGAATATTTTGAAAAGCACGGTGAAATGCATTTTACTCCACCGGTACAGACGCTGTATGCGCTGAAGCAGGCGCTGGAAGAATATTTTGAAGAGGGTGAGGAGGAAAAATGGAACAGGCATAGAAGGGTTTTTGAAGCAATTCACAGGGAATTGAAAAAGCTGGGGTTCCGGGATGTCATAAAACGGGAATGGCAGGCAGGCCTGGTTGTTGCTATCAAATATCCGGAGGATGAAAATTGGGATTTTGATAAAATTCATGATTATTGTTATGAAAGAGGATTTACTATATATCCAGGGAAAATAGGAAATGCGAAGACTTTCCGTTTATGTGCGCTGGGTGCTATCGACGAGGAGGATATTTATGAATTTTTCCGGATTTTGCAAAAGGGTTTGCAGGAAATGAAAATAAAAATTCCTGTATTTTATCATGAGGTGGCAAATGAGAAGAAATGAAATAGCGATTTTGCTGGCGGCAGGTTTGGGAATGCGTATGCGGCCGTTGACTGAAAATATACCGAAACCGCTCGTAAAGGTACACGGGGTTCCGATGATGGAGACAGTTATAGAGGGACTTATGAGGCGGCAGGTGGATAGGATTTATGTCGTGGTTGGATATTTGAAAGAACAGTTTGATTATTTGAAAGAAAAATATCATAATCTGGAAATTATAGAAAATTCAGAATATCTGCAGAAAAATAATATATCGTCATTGCATGCGGTTGGGGATATTTTAGGAAGCGCGGATTGCTTTATCTGTGAGGCCGATTTATATGTATCTGATCCGGGGATGTTTTGCCGGGAAATGAAGAGATCCTGTTATTTTGGAAAAATGGTTCGGGGATTTTCGGAAGACTGGGTATTCGAGCTGAAAAATGATAGAATTGTGAGGATTGGAAAGGGAGGAGAAAACACCTATAACATGGTGGGAATTTCATGGTGGAAGCAGGAAGATGCAAGGATGTTAAGGAAAGGAATAGAGGAAGCATACGGAAAAGCGGGACATGAAGGATTATTCTGGGATGAAATAGCAAATAAGAAGATAGCGGAAATAGAGATTGGAATTTTGGAAATTCCGGAACACAGCATAGTGGAGATAGATACACTGGAAGAATTGAAGGATTTAGAAAGATGGCAACAGTAAAAGTATCAATTATCATACCAATATATAACGAAGAACAGTACTTGGAACAATGTCTGGACAGCGTATGCGGCCAGACATTAAAGGAAATAGAAATCATCTGCGTGGATGACGGTTCGACGGACAGAACGCCGGAAATTCTGGAAAATTATGCGGGAAAAGATTCCAGGATAAGGATAATCACGCAAAAAAACAAATTTGCCGGGGCTGCCAGGAACCGGGGCATGGAATGCGCGTCGGGGGAATATCTGTCTTTTTTGGATGCGGATGATTACTACGAACCAGATATGATGGAAAAAATGGTGCGGAGGGCGGAAGCCAATCAGGTGGACATCGTGGTCTGCCGCTATGAACAGCGCTGCGGAGGGGAGACCGTACAAAACGGATGGGAATTCGAGAATCTTTTTTTTAAAGAGGAAGGGCAGAAGGAAGTATTCGCCGGTTCTGCCCTTAACTGCGCGGGAATTTTCCAGATTGCGAAAGGATGGGCATGGGACAAGCTGTTCCGGGCGGAATTCGTAAAAGAATGCGGGTATCAGTTCCCGGAGTTCCGTTCTTCGGAAGACGGCTTTTTTGTCTATATGCTGATGGCGCGGGCGGAAAGGATTTCTTATATGGATGATTTGCTGGCGGTGCACCGTATCGCGGTACAGGGTTCCTTGTCTGATACGAAGGAGGAAAACTGGCCGAACGGGTTTCAAATGTGGGCGATGATCAGGGATGAACTGAAAAAGATGGATTTATATCGGGTATATGAGCAGAGCTTTATGAATGAATTTGTTTACTTTCTCTTTTGGTATCTGGAATCTATGAAGAGTTTTGGGGCGTTCCGGGACTGCTACCGGTATATACAGGATAAGGTGGAGCCGGAGTTCGGCATCATATCTTATGGGAAGGATTTTTATTTCCAGGAAGAGCTGTGGGAGTGGTATGGGGAAGTGAGGGGGCTTTCATTAGAGGAGTATTTGTTTCGGAGGCGCGGGTGAAAGAAAGAATTAATAAAAAATTTATAAAAAATTAATAAAATTGGGGTAAAATATTGATATAATGAAAAAACATACTACAACAGAAAGCGGGGAATTACATGTCATGAGCAAACAAATACCAAGAATAAGGAAGAATATATGCGAAAAAATAGTCACAGATAACGGCGTAAGGACGATGGATTATGATAAGGTGGCAGAAACTTCGCATTTGGATGTAAAAGAGCTTGTTCATTATAAAAGCGAGTTGTCAGAGAGTCATCAGAATAGGCCGGATAAAGAGGAACTAGGGGAGATTTTTTCTAAAGCGGTTAACGGATAGTAAAAAGAACTCATGTTTCGTGGGTTCTTTTTCCATGATAAGAGATAAGAAAAGGCTGGAAAAGATATGAGCAAACAGAGGATTTGCCGCCCTGTTATCCTATATAATAGAGTCTTGCCGCCCGCAAAGACTGTAGAGAAGTGGCAGTATTGCGCATGGGGGATATGGGACGGCATTGATGTAGAAAGGAATATAGCTTCAAACGAAAAGCCGGTATTGGGTGAAATATGGGGGTATCAGAAGGAATTCTGCAGACAGTTGAAAGGCCAGTATACGGCTCATATTATTTATGCTATGAAATACGATGACATAGCATATGATGAGGACTTTTGGTCGGAAAAACAGGATAAGGCTTATCCGTTTACGTTTTTTGTTAAGATGCAGCTTAAAGGAAATGTGGAAAGGCTATGGAAAGATAGGACGGATTTGCAGAAGAGAATCGGGCTTCAGGACGGAATCATCGTAAATACGTACCTGGTCTATGATAATTTTGATTTACTGATTGCTATAAAAGCGAGGTCTTATGAAGCGGGAGCCGATGCCATTTATGGATTATATCAAGAAGGCAGCTTAGTGCTGGAGAGTGGAAGGCGCTATGTGGTAAAAAACAGTTTTTCTGTATTTGCCATGAAACAGGACATCATTAATAAGCTTGAGGAATATCATATTGCCGGTGCGGTAGAAGAAGCGGATATCAGGATAATTGAAAGACAGGGAGGCGGAAGCGCGGCAATAGAGAAGGAATTAAAATCATGCCATAAGAGTATATTAAATAATGATAATTGCATCAGAAAGCAAATATTGGGGGAGGAAGATGAAATTATTTCCTTCAGACAAATTCCGTGGAGCGTCTTTTTATCTTTTTATAAAGATGAAGAGGGGATTATTAATAATACGAATGAATATTACCAGAAATATTTGCTGGGGACGATTACGACTATTGCAAGGAAGGCTCCGGCATGGCCGGCAGAAATAACGGAATATAAGGCAGAAAGCGAACCTGAGGAGAAAGTATACAGCCAGTACATAGAAAAAATGCTGGAGAGACTGAAGGGTATTAGAGAGAACCAAAACATTGACTGGGGGAAGGAACTGGATGTGATTGTAAATGCGTTGTCAAAGTTTAGGCAGCCGGTATTTTCTGATTATGTATTTCTGACCATCATGCGGCCATTGGATTGTCTGCTGGATTTGAGTCTGAAGACTGCCCAGATGGGCAAGAGCGTAGTGATTGAGAACAGGCAGTATATATTTGATTTTATTAAGAATTTGAATATGTATGCACAAAATGTGATAGGATCTGACAGAGGGTTCATACAAACAATGGACGGCGATGGCAAAGCATATGCTATACCGGTAAAGTTAAATGCTTTTTGCAATGCATATATTTTTCAGATTTGCAAATTGCTGAACCGTCCAATAAACGAGGAGGGAAAGAAAGAGGAAAATGCGCGGTTCATTGAGTATAATTTCTGGGCGGTTCCCGGAATTACGGATAGAGTCCGGGTAAAGGAAGTGTGCTGGCGTATTTGCAAAGAACGGCGTTTAATAAGAGTGGAGATCCCGGAACACGAATACTATGATCTTCAGAGAATGATGATAATTCTTTCACACGAAGTTGCCCATTATGTAGGAAGGGGAATCAGGGAGAGAAAATGGCGTTATAAAAGTTTTTTGCGGGCAATAGCGCATGTGTATATATATTACGTAAGGCAGCAATATTATGTACATATGAATGAATATCCATACAATAGCGATATAAGCGCAAGGCTGGAGGAAAGAATGGCTTCTCTTCTGGAAATAGTGCTGGAGAGGGAAGAAAATGAAAAGTATTTAGAAGAAAAGAACGATTTGCAATATAAAGAAGAGGCCGTTGTTGAAATTGCCCGAAAAGAAAATGAAGAGTATAAATATTATATTTCTTTTATTCATAAATATATAACAGGGGCAATGGCTAGTATTGCGGAGTTAGGGATGGAGAATATTTTTGCGCCTGTTTTATACCGCATGCAGGATGAGGAAAAGAAAGAGTTTTTGATAAATTTAGACGAAATAACGTATGGGTTTATATATAAGTATGAAGAAGGAAGCACATTGCTGTCATTATCAACAATGGTGGAAAGACTGACTATGGTTTATGAGGAATGCTTTGCCGATTTAATGTCTATCCTGTTATTGCAGATGACGCCATATGATTATTTCAAGGGTCTTTTAAAGGAAGGATTGGAACAGGGGATCCTGCCGGAGGATGCGGCGAGTTATGATTATACATTCCGCGCTCTGATGGTAACGGTATGTATGCTGAGAAAAGAGAAAGAAATAAATATCCTTGCGTGGAGCGCTGATGAGGTAGCTGGCGCGGCGGAATATGAAGAATGTGGGGATTTTGTAGCTGAAATAGCGTTATTATACCAAAAATATTATGTAAAGGAAGAACGGATTTATCATACAAAAGAGTATGATCGGAATTGTGTTAATGTGTTTAAAGATAAGCAGATCATAGAAAATATTGTCGATTATTTAAGAAGATGCCGGAAAAAATATTTTATGATGGAAGAGGAATATCAAGACGACAAAAGGGGAACAGAAATGACCCGGATGATCAGAAGCCTGTATCGGCACAGCCAGGATGACGGGGACGGAAAAGGACTGGAATTCCAGATGATGGAGCAGCAGGAATTTATTGAAGAGTATAAGAAAGATTTGTTTCGGTCTGACATAAGAAAGAGAAAGTAAAGCACAGGGGGATACAGCGTGATAAACCGGGAAGATACAAAGAATATAGAAGGAATGAAGAACGCTTTGGGAGATGCGATTCTATTTTTTAATGAAGGCGTGAGAGACTATTTAAAGAATAATCTACGGACGGAAGGGGAGGAAAAGGTTGCTAATAAGGTAAGAGTTCATTTGGGGATATATTCCAGATTGGGAAACAGCCCATTGACGAAGTTTATGGATTCGCAGTCAAATAGTTTTTCTCTTGCAATCATATTTGAGGACGGATTCAGTACAGTTTTGGATGTGGATCAAGAGAGATTGCAAGAACGGCGATGGTGGAAGGACAGGCTCAAAACAGATAATTTTGAGTTGAAAGGGAAGAAACAAAGCATCAATAATTCTATTGCTGACGGATTTATCGGTGAAACAGGGCTGGTTTTAATAGGGGAAATAAAAGGAAAAAATATGCTGCTTCGGGAGAAACTCCTATTAGAGACCATGCTGGATATCTTGGGTGAAATGTTAAGCGATACCCAGGGAATTAAGGATATCAAAGAGCTGCTGGATGGAAGGAAGCAGAAAGGGTATCGAAAACTGATTGAGGCTTATGTAGTAAAAGTATTTGAACATTATAAAGATCTCGCGATTTTGAAAGAAGAGGATTGCATCAGGCTGTCACATGAAAGGTATGAGGGAAGGGAAGTGGCGGCGGCGGTTTATATTGGAGGAAAGAAAGAGGACATTTTAAGAAAGCCGCAAGCCGATGGTGATATCCTTTACTGGGAAAATGATTGGGAAGAGGGAGAAGGGAAAAAAGAGGAAGAAAAGGATAAAATAGAAAAAGATAAGCTGGAAAATAGAAAAATAAGATATTATAGAAAAAAGATGGAATTATGTAAAGATAATAAGTATCTAATTACATGTTTTAATAAGGACGGAGAAGTCAATATATTGGGCGTGGCCGCCAAAGGCTGGCTTGACAGTAATAAGTATACAATACATATTGATTTTAGCGGCAACGGGGAATGGTATATAAAGGAAAATAAGGAAGAGGTTTTGTGCTATATAAGGGGAGTATATTATTATTCCAGAACTGGTGTGGCGCAATCTTATAAGACACGGCTAGAAAAAGAAGCAGGGCTGGAAAATGGGATGGCGGAGCAATTCTGCAAAATCATTAAATGCCTCAGCGAACAGGAACATGGGGCGGGGATGATAGTTGTAGAGGATGCCAATAAGATTGTCAATGATTTATGCATTAAGTATAAAAGGGGAACGGTTCTGGCCAGGGAACTGGATTTAACAGTTGACAAGAACCGAAAGTTCCTGCTGGGAATGACGTCGGTGGATGGTATGCTTTTGGTGGATAAGAAGGGAAAATGCTATGCATTTGGGGTTATACTGGACGGAAAGGCTTGGGTCAAAGCAAACCCGGCAAGGGGATCCAGGTATAATTCGGCAGTAGACTATATATACGACAAAGAGGGGAGTTTTGCAGTAATTGTTTCGGAGGATAAAACGGTTGATATTGTAGGAAAGTCAATAAGGGAAAAGAAATAGAAGCGGGGAATAATACAAATGGATAAAAATATCGCCGATATTATAAAGATTGTCAAAGGCAGGATAGAAGATACCGATAAAATAAAGCTGAGGAAAATAGATACGATAGTGAATGCCGCGAATCCGACGCTTATGGGCAGCAGTCATGGAGTGGATGGGAGCATCCATAAAGCGGTCAATAACCTGTCGGAAGACGGCAGGACATTAGCAGAAAAAATATGCGCGGAACTGGAAGAAAAAGCCGCACAAAGAAAAAGCAGCAATATTATTCGCTGCAACCGCGGCTGTGCAGTCAAAACGGGCGGTTACAAGTTATGCGAAAATATCATCCACGTAGTAGGCAGCCAATACGACGGGAGGAGCAAATGCGGCATCGACTGTTCCAGTTCGAGGATCAGCACGCTGGAGTCTTGTTATTATGCGATTATCAGGACGGTCAGGGAGAACGCTGATATCAAAAATATTGCGATACCGGTGATCGGCGCCGGTGATTATGGGTTCCCTTATAAACTTGCGGTAAAAATAGCATTGGCCAGTATCGGCAATGCGTTGGTGGAATGGAAAAATGAAGATGAAGAGCTGTTTGAGATGAGCAGCCTGGACACGATTTATCTTTATATTTATGACGAAAATACGGAAACATGCAGAGAGCATTATAAAACGGCAGACCGGATATTTTGTAAATACAAAAAGTTGTTTCGGAATGACAAGAAAGTAGTCTTTCAGGATTCCTTTACGGCTCATATGCGTTATTTATTGGAAATTACCAGGTATGATAAGAAACGGGGATATTTTGCTGCGGCAAGGGCAATACGGGTATTGCTGATGGCCGTACGGTTTCTTTTCATGCCTTTTATGCTCATAAAGGATGTCATAGGGAGGGTCGACTGGGAAAAGCGCAGGAAGTCGGTGGAATGGCTGGCATTATCGAAAGTCTTTCTTCCTGTTCTATTCTGGGCGCTTTGGAATTACGGGCCGTTTCCGCAGAGTCCGATCATTCATGAGGCCGTTTTTCCCGGCGTGGTTATCTACAGCATCAGCGATACCGTTACGTATCTGCTGACATTGATCATAATGGCGGATATCCAGAGGCCTTCGGCCAATATTATCAGGTCGATGATTATGCTGCTTGTGAATTATATAGAAGTATCTTTGGGAATGGCTTATTTGTATTTTATGAGTTATAAAGATGCAGTATCTTTGCGTTTAAACGAAGCAGTACAGTTTGGAGTTTTGGGGATAGCCTCAAACAAAGCAAAAATGAACTGCTGGATCGATGATGCTTTTCTGTATACAGGCGTTATCATAAGGTTTTTCTTTGCATCATTGGTATTCGGATATTTTGCGAACCATATGAAGCAGAGGAAGTTTAGAAGTTAAAAGAATATTAAGAATGTATTGAAAAAATATTTTTTTGTGATATTATTAATATGTAATGATACAGAAGATAAGGATTTGAAGAGGGACTAGGGATCGGTTATGATATAAATGTAATAGTTAAAAGGAAACAGAAAACCTGCAAAATGACAGAAGAGTTTTGCGGGTTTTTGTGTTTTGGGAGATGGCTATGGATAATTAGAAGTTATCTATTAGACTTTATATGTGTGAATTATATAAAGGAAAATATCATGAAAAGAAAACATCGAGTGCTTTTCTTTAAGCCTGTATTGAACTGGATATTGGGTCATTGCTATACGATATTACTACTTGTTTTAATTGGAATAACATTTGTATTACTTCCACTTTTCAAAGATAATATTGTAGTTCTTTTAGATGGTCGTAATATTGTTTTATCAACATTTCAAGAAAATGTTCTTTCGGGACTCATTGTTACTGCGATTCCGTCACTAATAACAGGAATCTGTTATATAATAAGAAAAAATTCTAAAAATGCCAGATGGATTAAAAGAAAGACGTATAATATATGCACTTATATATATAAAAATGCACATATTCCCAGAGCATTAAAAAATTTTATTTCAGATATGGTTAACTTGTTTTATTTTCATAATAGGGAAACTATACAAACACAGCAATATGTGGTGAATGATATTTTAGATTCATTAAGTAATTCAACACTGCTTCAAAAGCGAGTATATTGGGTAAAAGGCAACTCATACAGCGGAAAAACAACAACCATTTTAAATTTGTTAATAGATTTAATTTCAAAGACAGAATACAATCAACTATTCAAAAAGCTAGATGGTAATATTGTCTATTTCGATTTAAGTAAGTCAGATTTGTCTCCAGAAAATTTGATAAGAGAATACGAAGTGGAAAAATTTAGTAATTGCCTGATAATTTTTGATAATTTACATAAATTATCCGGAAGAGTTTGCCTTAGCATATTGGAAAGGGTAGTATTACATAATCATGCATTCGCTTTAATTATACTATTACGTTATCCAGAAGAATTTTTATCAGAAAATGATGGGATAAATGAACTTAAAGCAATCATTATGAAAAATGGCACTGAATATGTGTTGACTCCATTGGAACCACATGATTTTATAATTCGGCAAGAAGAACAGTTTATGATGTTTTGTCAGAGATTTTTCCCTTTAGAACAGGTGGTTGAAAATCCTGAAATAGCAATTCATTTATATTCGTTATATTGGAAAAAGGGGTTAGATTCATTTAATCTGCTTCCGGAAATCCAGTCATTTTTAGGGCGAAATGATAATATGATATGTACAATAAGATCTGAGCTTCAAGCGATCGTTGCATGCAGTTTATTTACTGGTAGTTTTAATCTTAAAGTATTAGTAAAATGTCTTCCCCGGATATCAGAGATAAAGTGCAGGAAACTCTTAAGCGAACTGACAAAAATAGGTTTTATAACGAATTATCCTAATTCCCTTGAAGATTTTTATTTTCATGAGCGAATAGCAAAATTTTATTTTAAAGTAAGTATAAAGGAAATTGATTACAATGCTTTTTACCTTGAACTTTTCCGACAACTGTCGAAAACATTTGCGTCAAACAATAATTCTATTTTGGATTTCCTGTATTGTATGTTGGCACAAGATATTACTAAAGCAAAAAAGATATTTGGGTATGTAGTAACTAATGTGAATTTTATGAATTTATATACAGAAATGCAATTTCTTTTTAAACAAAATGTATGTGATATCACGAATTATTATAAAGAAATTGGTATTTTATGTGATAGGTGCGGCAAGTTACAGGAGGCTAGAAGATTCTATTCTCTTTATCTGGACACTGAACAAAGTGCAGATGCATTTTATAAATTGGTACAGATTGATCATAAAAGTCTTAATAAATATCCTGAAATAAAAATGTCTGCACTAAATTCTACAAATTTGTATATAAGATGTCTAAGTAATTATTGGGAAATACATGTCAACATGCATCATGGTATTTTTGAATTTCAAAAATTATTTTGTTTAGCATGTGAGTTTCAAGAAGAAATAGAGACTATAATTTCTGAATATCCTTATGATGGGCTACATTTACTGAGACGCTTATCTTTTGATTTATTCCGTTTATATTTTTTAGAAGGAATTTTTCAACCTGAAAAATTGAAATTGTTTATAGGTAGCAATAGTAAAATATTCAGGATACTAAAAAGTAAGTTGGAAGAATTTGAAGCATATTATATTAAATTTGCAGTTGGCTTAATGTTAGGACAAGATGTTTTGTTTTCCCTAGCATTTGAAAAGAAAGGACTGGACTTAGAAAAATACAATTTTTTATTTGAAAATCGCCTTGAGATTGAGCATTCAAAAACATTTGATTATAGAGTAATTGCTAAAGAAACTATACGTATCTATTTAAAAGCAATAGAAATGTTTGAAAAAATGGCGGACAAGACAGCTATATTTGTAAAATATCATATGTATAATATTAAACTTCTGCTGATTGATGATGATAATTTTTCTGAGTGTGAGCGTTTTTACGAAGATTATATGGCTTTTGCAACCAGAGAAAATATATTGGAATATCAGGCATATGCGGAAACCTATAAGCTGAAAATGTCTTTAATTCAATTAAGTTCACCTGCTATTATTGAATCTTATGGTAATGACCAATATGATGAACTCAAAAATACGATACAGCAGAAATTAGAATTAGCTCAAAAATATGAAGAATTGGCAAGTCCGGACTCAGGAAATCAATATGCACAGTTACGTTTGAATTTGTATTCAGCGCTATTTTCTTTTTTTATAAAAGAAATATCTTTGCAAAAGTTCGAAAAAAAAATCAAAAATATAAAAAAAATGGCTTGGGAAAAGAAATACCATCGAGAACTCAAAATAATAAAGTACATTGAAAAATACAATTATAAGCTTAGTCCGGAAAATATTAGAATCATTTTTAACTTTTACCCGATTGTTCCACAGTAGGATAAATGAACCTTGAGGTTCATTTATTCTACCAGTTTACATCAAATTTCTCTTTTTTATAATAAAATTGCTTATCGTCTTCTGTAATTCTTTTAATTATTCTTGCGGGATTTCCAACGCATACAACATTATCAGGTATATCTTGTATTACAATGCTTCCAGACCCAATGACAACATTATTTCCTATAGAGACTTCCGGATTGATTACTACATTTGTTCCAATCCAAACATTATTTCCGATACTAATTGGTTTTCCATATTCCCATCCTGAATTCCTTGCTTTAAAATGTATTGGATGTCCTGCGGTGGCTATAATTACGTTTGGAGCTAACATAACGTTATTTCCAATGATTATTTTATTTATATCCAACAAAATGCAGTTATAGTTGGCAAAAAAATTTTCTCCAACCTCTATGTTATAACCGTAATCACAATAAAACGGTGGATGTATAATACATTTATTTCCACATTTTCCTAATATTTTATGTAATAATTTTGTTCTCTTTGTAATTTTTGAAGGTAAAGATTCATTGTATTTTTTTATTAGTTTACGGACTCTCATTCTCTCCTTGGAAAGTAATTGATCATCCGCACGATACGGATATCCTTTTAACATTCTTTCTTTTTGAATCATATATATATATCCTCATTCTGTACGTGTGAGCGGAATAAGTCCACTTAAAAAATTTTGTACTTTGTCTATTAATACTGAATTGACATCTTCGGTATAAAAGATTTCTGCAATTAACGAGGAAAGTTCCTGAATATTATCAGGGTTAATTCCTTGTAAAGTTGAAGCTGATGTACCCATGCGTATTCCCATTCCTAAATTGTATGGAAGTTTTCTATAATTTACCAATAATCCACATAATTCGAGCTTTTTATAAAAATGATATGCCTTCTCATTATTAGGAAAGGTCAACCATAAATGATGCGTCTGTTGTTTTTCTTCTATGCGAGCCACTACTGGTAATTGAAGTTTTAATAAATTGTGTTCTAAAAGTTTGCTGTTATACAATAATAGGGAAGAATACTTTTTTAGTATCTTTTCTTTTTTTAAAATTTCGCCAGCCAAAATAATATTTTCGGCATGAAGATTTGAAACGTAGTTTGACATTGAGTTTTCTATACGATCCCAATATGGATTATCCTCTTTGCTGCAAACTAATGCCTTTTGAGGACCTGGAAAATTTTTATGTAATGTAGACATCATAATATCGAAACCCATATCAAACGGGGAAATAAAATCCCTTTCCAATAT
Source organism: Blautia sp. (assembly GCA_021772055.1). GTDB lineage: Bacteria > Bacillota > Clostridia > Lachnospirales > Lachnospiraceae > Blautia_A. The sequence goes on along the minus strand of JAETNR010000063.1, from coordinate 2,012 downwards.
GTTAGTCAAATACTGGGAAGCATCAAATATTGTTCCACATGATGAAGGTATATCAGATAAAAGCGGAGTGAAATCTTCATAGTAAAGCCCTTCACTTCTATCAACAAAAATTAAATTAGGCTTTATTTGTGTTATCAATTCTTTGGTTTTTGCGATATCTACGCAATAATTTTCCATATCAGGAACCATTTCAATAACATGATATCCCAAACGTTCTAATATTTGTTTTGTTGCATAATGCCCACCTGCGCATTCAGGCAAAAGAAGTATAGTATCACCGATTTTTCCCAGTCCCATAAATAATATAATATGGGCATGGAGACCGGAAAGCAGTCTCATTGAAAGATGTTTTACATTTAGTTGTTTACCCCATCTTTGGTAAATATCCCGAATTTCTAAATTTGTACTTTCTCTCCCTGAAAATCCTATTTTTGAGTTTTGAACTATTTTTTCAGTTTTCAATTTGTCTGATACATATAAACCTTTTAGTTCATCGGGAATCTTTATATCAAACAAAAATGGAAGATTTTCTACAGGATTTAATATTAATTGAATCATATATCCTCCTTATTATTACAATAGCAAAATAATAATAATTTATTAATAGAATTATAACCTATCAAAAATAACGGATAACTTCTAATTATCCATAGTTAACGTTCATATCCCATTCCCTCCTCCTTCCCCATCTCCCCGCCCATATGTTATCATCAATAGAAAACCCCAAAAAGGAGACGACTACAAATGATAACACACCAGAACCAACTTCCCCTTTATTTACATTACTGCCTGAACCAGAAAGAACTGGATCCCAAGACAGTCAAAGCCTACCGCATAGATCTGACCCAATTCTTTCAGTATTTGGAAGAGCAAGGCATGGAGATGGATAAGGACGGCATCAATGAATATCTGTTCCATATCCACAGCCTGTACAGGCAGCGGACGGTAAAGCGAAAAATTGCGAGTTTGAAAGCTTTTGTCGCTTATCTGGAATACGAAGAAATCATAGAAGAAAATCCGTTTCATAAAATCAATACCAGGTTTAAGGAGGAAATCATCCTTCCCCGGACGATTCCAAGGGATGTGGTGGAACTTCTTTTGCGGAAGATGTATGAGGAAAAGGAAAAAGAAATGACGGACAGCGGGAAAAAGTTTCTGTCCAGGGATATCGCGGTGGTGGAGTTTTTATTTGCCACAGGGCTTCGTGTGTCGGAGCTCAGCGCGTTAAAGAGGGCGGATATCAATAGGAATACGGGGATTTTTCTGATTAAGGGGAAGGGCAGCAAGGAACGTTATATGCAGATAGAGAACAGGGAAGTGAGGAAGGCGATCGAGGAGTATTATAATTGCTTTCAGAAGGAAATCGAACAACAGGAATACTTTTTTCTGAATAAGTGGGGGCAGAGGATGTCGGAGCAGGCAGTGCGCCTGATGCTGCGGAAGCATGTGGAAAAGGCCGGGATATCCGTGCATCTGACGCCGCATATGTTCCGGCATGCTTTTGCCACGCTGCTGCTGGAGGAGGACGTGGATATTCGCTATATACAGAAAATGCTGGGGCATTCCTCTATTGTGACGACGCAGATTTATACCTATGTGGCAGTAGAGAAGCAGAAGGAGATCCTCAGGCTGAAGCATCCGCGCAATAAGATGCAGATTCAGGAATTCCACGGGAAACAGGAGGTTTTCGTCTGACTTATGCATATATGAATATTATAAAAAATATTTATTATAATTTGGCATATAGTATTGACGGGAAAAAAACTTTTCCATAGAATGGGACTATAAAAAATGATCACAGGCTTTTTCTTGCGTCTGTACAGGTTCGGTATATCATTTCTATATCCCCTATTGAAAGTGCATCGACAAAGAATTCAATAGGGGTCTTTTTCAGCCAGGGGGTGTCGCAAAATCATCAAATCAGATGATTGGGCGATGCCCTCGCTCTATCTATACAAAAATCCAGAAAGAATTTTTTGATCTGCGGATTCTTTCTGGATTTTTTGCGTACC
>JAETNR010000007.1 GCA_021772055.1 Blautia sp. | reverse complement strand
TTTCCTGCCGCCTTGTTCATATGCCCGACAAGGACAATCGCACACTGATGTTTCTCTGCCAGTGCCGCCAACTTCTTTGTCATATCCCTTGCTTCATTCGCCCGGTTCATATCCATACCACCGCCCAAATAGGCTTGTATCGGGTCTAAAATCAGCAGCTTTGCGCCTATCTTTATAACAGCTTTTTCCAAGCGTTCATCTATCATGGAAAGTGATTTTATCTTTTCATCAATGACCGAGATTTTCTCACAGTCTGCCCCTGCCTGTTCTAACCGGGGCTTGACCGTATCGGCAAGACCGTCCTCCGCACTCTGATAGATTACATTCAAAGGCTCCGTAAAATTCATTCCACCGTCCAAACTTTCTCCCTTAGACAGCTTCGCCGCTATGTTCAGAATAAATGTTGTCTTTCCGTCACCCGGATCGCCTTGAACAATAGTCAGCTTGCCATAAGGGATAAACGGAAACCACAGCCAAGAAACTTCTTGCGACTGTATCTCCGACAATTTAATCAACTGTAATTCTGTTTTTGTTTCTTCCATAATGCCCTCCATTTCTGAAAAATCGTTGTCACTGAAAGAAACCTCTGCTATACTTGTATTGTGAGTACTGATAACAGAGGTTTTCCAGTTATCACAGCCCTAACAGTTGCCGCTGTCGGGGCTTTTTTCTTCTCCGTTGATGTTACCTTGCCACAGATATTTTGCTCCGTCCAACATCCAAAGGATTGCTTTCAACATATCCTCATAAGATGTCTGTAACTCTCTGATTTCTTCGGTAGTGACCTCCGGTTTTTCTCCTTTTATCTGCTCTGCCAGTTTTTCCATATGACTCTGCATATCCTGTAATTTTTCCACAATCTGATATACTGTTTCTTTCTTCCCTACCACGCATACACGATTGTAAATGCAGGAGCGGACAAAATAATCTTTCTTTTTCATGCCGCTTGCAAAAATCTTTGCTTCGATTTCTTCCCGTTCTCTAGGAGAAATGCGAAAACTGATTGTTGGATATTTGTGTGTGCCGCTCATGCTTCTGTACCCTCCTTAAACTCTGCGTTCAACAACTCTGCCATTTGTATCTGTTCTGTTGGGAACATATGGGCGTATCGAAACGTAATATCCACGCTTTCATGCCCTACCCTGTTCCCGATTGATACCGCCGAAAATCCCATGCTGATTAGCAACGAAACGTGTGAATGCCGCAAAAAATCCAAACGTTTGGATTTTATTCGGCACTCACACGCCAGCATGTTAGTTGATATGGGATTCCCCGCTCTGGAAATTGCAGAACGCCTTGGCCATGAATCTGTAAAGACCACTTTGGATACGTACTCGCACCTGTACCCGGAAAAAGATTCCACAATTGCCGGCCGGCTAAACGAATTCCGGAAGAAATAGAAAATGCCTATCTGTAGACAAACAGATAGGCGCCTTCATTTTTATTTACATGATGCTGAAAACCTGCTTATTTTGCATGCATGTCTGTTTTTAACATCACGCTAACATCACAGAGTATTTTGTATCCCTTGAAACCCGCATAAATACTGGATTTCTTTTAAAATTTCCGTTATTCAAACTCGCAAAGTTCTATCTGCTTTGTAGTGTTTCTCTGGTATTCCGTTCTTGAAACCGTTCGTTTTTGAACTGTTTTGTATGAATTCGCTATGTTTTCATCTGATTGTATTGTCATTTTATTGTCAACAATATGCTATATATCAAGATCAACTAATAATCATCTACTATCTATACAAGAAATTCTATTTAAAAGTTATTATTCATTTTTCTCCACCGGAAATGTAACTTGCCATTCCCCTTCTATCGGTGCATTGTTACATGTCCAAAATTCTCCCCATATTTCATAGTTAACAAGTTCTTCTGCAGATACTTCAAAAACAAACTCCTCATAACTATTCACATGACTCTGATCCCAAAATGCAACACTTGATTGACAATTAACTACTTTTCCATCTTCGTTTTTCAAATATACATAACCATGATTATCTGTATTAAGAATATCGCTAAATCTAACTTGAATATGCAACTTCCCTTCTACGATTCCATATCCAGTAACAGCTACCCCTTTTTTGAGAATAATAGCATTTGCTTCGTCAGGTTTAATAAATAACATATTATCCCCATCAATGGATTCAGACTCCGAATCACTACCTCCTCTGATATCTGGTTCCTCTAGAAACTCTGTTATAGAATACACGTTGTTTGTATCTATTTTTTCAATTTTAAAATTATTGTGTTCTTTTTTGCTGAGCAACTGATTTACAGAAAACGTAATTTTATCACCTGGAAGCAATATATGGTCTGTTTGCTCAATTGTTAACATGAATGTTGCCGTATTCGTACCAGCATCATAACTAACAAGAGAACATCCTCCACTTTGATCATACGGAGTGCAAATACTATAACTATCAAAAAGATCAGTTGTTTCATCTAGTCTTTTAGCAATCTTATCATGCATTGACAACAAAATGGTTGCTTTTTCGCCATTTACTTCCGCTGCAACTACTGTCATTTCAATGCCATTATCCTCACACGAAACATTAATCGGCTTAAGTTTTTGAGCTATTGATGGAGAAATCGAATAAAGAAGTTCATGTGCAAAATCATTGCCGGCAAATGCCAATATAGGCACTGTCCCGCATAAACACAAACATAAACACGCTGCAATTGCTATCCTTCTTTTAACATGAATTATTTTTTTCTTTTGATGAAATTCAAATTCTGACTGAATGATTAAATCATTTTCTATCTCACTCATACTTTGCAATAATTCTTTTCCATTCATAAAAAATATCCCTCCTTTGTTAAATAGACTCGAAGGTCTTTTCGCATACGATAAAGCATAATTTTCACTTTACTTTCCGAATATCCAAAACGCTTTGCAATCGACAAAACAGTATCACAATAATAGTATCTATGCATAAAAATTATTCTCTTTTCTTTAGGCTGTTTGCGAAGAAATGTACTGATTACCCTGCCTATCTCAACTCCATCAACATAGCTTTCAACATCATTCACCGCTGGAATACACTGTTCCATTTCACTAGATAGCTCTACAATATATGCTCTGCGCTTCAATCGATTTTTCTCTATGCATTTATTAATAGATATATTACGAATGATTTTTGACAAAAATGCTATAAGATACGTTCTGGGTTCATTTGGTGGAATTCTATTCCATGCTTCGAGGTATGTATCATTTTCACACTCCTCAGCAGTTAAAATATCTGCAGTAATTCGTTGCGAAATCGAACGTAATCTGCAACCATACTTTTCAGCAGTATGAATAATTGCAGATTCATCTTTCTTCAAAAATAATTCCACGATTTCATCATCGTCCACTCTAACAACCTCCTTCCTGATTATATTTAATACCTTCATACTTCATAGCAATAATTTATGCCATCTAGTTACACTTTTCAAATAAATTTTCAGACAAGTTTTCAGACCATATAAAAGCAGCTATAAAAAACTGTCTGCTTACTTATATTACACTATTTATTCTCCTCTCTTTTATTTCTTTCTGTATAAAATCTACTCTCTCTAATTTATACTTCAAAAGTCAACATCTAAACCGTACTTTCTAAACATAGATTTGATTTCTTCGACTCCCTTTATCTCCCCTCTCTATCTGTACGTCTCTTCTTACCTTTTTGCTTTGCATTTACCTGTTCCAAATGCTTTGCCACTTCTATTGCTTCCTTGACCTTATTTTCTCCCAAAACAGCTACAACACGATCCATATCATATGCCACATTTAACAAAGCTACATTCTCTTTCTTTATAACAGATATTTCCTCTCTCAACCGATCTACACGATTTTCAAGATCTATGTTTCGATCTGACAGCTTTTGATTTTTGTTTTTCAAATCCAAATACTTGCTATATAATGCCTGTATCATATTCGCAACTTTTTTCACCAAAGGAAATATTCTCTTCCGATAAGATTTTGCTGACTCTAAAGTTCCGGCTTCTGGCAGCCATTCTTCCGGATAATATCCATACTCACGTGCATGTGAGTCAACAAGTCCAGCTTTTGAATTTAGTGCAGAAAATCGTTTCTCTAACACTTCTGTCTTTTTAATTACTGCATCTCTCTCTTTTTCTGCTTGCGCTTTTTCCTTTTGGATCTCATCCACACATTCACTGATATCATGCAAATCATGTTCCAATAAATTCTTATGTTCCGTTAATTCTTCTACTTCCTGTTCTCGAACCTTTTTCTTGTAATCCAATACAGAAAGATGTTGTTCATGAGTTCCTTTCTGATCCCATTCTATCTCATTTTCTCTCATGACCATAGCTAATTTTTGCTTTTCCGATTGCACCCATTGATTTAGCTCCGTCTCACTTCTGGAACCGCCTTTAAATCCTAATGACGATAAAGCTTGTTTTAAAGATACTCTTGTATCAAGTCCTCGCTTACTTCCTGTAACATAAGGAATAAAATCAATATGTAGATGTGGTGTTGCTTCATCTAAATGTAGATGTGCAGCAAATACTCGCAACGTAGGATTCCGTTCTTGAAATCCTTTCATGTATTCATCTAATATCTTTGCAGCAAGTTGTCCTTCCATCGTTTCTGATCCCATATTATCTTTATCACCGATCTGAAGGATAACCTCATGAAATAATTTTTCTTGTTTTCCAGAACGTATCTTTTCATAGTAATCATCGATCTTACGATCTTTCCGAGTCTGCTTATCGTTGTAACGCTTCAAGGCATCATCAAACAATTCATGATATACATCTTTGATATCTTCATTACAATATTCAACATTCCAATGGGTTCTATTCGGATCCGTATTCTTTGCATGAAATTTTCTACTATTATGGTTCAGGGAGCCTTTCCCTGTCATAAAACTAATTGTCCTCTTCAATAAATCTCCTTTCCTTCATTTTAAAACGCCAGATATGGCGATCATGTTTTGTTACTTTTGTCAAAAGTAACGCAAAAGCACTTTCGACAGCCTAACGTCCATCAAAAGTACCCTTGCGCCCTGCCGGGAGCTTTCAAATCAGCCAGTACTGTATCGGCTACACCCTACAGCAATTCTCCTTGTTTGATATTCACAGGTGCGTGCCACGCTCCTGTTCTATATTCCCCAAACAAACATCACCATCGATAACTAGCTGACACTCCACGCTTATCTAAATATTCCTGTCGTGCTTTCTCCTGCTCTTCCTCAGAAGGAGCAGTCTTATACTTCGTATAGAGTTCATGTCTGACTAATGCATCCAATTTTTCTTCCAAGCCATTTCGAATATCTTCTTCATACTGATCATCTGAACCCAAATGATAAAAGATCAATTTTCGAAACAGTTCATAATCAATCTGTACTTTTTTCATCACTTCACTCCTTTTTAATCAAGGTGGCAAGATTCCCTATTCTTTAAGATATGGTAATCTTGCCATCTTCCTTTACTCTTCTTGTAACATCCAGAACCATTTATTTCCTATCTTCACAGAATCAATCTGTAATTCCTTCTTCGCATTCCAAAGTGTTTTCTTTTTAATTCCTCGTTCTTCTGCTTCTTCCGCTATTTTTGCCTGTTCCATTGATCCATTTGCTAAGATCTCTTTTAAAAAATCTTTCGCACTTCGGATTTTTTGCCCTCGTCCATCACCAGACAATAAGTCATCTGCACTGATGTCATATTTTCCAATCCAATGAAATCCTTTTTCTTTGTCTAATCGAAAGGCGATAGCATCTCCTTCCGGAGCAAGAGAACTCTTTACATGACAGATCACTCGGATTTCCGGTTCATCTTTCACTCTTCCAACAATCAACACGCTTCTTGCTGCCGCTTGAAAGTCAATAGAACCCAATCCACGATAGGATGATTTTCCATTACTATTCTTATTCATATGACCGATCAGAATAATGGCACATTGATATTTCTCTGCTAATACAGAAATTCTTTTCATCAATGGACGAATCTCATTTGCCCTATGCATATCAACACCAGCCCCTAGAAAGCCTTGAATTGGATCTAATACTACAAGTCTTGCTTTCGTCTGTATAATCGCCTCCTCCAGCCTTGCATCTACCATGGTTAATGGCTGATCCTGGTCATCAATTACCAAGACTCTGGAACAATCTGCCCCTGCCGCTAACAATCTCGGTTTGATCGTATCGCCCAATCCATCTTCAGCTGTTTGATAAATCACATTGATTGGCTCTACACCTGCCTCTTCGGATTTCCCTTCGCTTGTTTCACTTAATATTGCTTCTCCTTTTGTTAACTTTGCAATGATCTGCAACACCACGGTGGTTTTCCCCTCTCCAGGATCTCCCTGAATAATGGTGACCTTCCCGTATGGTATGAAGGGATAAAAGAGCCATTCGATTTCTTCCACTTCAACCTGATCCATGTGGATCAATTTCAGGCATGGTTCTGCCTTTTTTACTTCTCTATAATTATCTTCCATTTCCACCTCCTGCCCAACCGGGCAAGTCCCTGGCAAACAGAATTTAACAATTGTTGCAACAACAATTTTGTGATATACTCAAGTTGTTAGGATGGTATATCAGTTATTCTGATAATCAAGGAACTTGCTCAGATTATTTCTGGGCTTTTTCTTTTTTCCTTCTTTCATAGTTTCTTTCTTCTGCAAATGCATTTAATATCTCCAACATTGTTCGAATAGGTGTAAACAACTCTTCATCGGCATCCTCTAATATAGTTAACCTTTTCAGTTCCTCTTCAATCCCTCGAAGCTGTTTTCTAAACTGTACTAACATCAATGGATTTCCTACTGCTGTGACTTTTTGATGTAAAACGCTTTCAATGATATATTCTTGTCTCGTCTGGTATCCACAAAGTTTTACTCTTAAATCCAGCTCTTCATTTTCTTCCGGAGACATTCGAAACGCTATAGTTACATTACGCCACCGATTCTTGTTATCCCTATTTTTTTCACTCATCTAGATATTCCTCTCTTTCCTGATTTAGATTTTCCGCCATCTCTGTTTGGATTGTCGGGAATAAATGCGCATATCGATATGTGATTTCCACACTTTCATGCCCTACCCTTTCTCCAATTGCCACCGCAGAATACCCCATATTGATCAACAATGACACGTGAGAATGTCGTAAATCATGGATTCGTATTCTCTTCACTCCTGACAACTTCACACCTCGATCCATTTCATGATGAAGATAGCTTTTTGAAATTTGGAATATCCTGTCATTTTCATTTAAACCATACAGCATTCCTATATACGATTCTAATTCTTCGCTTAAAAATTCCGGCATGGTGATCATACGATTACTCTTCACAGTCTTTGGATCTGTAATAATATCCTTCCCCTCTAATCTTTGATAAGATTTATTGATCCGGATAGTACACGCCTGAAAATCGAAATCTGCCGGTGTCAGTGCTAACAACTCTCCCATACGCACTCCACACCAATATAGAATTTCAAATGCATAAAAGGAGATTGGCTTATCCGCCACCGCTTCAATGAACTTCATATACTCTTCTTTTGTCCAGAAAAGCATCTCTTTTGTTCTTTCTTTTCCCATAGATCCTGCCTTGCGTGCAGCATTGCTTTTCAAATCATAGAAATTAACTGCATGATTCAAAATTGCACTCAGCTGATTATGGATGGTCTTTAGATAGACCTGTGAATAGCCTTCTCCTTGTTTATTTCGATAGTTCATCATGGTGTTCTGCCACTGTCGAATATCGGAAGGTTTTATTTCCTGCAACTTCTTTTTCGAAAAATATGGGAGAATCTTTTTTTCTACAATATGCTTTTTCGTCAGCCAGGTATTATATTTGATTCTGGATTTGATATCATTCAGATAAAGATCTACAAAATCTTCAAAATACATATCCAGACTCAAATTCTCCTTTAATTTAAACGCTCTTTCCCATTCCTGGGCATCACATTTGCGTTTAAATCCCCTTTTCGTCTTCTGCTTTCTTACGCCGGTCCAGTCCTTATAATAGGTTCTTACCTCGTAAGTATTTGACTTTTGGTTTTTGATTACTGTCAAAACATCACCTCCTGCTATTTCATTTCGTTCATACCGTAAACTCGTTCTTCAAAATATTTACGGCTGATTTTTCCTTTGACAACAACGAAACCTTTTTGCTCCAATTCAGCATTTAACTGACGGATCAAACGATACGCATAGGAATCAGATACTTCTAATTCTTTCGCTACTTCTTTTGCTGATATAAATAATTTACTAGCCATCTATATCCCTCCTTTCTTTTTTCAGTTCATTATCGAACGGTGTATATGCATCATAACATTTCATTTCCGTACTGTCAATAGAATAATTTCAAAAATGAACGGTTTATTTTTATATTTCATTTTTGAACTGTTTATGCTATACTTTTAAGTAACAATCAGCAAAGGAGTGTTTTCTTATGACAGTAGGTGAGAAAATAAGAAAATTCCGGATCGATCAAGGATATACACAGAAAGAATTGGCAATCATGTCCGGCTTGAGCGAATCGGCAATTAGAAATTATGAACTTGGGAATCGTTTTCCATCATCAGAACAATTGGAAAAAATAGCAAACTCATTAAAGATCAGTCCATACGCCATGTCTGATCCAAACTTTGATACTTATGTTAGTGTCATGCACGCATTATTTGCTTTAGAGGATCAATATGGTCTGCACGCCTACCGGGATGAATCCGGCGTACCACAACTCATGTTTAAAGACAAAGGACATGATTCTTTAAATATGCTGGATAATATTGGAGCATGGGCTGATATGTACCAGAAATTCAGAAATGAAGAGATTACAGAAAAAGATTATTTAGACTGGAAAAGTCAATTCCCAGCTAAATAAAAAGAAATTATTTACAATAATATTAAAAAAGTATTGTCATTTGATTGTCAACGGACATAGAAAGAGCCAAGAAAGCCCGTAAAATAGGCATTTCTTGGCTCTAATATATTATTCCATTTCAATCGTAGCCGGCGGTTTCCCCGTGCAGTCATACAGCACTCTGTTCACATGCTGGACTTCATTCACAATCCTGCTAGTTGCCCTGCCGATAACCTCCCAGGGCAGCTCTGCGCTTTCCGCGGTCATAAAGTCTGTAGTAGTTACTGCGCGCAGCGCAATCGCATAGTCGTAAGTCCGCTCATCGCCCATAACGCCAACAGATTTCATATTCGTCAATGCTGCAAAGTATTGATTTACTTTTTTATCCCAGCCGGCTTTTGCGATTTCTTCACGCCAGATGGCATCGGCATCCTGTACCATTTTTACTTTTTCCGGAGTGATATCGCCGATGATGCGGATTCCAAGGCCAGGGCCGGGGAAGGGCTGACGGAATACCAGATAGTCCGGGATTCCCAGTTCCAGGCCGGCTTTGCGCACCTCGTCTTTAAACAGGTTTCTTAACGGCTCGATGATTTCTTTAAAGTCTACATAGTCAGGAAGACCGCCTACATTGTGGTGGGACTTAATCACTGTGGACTCGCCACCTACGCCGCTCTCTACCACATCCGGGTAGATGGTTCCCTGTACCAGAAAATCGACGGCACCAATCTTTTTCGCCTCTTCCTCGAAGACACGGATAAATTCTTCGCCGATAATCTTACGCTTTTTCTCCGGTTCTTCTACGCCTGCAAGCTTGCTGTAGAATCTTTCCTGGGCATTTACCCGGACAAAATTCAGGTCATAGGGGCCTTCCGGACCGAAAACGGCTTCCACCTCATCTCCTTCATTTTTGCGCAAAAGGCCGTGGTCTACAAATACGCAGGTAAGCTGGCTGCCAACAGCCTTGGACAGAAGGACTGCTGCAACAGAGGAATCCACTCCGCCGGAAAGAGCGCACAGGACTTTGCCGCTGCCTACCTTTTCCCGAAGGGCTTTAATGGATTCTTCTACAAAGGAATCCATTTTCCAGTCTCCTGCACAGCCGCAGATATGGTATACAAAGTTGGAAAGCATCCTGGTCCCTTCCTTCGTATGAAGAACCTCCGGATGGAACTGGATTGCATAAAGATTTTTTTCTGTATTTTCCACAGCAGCTACAGGACAGTTATCTGTCCATGCACAGATGCGGAAATCCGGTGCTTCCTTGGAAATATAGTCATTGTGGCTCATCCAGCAAATAGTCTTTGGAGAAACATTTGTGAAGAGTTTGGAATTTGTGTCTACGTTTACTTCGATTTTACCATATTCCCGGACGTCTGCCTTTTCAACAGTTCCTCCAAGCAGATGCATCATAAGCTGGGCGCCATAGCAAAGGCCAAGAATCGGTACGCCAAGTTCAAAGATTTCTTTTGTATAGGTAGGCGCATCCGGCTCGTAACAGCTATTGGGGCCTCCGGTAAAAATAATTCCCTTAGGATCAAGCTCTTTTATTTTCTCGATATCTGTTTTGTAGGAATAAATTTCACAGTACACATTACATTCTCTGACACGGCGCGCGATCAGCTGATTATATTGTCCGCCAAAATCAAGTACAACAACTGTTTCTCTCTTCATCGTCTTCCTCCTGAAAAATAGTTTACCGCAGCTAAGAGACATCTACAGCATCATTTCTATATAATCTCATATTTCTGCACTCCATTATAAAAGAGAGCGCAGAATTTTACAACTTTTTTTTCAATACCATTCTAAATTATCAGCCCATAACCCCGTCTCTAATACGAATTCGGCAGTAAAATAACTTCCGTTCATAAGGTTGGCGGATAAGCTGTTACTTCAATTCCCATTTCTTTCCCCTGTAGCGGATTACAAAGAAAACCGCACGCACTGCCCAGTCAATCGTCATGGCAACCCATACGCCAAAGACTCCCATGCCTGCATTTTTCCCCAGAAGAAAGCTGAATCCAATACGAAAGATCCACATGGAGGCAATGGATATCCACATACAGTAACTTACATCATTTGCTGCGCGAAGAGTGTTGGGCAGGGTAAAGGATGCCGGCCAGATGAGTACCGCCAGACACGCATGATACTGAATAATCCTGCCTGCCATTTCTCCTGTTTCCGGTGAAAGATTGTAGATCCGGATGATAAAAGGAAGGATCAGCACGATCACAATGTTCATCAGAATCATAGACACATAGGACATTCCCATCATCTTTCTGGTATAATACCGAACCTGTTCATAATCTCCTGCACCAACGCACTGCGCACTAACGGAAGACAGTGCATATCCCATAGAAGCTCCCCCTAAGACGGCAAAGCTGCAGATACTATTGCATACTGCATTCGCTGCAATAGAAGCAGTTCCGAAACCGGAAACCAGGCTTAATACCAGAATTTTTCCAAGCTGGAACATGCTGTTTTCCAGACTGAACGGAATCCCGATATGCAGGATTTTTTTCAAAACAGGCCACTTAAGACGAAGCCCAAGCACCTTCCGCACATGGATGATTTTCCCCGTATCGCGAATACATTGCAGCATCCAGACTCCTGCAAATACACGGGAAATCAGCGTAGGAACTGCAGCTCCTTCTACTCCCATGCCAAACCCATAAAGTAAAATAGCATTTCCTATCAGGTTTATCCCGTTCATAACCAGAGACATGAGCATAGGCGTTTTGGAATCTCCCATGGCTCTGCACATGGCAGCACCGGAATTATAAACTGCCAGAAACGGAATGGACGCGGTAACAATCATCAGATAAATGTCACAGTTTCTCATGACCTCCGGCTCAATATGGCCAAACACCACGTGCAGGATCAGCCATTTACACACATACATCAGCACCATAATTCCAACAGAAAACATGGTAGAAAAAAGAAGGGTCTGCTCTGCAGCCTCACAGCTTTCATCCCGGCTTTTCCTGCCAATAGCTTGCCCCGCTACAATAGCGCCGCCTGTGGCAAGCGCAGTAAACATATTGATTAAAAGAATCATGATCGTATCAATCAACGATACGGCAGATACGGCCGTTTCCCCTACGGAAGCAACCATAATAGAGTCCGCAAGACCCACAAAAATAGCCAGGAACTGCTCGATCAGCAATGGGATGATCAGTTTTTTCAGATCCCGGTTGGTAAATAGATATTGCTTTCCTGAAGCAATCTGCTTCTCCATTTTCTCTTCATCCCCGTTAAGCAATTTTTATACAAGGGCTATTATACACCCTCCCTTTCCAAATGTCAGCAGATAATCCCCGGAATTTAAGAAAAAAGATATATTGGGTTACTTTTCACACGCCACTATCCCGAGACATACAAGCCAAAATTCCATTGCCGAAGGCAATCTGGAATGAATTTTGGCTCGTTACTGGGAACGGAGTGAACAGTAACTATATTTGTTTATATGTTTTTTAGAAATTAATCACGTTTTTTTCAACTCATGTACACATTTTGCTCACAATTAAAAGGTATATTAATAAGCAAATAAAGCGAAAGCTTTTTTACATATATTTGATTTGGTAGTGGCCGCAACTGCTGCCGAGAACTATTTTTTCTTTTTCATACTCGCCGGGCTTTTTAAGCCCGGCCCTCCTTCTTTTATCCGCAAAATTCTGCCCGGGGGACCTTCCCTCAAAGCCAAAGAAAAAGCCCGCCGTCCTCCGGTCATTTTCCCAAAGGACAACAGGCTTTTTTATTACCACCAAATAATATAAACAATTGTCAAAACAAGTCCGATTCCGAACAGCATCAATCCAAAAGATAAACTTCTCTGGATAATCGTATTCGTTTCCTTAAATTCCTCATTTTTCACTGCCAGGATATGCACAAAGTTCTTGTCTTCCGGATTCCCGCGATTCCAGAAACGATTTCCCAGGCTCTGCCAGCCGTTCAGAAGTTTTCCGACATTCTCCGTAAATACATTTCCTTCCGGACGCTCATGCGGCAGAGGGCTGTCTGTATAAATGGTTTTCCTTAAAACCACCACAGCCATATCCACGAAACTGTCCCCGATTCTGCTGACTACACCGCCTATAAAGGGCAGAATCTGAAGAAGCAGCGGCCGGTAGATCAGATTCTCCAGATCCATCCATTCAGGCCATGCATTTATATAGGAAGCAACTCCTTTAGAAACCTTCCTGCCTTTTTCCCCTTCTGTGCGCATCAGGAACCGCCTGATCACCAGCAGATAGACAACAGCACCAATGGCAATGGAGATCAGCGCACCGGAAAGATTCTGAAAACTAAAGTAAGAAACCACATGTCCCGCTTCTTCCAGATGCATAAATCCCTGTCCGATAGAAGCTGCCTTGTCCATAATGGAGCGAGGGAACAGCCCCCAGACCAGAAGCAGCGCCGCACTGCCCCCAAGGGCTATCGTACTCTGTACATTCATGTACTGTTTCGTCTGGTCAAACTTTCTCTGCACCTCTGCACGGGCGTTCTTTTCCACAAAAATCGCCACATACAGCTTCGTCATGTAAGCCACCGTCAGACCGCCGCTGAACAGGAAAATATATTCCACAGCCTTCATCACATGGCCGCCGCCGTATTCCACAATACTCTCATGAAGCAGCGTCTTGCTCACATAACCACCAAAGAAAGGAATTCCGCCGATTGCCAGTGCGCCTGTCAGGAAAATAGCCTTAAGCAGCGGTTTTTTCCTGCCAAATCCCCGAATCTTATTCAAATCCAGCGCATGGGTATTCATAAAGATCACGCCTGCTGCCATAAACAGCACCAGCTTGATCATGGAATGATTCACCATATGAAGCATTGTGCCATGGACAGCCAGGGCATTTTCCTCCCCAAGCATTCCCTGCATCCCCACTCCAACCAGGATAAACCCGATCTGAGACATGGAGGAACAGGCAAGTGTCCGCTTCAGATCTATGGAAAACACAGCCAGCAGTGCTCCTCCGAACATGGTCAGAACCCCGATCCCCAGAATCAAATTTCCCCATGTCTTGTCATGAAGAAACAAATTACTGCTGACAACCAGAATCCCGAAAATACCGGTTTTTGTCAAAATACCGGAAAGCAGAGCCGAAGCAGGTGCCGGTGCCACCGGATGTGCTTTGGGGAGCCAGATATGCAGAGGAAATGCACCGGCCTTTGCCCCAAAGCCAACCAGCATACAGGCACCTGCCGCATAAAGCACATCCTTATTCCCGCACGCTCCTGCTGCATCCAGAAGACTGGAAATCTCAAGTGTTCCCACAGCATCATAAAGCAGGAACAAGCCCATCAGCATCACCAGTCCGCCGATCACGGCAACCGCCAGATAAGTGGCCGCAGCCCTGAGGGACGGCTCATTTTCTTCCTGTGCCACCCACACATAGGAAGTAAAGGACATGATCTCAAAGAAAATAAACGTCGTATACAGATCCGCTGACAAAAATACTCCCATCGTGGCTCCAAGGGTCATCAGCAAAAACAGATAAAACCGATTCTTATTCCCATGATAGCGAAAATACTCCCTGGAAAGCAGCGTCGTCATCATCCACATCAGAGCAGCCACCATGCTGTAGACCACCCGGAACCCGTCCAGAGTAAAGTCAAGCCCCAAGCCGCAGATTTCCGGAATATGAAGCTGCGCGATATTTTCCATCCCTATACGCCCGCCGCACATCCATGCAAGGATCACCGCCAGCACAAACTCGCTGACTGCCACGAATTCCGCAAGATAGTCTCTGTACTTCTCCTGATGCCTTCCAACAGCATAAGAAAGAAGCCCGCCTAAAAATGGATAAAACACCAGAATTCCCAATATCGTATTCATTTTATACCACTCCTTCCTATAATGCCGCCGCAACGGATTCCAAAGCAGCCATGATAGGCTCCGAATGAAGTCCGAATACAAACATTGCAATCACAAAGAGTACCAGCGGCAGGATCATCATCCAATTGGGATCCTCCACATCCGCAATGGTACTATAATCAAAATCCTTCCCCGGGAAAAATGCCCGCACAGAAATCGTCAGCATATAAAGTGCTGTCAGGATCGCAGAAACCAGAAGCGCCGCGATTCCCACATAAGCAAGGGGATTCTCACTTTCCACAGCCGCCTTTGCCAGGTTCCATTTACTGATAAAGCCGCACAATCCCGGAACTCCCATAAGAGCCAGGCCGGAAACCGTAAAACACACAAACACCTTCGGCATTTTCCGCCCGAAGCCTCGCAGCTCATGAATATAATTCCTGCCGGATTTGTAAATCACCGCACCTGCACAGAAGAAGGAACAGATCTTCATCACTGCATGAAAGATCATATGGCTTACAGCCCCGATAAATCCCAGGGGCGTCATCAGCGCAACGCCGAACAAAATATACGAAAGGTTGCTGACTGTAGACCAGGCAAGCCTTCTTTTCAGGTGTGTCTCCTTTAACGCCCTGCTGCATCCATACACAATGGTAAAGATGGTAAGCAAAAGCAGCACCGTCTGCGCCCAGGTTCCCCGAAGAAGCTCTGTTCCGAAGCTATAATAAGTCACACGCATGACTGCAAACACACCGGCCTTTACCACAGCTACCGCATGAAGCAGCGCAGTGACAGGCGTGGGCGCCACACCGGCCTTGGGAAGCCATGCAGAAAAAGGAAACATGGCAGCCTTCACGCTAAAACCACAGAAGCAGATCAGATAGATCACAAGAAGGAAATCCCTTTTGTTCCCAAGTCTGGCAAGGTCGATCACCCCGCCCGGCGTAAACACCGCCGTTGTACCATAGGTCAGAATAAAGATCATTCCGATAAAGGCAAACGCCGCGCCGCCCAGAGAATAATAAAGGTACGTCCTGCTGGCCAGAATTGCCTCCCTGGTCAGCGTATGCATGATCAGCGGCAGCGTCACCAGCGTCAGCATTTCGTAGAAGAAATACATGGTCAGAATATCCTCTGCCAGGGCAATTCCGAGAGTCACCCCATAAGCGATCACATAAAACATAAAGAAATATTTCTCATGTCCCTCATGCTTCATATATTCAAAAGCATATAAAGTGGCAAGCGGCCACAAAACAGACACAATCCCGGCAAACACTGTTCCAAGTCCGTCCAGCCGGAAGCTGATGCTTAAGTTTCCCGTAAACCGAAACAGCACACAGGAACCCTCAGGCTGGCCAAACAAAATTGTCCAGACCAGAACGGACGCAAGAAGCGTAACCGCCTCCACGTAAATTGTCATAGATCTGCGTTCTTTAAACGGAAGCACCGGAATCAATGCCCCGCAAAAAATGGGGATCAAAATCGCAGCCATCATAATACCAGCATTCATCTTTCTCCTCCCCCTTCCTACATCAGGCCGGAAACCAGCTGACTAATATAACTGATCAGCGGATTCGGCCAAACTCCAAGAATTACGGTAAGCGCTGCAAGCACAGCCAGCGGAACAAACATTAGGGCTGCCGGTTCCTGAACCGCTGTATTTTCCATCTCCCCGCCGGATTCTTTTCCCGGGAAAAATCCTTTCATGGTAACCGGAAGCAGATATCCTGCGGTAAGAAGCGCACTAATGAGCAATACCACAGGTCCAAGCCAGCCAAACATGCCCACATCTGCCTTGAGCGCTCCGGTGGCCAGATACCATTTGCTTACAAACCCGCTGGCAGGAGGAATTCCCACCAGTGCCAGTGCAGCAAAGGTATAGCACCATAGCGTTTTCGGCATACGCTTACCGATTCCGGAAAGCTCACTGACTCTTGTCTTGCCGCACTCAAACAGGAAAACACCTGCCGTTAAGAACAGCACAGTCTTAATCACTGCATGGAACACACAGTGAAGCAAAGCCCCCGTTACCCCCAAAGGAGATAAAAGGGAAAGCCCGAACATAATATAGGAAACCTGGCTTACTGTAGAATAGGCAAGCCGTTTCTTAAACACAGATTCCCTGTACGCCAGCATGGATCCCATAAATACGGTAAACAATGCAATTGCCATCCATGCTGTCTGCACCCAGGTTCCCCTTAAAAACTGCGGGCCCACGATATAATAGACGGTGCGGATCACCGCCAGCACGCCTCCCTTTACCAGAATCCCCGAAAAAACTGCGGATGCCGGGGAAGGAGCTACCGGATGTGCTGCAGGCAGCCATGCATGCAGCGGCAGCATACCTGCTTTTGCCCCAAAGCCAAGGATCATAACAAAAACCGCAATCAGAAGAGTGGTGCTGTGTTCCTGTGCAAGCCCCATATTCAGGGTTCCTCCGGGCGTAAATGTCAATGTATCGCAGTAGCGGTACAAAAAAAACATCCCGAACAATCCCATATACGCGCCGCATAAGGAATAAAACAGATACTTAAGCGCTGCCATGATTGCTTCCCTGGATCCGTTATGAAGAACCATGGGTGCTGAAGTCAGCGTCATCAACTCATAAAAGAAATACAAAGTTACAAGGTTTCCTGCAAGATCAAGTGCCATCAGTATGCCGTACACCAGAAGATAGAAGCCAAAAAAGCGCTTTTCCTCCCCTTCATGCGTCATATAAACAAAAGCATAAATCCCTACAGCCACCCACACAACGCTTGTAAAGGTAATAAAGATCCGGCTGACTCCATCCACCTGAAAGTAAATAGGAATATCTTTCATAAGATAAAACAGAGTCACACTTCTCTCTCCGCCAAACGCAGCCGCAATGGCAAGAACAGCAGAGACCACCAGCACTGCCCCGGTAAACAGATGCAGCTTATGGATATCCGGATCACTTGTTTTTCCAAGATGCTCACGAAATGATGTCAGCAGCAGGAAAATACCGGCAATTGCCGGCAGGAATACCGGCAGTAAAATCCAACCATTCATAATTTCTCCTCCTATGCAAACATCCTAAGAAAACATTCTAAGCCCGCTGCGGAACAACGCGATGATCGGTTCCGAGAAAAGCCCCAGAAACAGGTTCAGTATAATAAAGCATACCAATGCCACAGACTTTGGTTTCTGCTCCCCTGCGGTCATATACCGAAATCCTCTTTTCTTAATATAAGACTTTGAAACAGGTGTATACAGACGGATTACCGTTTTCATAAAGTAAACCGCATTCAGGATAGTACTGATTGCAAGCGCGATCAGCGTAGGCAGCAATTTATGGTTTCCTTCCATACCAGCCTGGGCAAACAGAAGCTTGGAGATAAATCCTGCAAACATAGGAATGCCTACCATAGAAAGAGAGCCTACCGTAAAAGCAACACCCGCCAGCTTATTTCTGTAGCCCGCACCTGTCAGATCCTCAAATTTTGTGCTGTCCCCCGATACGTCCGTAATTCCGGAAGCAGCCACAAAAAGCAGGGATTTGGTAGCGGCATGGGATACAATATGATAAATGCTTGCAATCACGCCTGCCGTAGTGCCAAGACCGAATCCCATATAAATATATCCGATCTGTGCTACGGAAGAATAGGCGATCATCCTTCGGATATTGTTTTCCCGGATAGCGCTCACGGATCCCATGATCATACCTGCGATACCAAACACAAACAGCACGTTGATTACCTTACTGTCACGCACTATATCAAATCCGATCACACGGTAGAAAATTTTCACCAGCAGAAAGATATATCCTTTGGATACCAGGGAGGACAAAATTGCTGCTGAAGACACAGTGGAATAGCCATATGCATCCGGAAGCCAGGTATGGAACGGAAACAGCGCACTTTTAATAGCAAGTCCCACAGACATCAGCCCCAGGGAAACCAGAAGCGGAATATGATAATTTCCTGTCTGGTGCAGGATCCTTACCTGCTCCTGAATATTGCTCATAAGCAAATGTCCTGTCAGGTCATACAGAAAGCAGATTCCAAGAAGCAAAAGGCCAGAACCGAGAAGGCTCATGATCATATACCTGGTAGCTGCCTCCAGAGTACGCCCGTTCTGCCTGATCATAATTAGCCCGCAGGCAGAAATCGTATTGATTTCCACAAAAACATAGGCAGTAAAAAGGTCATTGGTATAAATCAGCGCGAGCAGGGAGCAAAGCAACAGATTTACCATCACATAGTAAAGATTCTGCTTTGTCTCTTCAATCTCAGCCTCTCGTTCATGTACACCGCCCACCATACAGAGCAGCATGATCACACAGAAGATCACAGCCATAGAGGCTTCCAGCACACCTACCCGAATCTCATTTCCCCATGGTGCGGGAAAATGTCCCATCATATACACATAGGGTTCTCCGGATCCAATGACAAAAGCCAGCACAGCGCAGGACATCACCGTAATAATGGAGATTACTGCAAAATTGATCTTTTTTGCTGTCTTTCCGCTCATGATGGAAGAAAGAGGGCCGGAAAACAGGGACAGAATGATGGAAATAAAAGGGAAGTTCTGTACAAACTGCATTACAATCCCTCCTTTTTAAGCCTGGTGGAAATCTCATCCAGATCCAGTGTATGATAACGCCTGTAAAGACGGATCGTCAGGGAAAGCATCAGAGCCGTGACAGACACGGAAACCACAATACCTGTGAGAACCAGGCCGCTTGGAATGGGGTTAATATAAGCGTCCACACTCTGCACTCCGTTTGTCACAATGGGAGCCTTATGCCCTTCAATATATCCCTTCAAAGCCAGGAACAAATACATGGCTGTGTCCATAATATTCAGACCAATGATCTTTTTAATCAGATTTTTCTGAAGGAGCAGATTGGAAAAGCCGATTCCAAAAAGAATCATTGCAATCGCTTCCTCATAGTTATTGAAAAGATTGGCAACATTCATATCAATAAGCTCCTTTCCGGAACATGACGTAAAAAGTGTACATAGTTCCTGCTACAACAACGCCCACACAAATATTCAGAATCAGGATCAGGCCGCTGCTTAAAATAGCCCCCGGTGTTCCCAGAGGGATCACACTTTCTATATGGTTGGCTCCTGTATAGAAAGAATAACTCTTTGCAAGACAATAACAGCCCAGTGCACAGAAGCTTAAACGCCGGTATGTCTTCTGGGTAAAGAAACGCTCTGTCTTTTCAAATCCAAAGGCATTCAGATACAGGATCAGGCCGGCGCCAATAACAGCCCCTCCGGAGAAACCGCCCCCGGGTCCCAAGTGACCGCCTAAAATAATATAAATGCCAAAAATGAAGATCGGCGGCACCAGAATCCTTGCCACTGTCTGAAGAATGATGTCATTCTTTGGCTCGTGGATACGGTCATTTTCCATACTGTAGCCCGCTTTTCCCTTTTTGTCCCCGTCAATGCGAAGGAGGATCAAAACAGTACAGGTTGCAATAAACAGCACATGAGATTCGCCAAGGGTATCAAATGCACGGTAATCCAGAATCATACCCGTTACAATGTTCACGGCTCCTGTCTCCTGAAGGCCGTTTTCAATATAACGCCCGGACACTTCATTATTTACGGGATTGGAAGCATTTCCATAACTTGGAAGATTCGACACGGCAATCAGCAGCATGGATACCAGAAACAGGCAGAACAGCACGCTGAAAATTTTATAAGCCCGCCGGAACACACGAATCTCCGGATTGTGCTTCAGGTCATAAATTTTCTCATAAATCTCCTTTTTTTCTTTCCTGCGCTCTACAACTGCCTTCCGATCTTCCCGGAATTCCTCCTGCGGTTTCATTTCCACAACACCCACAAAAGGATCCTTCGTACCCTCCAGCCAGGTTTTCAGACGATGAGTCAGTGTATTCTCGTAGCGCTCTCTCGGTAATTTCCTACTCATCTTCCTCCTCCTTTCCGGCTTTCATAATGGCATGAATCTTTTTTAATGTAATAAAGAACAATACGCTGGTAATACCGGCTCCCACAGCAGCCTCTGTAATTGCCAGGTCAGGAGATTCCAGAATGATCCAGATGACAGACATCACAAGGCTGTAGGACATAAAAATCAAAATAGAGTTTAACAGATTCCTGGAAAAGCTTACGGAGACTGCGCAGACGACCAGAAATCCAAGCAAGATCCATGTAAATACCTGCATATTACGCCTCCTCCTTTCCCGCTTCGGCATCGGATGCCTTTTCCTTCAAAACGCTTTGCTTTTCTTCTTCCGCCTTCTCAGTTTCCAGATCTTTCAGAGAAATTACGCGGTAATGTTTCTCCCGTTCTTCATCTGTAGCCACCTCCAGCCGGGCGATCAGGTGAGAAGAAACAGGGGATGAAAACCACAAAAATACGACCACAAGAAACAGCTTCAGTGTGGTAAAGCTCCATCCACTCATGATCATCAGCCCAACAAGGGAAAATCCGATTCCAAGAGTATCCCCCATGGCCGCTGCATGCATCCTGTTCAGAACATATTTGAAGCGAAAAATACCGATCATCTCAATGGCAAAGATTCCAAGTCCGAACAGCAAAAATGCCGCACCTATGAGAAACTGAATCCACTCAATCACTGCCATTTTTCTTCGCCTCCTCCATCTTTTTCTCCTGGTATACGCCAAGATAAACCTTGGTCAGACACACAACTGCCAAGAAGCTGATCATGGCATAGATCAGACAGATATCCACCAGATAGCCTTCCTGAAGCATCAGCGCCAGAATGGCAATGATCACCATGATCATGGTTCCCATCATATTCGTCGCCACGATACGGTCTGCAACCCTTGGGCCTATAATTGCCCGGATCAGACACAGCATCACCATAATGGCAAGAAAAATCAGCGCACCCACAAAAAGCACATGGTACGCCTGCCCGAGTACGGATGTTGTATTTTCCATAACGATTCTCCCTTCCTGTTATTTTCTTCTATAAATTCATTCCCACATGCATTGTAAACAGTCACATTAATCCTTCTCAAGCCGTGAGATCAATTTTACAAACGTGGAATCTGCCATTCCCACAGCAAGCTCTTCATCCAGACAGTGCACCACATATTCGGAATTTTCCAGAGTTACGGTAATGGTACCTGGCGTCAGAGTAATGGCATTCGCCAACAAAGCCTTTCCCACAGAAGTCTCCATATCAGATTGAAAATTTACAAGTGCAGGTTCCGGTTCTTCCTTCTCGGACAGTATCATGTGGATCACTGCAAAATTTGCTTTTACGATTTCCATCACCAGCACACAGGAATAATGGATAAACAGAAATACCTTTCGGATATTCGCTTTTTCCTTCTCCACACTATAGTCCATAAATTTACAGGTAAACGCAAACAGCACGCCTGCAATTATGACACCGAAAATCGCAATTTCCAATGTAAAATTTCCATTAAAAATCACCCAAAGTAAAAAATAAATCAGATACATTGCCCTCTCCTTTCACCTTTTTTCTTCTCTTTCAGCCTTTTAAAGCATGCTTAAGTATAGCATATTTCCTTTTTAAATTCCTCTATTTTTTCACCAAAAAAAGAGTGCCGGACAGCACTCTTTTTAGTCAATACAGCTATCATTTTTCCCATATACTTTTCCGATAGATCAGCAAAGATACAAACATCGCGATAACTTCTGTAATCCAGAATGCATTCCATACGCCTGCTGCGCCAAGCCAGCGGCTCAGCAGAAAGGCTGCCGGAACGATCACTGCAAGGTAACGCAGAAGCATGATCACAAGGGATTCCAGGCCTCTGCCCATCCCTTCCAGCGTACCGCTGACCGTAATGGATACGGCTGATACAATAAATCCCAGGCAGATGGTCCGAAGGGCGGATGTCCCCTGCCGGATGGTCTCTGCATTTTCCGTAAACATTCCCATCAGAACATCCGGTATTATCAGGCACAGCAGGGTTCCTGCCCCCATTACCACCATGGCCATATAAAGTGCCGTTTTATAAATTTTCCGGACACGATCCATATCCCCTGCCCCATAGTTATATCCTACCAGCGGCCGGATTCCCTGCACGATTCCGTTTGCCGTAAGATAAATAAAGGTCTGCAGCTTATAATAAATTCCCAGGATCAGCACTCCGGATCCCGGAAATGGCGCCAGAATCTTATTTAGCAGCGAAATCAGCAGGGAGGGCAATGCCTGGCTGAGAGTTGAAGGAATACCTACATGATAAAGCCTGCCGGCCAGCTTCCATTCCCGTTTTCCCGGATGCAGGGACAGCTTCATCCCAAGTCTTCCCTTCAGGTATAAAATGATATAGATTCCCAGGGTAACCGTCTGTCCGATCCCGGTTGCAAGAGCTGCCCCCTCAATCCCCATCTCCGGTACAAACCCGATTCCAAAAATCATAATGGGATCCAGAACAATATTGACGATGCATCCTGCCATCATGCTGACCATGGAAACGGTCATACTTCCTATTGCCTGATATAATTTTTCATACACCAGCTCCACGGAAATCACGATTGAAAACAGAAGCACGATCCTTGCATACCTCATACCATTCCGAAGCACAGCTTCTGACGCACCAAAAGAATTTAAAAATCTCTCCAGCACCAGCATACACCCAATCGTTACCACAGCACCGTGCACAATACTCAGGATCAGGCTCATGGAAGCCAGATCCTCTGCCCTGTCCCGTTCTCCTTTTCCCAGGAAAAAGGCAACCGCCGCATTCACACCCACGCCAAAGCCAATGCTGATGGCTCCCACCAGGTTCTGCATGGGAAACACAAGGGACAGCGCCGTCATGGCATCTTCGCTGATTTTTGCAATAAAAAAGCTGTCAATGATATTATACAGTGCATTCACAAGCATAGATAGTACCATGGGCATAGATGTAGTAAAAACCAAAGGAAATACCTTGCGTTCTTTCATATAAGACTGATCCATAAAATAACTCTCCTCCTGAACAAAATTATGCCACAAAAAAACGCCGCCAATTGACAGTTCATCAATTGGTGGCGAAAAAAGTTAACACTGAAAAATCCACTCCCCTGCGGGTTTTATGGTTAAATTCTAATTGATAAAATCTATTTTGTCAATAGTAATCCCTGCCGCGTCACAGCACATACTGTGCTATACTTCAAATACGGAGCAGCCGCGATACAAGATGGTAAGCCTCCCATACTAATTTTATGAAAAATCACTTACATTTTTCAACCAAAACAATTCCGGTTCAATCCCTGAAAGCCTTGATTTTCCTGGCTTTGCGCACAAAAAAAGCACCGTCCCCGCGGCAATCGCATTGTCCGCAAAAACAGTACTTCTAAGTGCGCCTTCAGGGGCTCGAACCCGGAGTATGTTTTAAAAACCGCAGAGAAAGGGGGCATTTTCACACTGTCTATGTAAGTGTATTCAAAGGTGTATTCAAAAAAAGTATTCAAATTTATTATATTACATATCCCGTATTTCATCTATATAAAATTTTTTGACATATCTTTTATAAATCCTTTATAGTTATGTAAACCTATATCCCTGTCAAAGAATTTTACTCTTTTTCCTTCATCCACCTGACCGCAGCCCATAAGTCCACAGGAAAAAGGAAGAAAATTATTGACAGGGTGAACAGCCAATAAAATGTTTTAAAAGGGCTTGACGGTTTTATCCATCAAGCCCTCTTGGCTACCATTCTATAGAGATCATATCTGTTATAAATTGCAAACTGATACAGAAACACTTTTCATCAGCGACAACAAACCAAAGTCCTCCCTATGGGAGTTGGGCAGAGGGAGGATTTAGGAGGGTGACGGAATGGTACCAATATATCTGTTCAGACATCCGAACTTTTATAAATCTCTATTCAAAAATATCTCCGCTCCATACCGCCCGTAATATTGCACCTGAGGGAAGTTTACTATCAACCTTAGCATAATTATAGTGGTAATTATCGCTTGCATAAGAATATTCTGTTCCTGCTTCCCCTGTCTCCCTAATTATTTTGGATGGAATAATACAAAGTTCTAACTCTTTCATATTGTGTTTTGCTACAAAATAGGATAAGCATGCGGTGCAGTTTAATTTCAAAGCCTTTTCTTCTAATTCGATTACAGAAGATTGTTTGATTTCCACTGTAGTGCTTTCCGGTTCAGATACATTGGATAGAATGCGTCCAGCATATCTAATAAGTAAATTATGAGATTCTTTTTCGGCATGGATATAATCATCAACTTTTTCAATCTCATAACCTTGTTTCATCAACACTGCCATAGTCATGGCTTCAGACATTTTTCTTGTTACAGTCTTTTGTGCTTTCATTTGTTTCTCCTTTGCATAGGCTTTGTAGTTTGCTTGTGACGTTTCTGTTTTTTACTGCTTTCCATGGTTGTCATAATATATTATAACATTTTATGTAAACAAATTCTATAAAACATCTATCTTTTTGGGAATAAAGTATAGGGGATTATTTCTTCTCGCTGAGACCAAGCATATAGTCA
Source organism: Blautia sp. (assembly GCA_021772055.1). Taxonomy (GTDB): domain Bacteria; phylum Bacillota; class Clostridia; order Lachnospirales; family Lachnospiraceae; genus Blautia_A. The sequence goes on along the minus strand of JAETNR010000007.1, from coordinate 88,375 downwards.
GCAGACACATTATAAAATTTACATAAGGCAATTAGATAATCTATTGGCATTGGCCGTTTTTCAAGTTCATACTGTGAGTAAGTTGTTTGTGCTACTCCAAGCATTTCCGCAATCTGTTTCTGAGTTAAATCATGATCCTGTCTCAAATTTCTCATACGTTCTGAATAATTCAATCATATCACCCCAGAACGATTGTATTACAGAATTATTTTCTTAATTGACTTTTAACTCACTGCGAGTTAACATTATTTTGTAAGAGAAAATAAAAAAAGGAATAGATATGGAAAAGAAGATACAGCTACTCAAAATAATTGTCCTTATTATATGCGGTTGCATCGCTGCAAATGATGTGACCAGTTACAAGGACACTTTTGGTATATCAACTTATATTATTGCTGATTCCACCGGAATTATTAGCGTTTATGAAAATGGAAAAGATATTACAGAGGAATATAAAAGGGAACATTAATTCAGATTTTTATTGCAGACTTTATGGAGATGGAATATTCAAAGAATAGATTTAGACTTATAAAAAATTAAACACAAAAAACAGCTGCCATAAAAAGCTTTTGCTAATACTTGTCCGCATTTTGAATAACAGATATCTGGAAATTTACTAATTGCCCTATGTCTGTATCAAGTATATAAGCTAATTTGGCTAATGTTTCTATTGTGACAATTTTTCCCTGCCGGATATTATATATTGTCTTATTGGGGATTCCCCATTGGTGCTCAAGTTGATAAGAAGTTAGTTTTCTTTCTTCTAATTTGTTTATCAAGGGCGTATAATCAATTGATTCAATTCTTAAATCCATTCGATTCACTCCAACTATAATTCCGAACTTTTATTTAATTTTATTCTATTGAATGTGTCTTGACTATACGATTAAAATCGGATATTATATAGTTGTGAAACATGTGGTACAAAGCCGCTTTTTTAAAACTAAGTATTTCATTTGGAATATATTCAAGAATTGTACAAAGTGAATGGTTTTTGATTGAATATAATATATCCAAAGCTTGCATATGCCAATTAACATTGGTATAATAATAATGCAAAAATTAGTAAAAAGAGGTGATAGATATTTTCATTCACGGCATGATAAGCCAAAAAATACATAAGAAAAGGAGTAAAAGAAATGTCTAAAAAGAAACATTTAAGAATCTTGGCGGTATTATTCGCCATGGTACTCACTTTGTGCATGGCACCTATGACAACGTATGCAGCTACAAAAGCAGTAACTGTTTCCGCTAAGAGCCAGAGCATGTACGTAGGTACTAAGAACAAATCCCTTGGAGTCAAGGTTACGAAGGGTGCTAAGGTGACTTACAAGTCTTCTTCCCCATCAATCGTAACGGTAAGCTCTTCCGGTAAGGTAACAGCTAAAAAAGCCGGAACAGCTAAGATCACGATCAAGGCATCTAAGAAGGGCTACAAGACAACTTCAAAGGTTATTACAGTAAAGGCTGTAAGAAGGAAAAACAGCATTACTGCATCCAATAAAACCGTATACCTTGGCAAGACAGCTAGCGTTGGTGCTAAAGCTAAGACAGGTTTGACTTATAAGAGTTCCAACACGGGGATTGTTACAGTAGACTCTAAAGGTATTCTTAGAGGGAAGAAAGCCGGAACAGCAACAATTACGATAACAGCAAAAGCCAGTACAATTTATGGTTCTGCAACTAAGAAGATTACTGTAACCGTAAAGAAAGCTCCGTCTAAAGCTACTCAGAAAATCACTGCATCCAATAAATCCGTATATGTAGGTAAGACAGCAAGCATTGGCGCAAAGGCTAAAACTACTTTAACCTACAAGAGTTCTAATACTGGTATCGTAACGGTATCTTCCAAGGGTACTCTTAAGGGTATTGCACCTGGTAAGGCTAAAGTCACTATCATAGCAGCCGAATCAAGTAAATATAAATCTGCAAAAGTTATAGTGGAAATCACGGTTAAGAAAAAACCAGTAGAAGTAATATCTGAAGAAAGAATTCATCATGAAGCTGTTACACATATTGAGAAAGTAGTTGTATCCGAAGCTTGGGACGAAACTATCCACCACGATGCCATCGGACACACTGAGACAGTTGTCATTTCCGAAGCTTGGGACGAGGAGGTACCTGTATATGAAACTCGCCCCATCCCTGGCAAGAATTATTGTAACACATGTGGAGCAGAGTTGTCAAGCACAAATTATGAAGAACTGGATAAACACTTCTCAGATTCACTTGACAGGTGGTTTGCGGGAGAGATCTCTGCAGATGAAGTTTGCAATGGTTGGCACGGAACAATCATAGGTGAAAAAGAGGTTCAAGTTGGCACTGAAATCAAACACCACGACGCTGTCACCGAAGAGCAATTCATCGAGGACACTCCTGCATGGGATGAGACGGTAAACCACCCAGCAGTCACCGAAGAGCAGACCATCACAGACACGCCAGCTTACGACGAGATCATTCGCACTTACTCTGACGGCAGCACCAAAACAGAAAAGGTGGATTGCATCCATTAAATACAACACTTTTGTTAAAGGGGGATTCCTTAATTGGAATCCCCTATATTTTACACACAAGAGGATAAATATTTAATAAAATGGTTGATGAAAGTGTTAAAAACGTCTAAACAGAATTTTGTCTAAAACATTTCGTTTTATCATCGCTGATGCAATAGAGGTTCACTTCTACTTTCATGCTTCCTGTAAGTCTGTAAAGTCAGTTAGTTTAATTTCTTTATATGCGTATCTCATTCCAGATATTGTTGGAACATTCTACTCAAACAAGTCCCTGTGCCCTTTATCTCATATTCCACTCCGGAATAGATAAAATCCTCATTGATTCTTATACTATGGATTCATTTAAGACCTTCATCTGCTTTTCGATCAAGCCTAATCTATAATTGATTAGCTTAATACAGTTGATATTGAATTCCATTTTTTAATAATCTATAATGGTTCATAGAAATTGTAACGCAGAAGTTCAGACGTCTGAACTCATTGTCCGGTATACGAAGGAGAAAACACAATGAAAAGTGAAAAAGTCCCACAATATCATGCTTCCTACACTGAGGAAGAAAATAAGAAAGTTCATGAGTATCTTTTAAATGCTTCCGACCATGAATTAGTAGAATCCATTTATGTATTATGCAATCTATATCCCCAAGAAGAAAAAGAATCCATTAAGAAAGCCCTGGATTCTTTTATCAAAGAAATTAATATGCGGGATATGATGAAGCAACGTTATGACCTTTTATTATCCTGCCGCAATGAATGGAATAAATATGTAAATGAACTGCAAATATATCCAGATGTACTTCTTATCCGTGAATATTATCAGAAATTCAAAAAAACACATAGGGCTCAAAGTGTACCATTAGTAGAACTGTTTATTGATGAATACCGATATTCAGACAAAAAAAATCAAAAAGAGATCGTAGAAGTTATGAAATGTTATTGCCCGGAAAATATTCGTAAATTTACTATCTCTGAAAATAAAAAAAGTGGAATCAGTAAACCTACCAAACCAGATACATTTTATACTTCTTTGGAAGAAATCCCTGTCACATCCCATAACTGCGGTGACACTTTGGAAAAATTGGGAACTGATAATCTTCGCTATCTTCTTTCCATGCTTCTTGGATTTCTTGATTCAGATCGCGGAGATATTCCAGCACCAATCATTACATTTCTAACCAGAAAGTATTCTTATGAAAGCCATAAAAAGACAGCTCCTTTTTTTACAACTCAGACATTAAGCTATGAGAACTTAAAAATGAAAAGTATTGAATTGTTGGAGCAGATCGCAAGTGATAAAGCATCCGCGGAAGAGAAAGAGAAGGAACTTGAAAACAGAATCTGACTATACAAATCCCAACACCCTTCGGGGTGTTTTTTTTGTCCTGTTTTATTCCTGGTTTTTGGGGGTTTTAATGTACATTTTCTTGTCCTAGATATAGCTTATTATATTCTCATAAGATAAACGTTTACTTAAATAATCAGGAAGGAGGGAAGACTTACTGGCGCCGGTATAGGTAGTTACCTATGTCGAAGAAAATCATTAAAAAAATAAATAAGATAACCGGACTAGCGATTTATAAGGCACGCGAAGGAAAAATGACCCATGCAAAGTTATCTGAACAATTAGAAAGCTTTGGAATCAGTCTTGCAATTGACACACTCCAAAGATATGAGTCTGGAAAAATCAATATACCATCCGTGAACCTGTTCATAATCGCACACATTTTAGACATGGATATGAATGAGCTTTACAAAGAAATTCGAAGTATGATAAAGCCGGATTAAAAATCCGCACAAGCACAATATGCTCCTGATATAATGACCGCAAGAAAAAACAAAGGAGGCCACAGACAAATATGAAAACAATCCGATCCCCCACTACAGGAAACACCCCCTGCAATGCAAGGGGTGAACCCGAACTGTAACTACTAACAGGTGTAGTTATGATACTTCTGGCAGAGTCATTATACTACACCTTCATCAACAAGACAAGGAGGGAAAATATGGCAACTATTCTTGCAGAAAAAAATTTCAATAGAATACCGTTTGATGCAATCTTTAAAGATCGTATCTTTATCCTTCTTACTGTGGAAGCGGAAGTGGAATACGTTGAAGGCAAACGGACAGACAAAGTCATTGGAATGAAATATGAAGTGGCTGAACCTATGGATTTTCATAAATTCAAGGTAAAAGTCAAAGGTCAGTTAGAACCGATCATATCCAACGACGAATTACAAGCTCTCCGGCAAGACCAAAAACGGGTACTCGTTGAATTTATCGGCGGTGTCGATACGCTCTACCGTAAGACGGTAAATCGCGGGGCTTCGTATGAAAACCCGGTAATCGAAGACAGTTTTTCGGCGGAAGATGTGAAACTTGTAGAAACTTATTAAGGAAGGAGTGGGGGGGAGCATTTCCCCCCGATGGTTTAAGATGAGTACATTTTTTCTTATTCTCTATATTATTATAGCCATTTGGGCGATAATCTCCATCAGCGGTTTTCTCGTCTACAAAGCAGAGGTCGCTTCCGAGGTACACTCTTGGGAAGACGGTGTGAAAAAAGTAATGACCTTCGTTTTCGAATTTGTCTATGAGGAGATTCTTGGTAAAATCCTTCCGGATAAGCTGATAAATCCTGCCCTTATGTGCTCTAACAAAGAAGTTCTACAGCTTGTTGAAAGGTTTAGTAATCATCCGTACGACACGCCTGCGCTGAACAGTTATATACCTAATGTAAACGGGATTGATTGGTATGATTTTGCAGCAGTTGGTTTGATATCCAAATATAAAAATCTATCCAACAGAGAAATCGCTAAAATTGCCGACCATATCATACAGACGTTCTTCATGGAAACCAGGAATTGCAAAGTACCTCTGTTTATCAAGGTCGCAGCCCCTACCCGGCTGTATTTTGCAGTCGCGCTTTCCGAAAACGGACGTAAATTCCTTGAGAAGCAGAATCTACCTATGCCAATGGGAGATTTGGAAAAAGCTAGAAGCTTGGATATCCCCACGGAAACGGCCGGACTGGAAGAGGTGATTGAGCTTTTCCCCAAACAGGATTCCGAAGATGATCTCTGATGAACTTAGGATATTATCTCGGGGATTATCTGGATACGGGTATCAAAGTCCCCCTGGAAATCCAAACCAGGAAAAAAATCTCTAATATCCTCTTGGCAGGAAAGTCCGGTTCAGGGAAAAGCCTGAGTGGGCGCTGGTATATTGGGGACATGCTGAGTACCGGAGAATCTCTGGTTTATATGTGTGACTACAAAGCCGGGGAAGAATATGAAGCATTCGAGGGTTCGCCCTCTTATGCTTCCGGTGCAGATGCGATTCAGATGATATTGGATTTTTATGATTTTTTTACCGAAGTACGGAACAAAAAACTCCGCCTGCAACAGCATTATACCTTGTTTATTGAGGAAATGTCTGGCCTGCTGAACTATGCAGAAACCCAGTCAAAGAAGCTGAAAACGGAATTACAGGCTAAGATCGGGGAACTGCTTGCAGTCAGCCGGGGGCTGAACATGGGTGTCATTGTATGTGTCCAACGGGCAGACGCAAGCCTGTTCAGCTCAGGGGCACGGGAACAGTTTATGTGCATCATGTCTTTTGGGCGCTGTTCCGCAGAACAGTTCCGGATGTTGGGTTTTTCGGGGGAACTGGAAGAAAACCCGACTGTAAATTATAAGCCGGGGCAAGCATTAGTTTTGCTCGATGGCCAGGAAGGGATTCAGGAGATCATTGTCCCGTTGGTTGCGAATCCTGATGTCTTATGCAGGAATATCCGCTACTGTCTTGACAAGCAGCCGGATATCCGTTCACTGACCCGGGCGGTTGCCGAAGGCAGGAGCAAGGGGCTGTGATAAGGATATCTAAGTTCTTGCCGGGTATAGTATTACCCGGCAAGAACAAACAAAGAAAAAAATACATAAAAATCTCTAAAATCAGGGCTTTCAGCCCTCTAAAACCTTGTTCGCAGCATTTGAACACAGCGAACAGTCATCTATATCAAAAGGAGGCTATAGAAATGGCAAGAAAAGTATTGAAAGCAGAAGAAACAACGGCAGTTCCTGATAAGGCAGCCGTTGCCGAACCAAAAACTACTGCAATGGAAGTAGCTGAAATATCAGAAAGCGCAAAAACTGCTCTTTCGGGTCACAATTCCAGTTTTCAGCCAGATGAAGTGAAACAGTATCAGGAGCTATGTAATAAGATTCAAGCGGAAATCGGAAGTGTTGAATCAGCATATCTTACGATTGCAATGGAGTTGTATACTATCCGCGAAAAACAGTTGTACCAGATTGACAATTACCCAAATGTATATGATATGGCATATGACAAGTTTTCATTGAGCCGTGCCACTTGTAATAATTACATAAATATCTGTAAGAATTTTGGAAAAATCGACGAGGTTAAGAAAGAATGTTCCGGGCTTTTACCGGAGTATGAAAAATTTTCTTCTTCTAAATTAGTGGCTATGCTGAATATACCGGATGAACTGCGCAAAGAAATTACCCCTGATATGTCCGTCCGGGAAATTAAGCGGAAAAGGCAGATTTACGAAGAGCGAAAATTACTTTCCGACAATCCTTCTGATAACTCGGAAGACCTCCCCAAAAAATCCGGAGGGAAAAAGGTAATTGAATTACTGAAAACGGATAATATAGCGGAACTGATAGAAAAAGACAACAACATTTTGCTTGAAAAATACGATTCCATTATGAGGGAATATCCAGATGCAAAGTATACTATTTCTATTACTCTTCTGCCTAAAAAATAAGGAGGGAAAGAAATTTGAGCGAAACAGGAAAAGATATCCAGAGATACGCTTTCCAGCTTACGATCAATAACCCTTTGGGACATGGTTTTGACCATCACAAAATCAAAGAGACATTGGTTAGCTATTTTTCCACTGTGAAATTTTTCTGCATGGCTGATGAGACCGGGGAAAATGGCACTTTTCACACTCACATTTATGTATGTTTCTCCTCACGTGTCCGCTGGTCTACTGTAAAAAAGCATTTTGAATCAGCACATATAGAAATAGCAAATGGTACTGTCCAAAGCAATATTGACTATATCAAGAAAAGCGGAAAATGGGAAAATACGGATAAAAGTGAAACCCGGGTAGAGGGAACTTATGAAGAATGGGGTACGGTTCCCAAACAGAAAGGGAATATCCCTGAGATGGAAGAACTCCTACAGCTGATAAAAGACGGATATTCCAATATGGAAATTTTGAACCTAAATAACGATTACATCCTGAACCTTGAAAAGCTTGACAGAATCCGAACCACTTATCTGGTAGATAAATATAAGAATGAACGCCGTCTGAATCTGAAAGTTATCTATATCAGCGGGGCAACCGGAACCGGAAAAACAAGAGGTGTTCTTGATGCCCACGGAGACGCAAATGTTTACCGTATTTCGGATTATATGCACCCCTTTGACCATTATTCCTGTGAAGAAGTGATAGCCTTCGACGAGTTCCGCAGCAGCCTTCGTATATCTGATATGTTGAATTACTGTGATATCTACCCCATCCAGCTTCCGTCCCGGTATTCCAACAAGTTTGCATGTTACAGAACAGTTTACATCATATCGAATTGGAATTTGGAAGACCAATATTCAGAAGTGCAGAAGGACAGCCCGGAATCATGGAAAGCTTTTCTGCGGAGAATCCATGAAGTACGGGTATATGCAAGAGATGGGACAATTAAAACGTTTGAATCCGTAGAGAAGTACCTCAGCCGTGACGAGGAATTTCAGACAGTCAATGCGGAAGATACCCCTTTCAAGTAAGGAGAAACTGAAAAATATGAACAAGGGCAGATTTCTGTGTGTGGTGATCTGCCATATAGGAGGATTAGAAATGACGAAACAGAAAATCGAAACCAGTAAAGAAAATGTTTTATTTGAAGCTTTGGCAGATCTTACAAGGGCTTTACCCCATCCGATAGATATGATAATTCTGGAGCAAAAGTCCCTGCAAACAAAAGGCGTTTGTCAGGTTTATTACACTTGTACACGGGGAGAAAAACGAACCGAAGAACTCTCTATAGAGTTTGAAAATGGAACCTTTATCATTGTGACTGCGTTATCTGACAGATACTATCTGGAATTACTCCAAGGAGATACGGAAGAATGCTATCATGACCAAACAGTAGAGATTCCAATGTAAACAAACATTTTCTGTATACCAAAACAGATAGTGCTTCATATGCCGCTGTACATTTTGGAACTAAGTCCACCTATCCTACACGCGGCTGACAAATAAAATCCATGGAAAGGAGGTGACCAGCATGGACGAAGATGAAATCATCATTCCGGAAGGTGCAGAATTCCATAGGGTGTACGACTATCTGCCGTATAGCCATTGGAGAATCAAACGCTTATTAAAGGAATTAGGCTGGCATTTAGACCCTATTGTCGGTTACAAATGCAACCGGGTTCCCGGTTATAAGCAAAAATATAACGTTGTGGAAACCGCAAGCGGGAAGGTTATACGGAAAAGTGTTACACTGGATTTTTTCCGTGAAATCTTTGCCAAAAACGGAGTCCCGTTACATGATGAATGACAGCTTCCCTTTGAAGGAACTGTCTGGCAAAAAAATATTTATAGTAAAGGAGTATTTTTATGATTGGCATCAAAGAAAAAATCAAAAATTTCAGAATTGGAAAACCGCGTCCCCCAAAAACGTCAGACGAAGTTAGTCTCCAAAAATGCCAGGATGAGTTTAACAACTGGATACAATCTGAAGGGATTCGGATTATGACCTGTAAGTTAGCTTCATGTCTTTGCAACTATGGGATAAATATTTCCCAAAACCGCTACAGCTGCCTTAAAATCAGCGAAAAAGCCACAGTCCTGTATGGTAAAAGGGTTACGATGGAACTGTTCTTCCATTCCCTGGATATGCGCGACGGGGAACCGAAATCTTTTATAGTATTTCTTGCTTGTAGTGTGGACAGCATTGAGGATGATATTATCCATTATTCAGATTTTAGCATTTTAGGATATCGTCTTGCCACAAGGGATGATCTTGATCTGGTGGGTGATATCTATTGCTTAAAAGGACTTCTCACTGATTCAGGTGCGAAAGTAAACAATCTTTTATGCCAGAAAGCCCAAGATTGCTGGAATGAAGTTCTTGAATACAAAAAGCTTCATTCCGTATGATATATGTAATACATCATTGGCAGATTTAGCAGAAAGGAGATATTCTGGCTGATACGCACAACGTAACGTATCGTATAGCAAAGCAATTCAGTGCAGTAAGATATCAATCAGAATATAAAAATTTATCATTTAAAGTATTGCCGGAAAAACAGGCATTATGAGTACAGAAATAAATAATTCCGAAAAGGACAGATTACTGACTTTTGCACTGGAATCTGGTATAATAGATTTAGACAGTGTGAAAGCTGAAATGAATAAAAAGAGATTAAAAGAGTTAATTGCAAATCATCCATATAGAATCTACCAAGGTAATGACGGCAGATGGAGGACTTATATTCCTGATGAAACCAACAAATACGGCAGAAAATTAATTGTAAAATCATCAGAAGAAGCCTTGCATAAAACGCTCGGCGAATACTATGAAAGTCTGGATGAAGCAAAACAAAATGAAACTATTACTTTAAGAATTCTCTACCCACGCTGGCTTGAATACAAGAAATTACATACCAATGCAGAAACTTACATTTTCCGTATAGAATCAGATTGGAAAAAATATTATCTGGATAACAAACTAATTGACATTCCACTCAGGAAGTTAAATAAGTTAATCCTTGACGAATTTATCCATAGACTGATTCAGGATAATAACATGAGCAAAAATCAATATTTCAATGCCACTGTAATTATCCGGCAGGCTCTGCTATACGCTGTTGACTTGGGTATCATCGAATCCAATCCTCTGGAATTAGTAAAGGTAGACGGAAAGCGCTTATTTCGTAAGGTTCTGAAAAAATCTGACGAAACACAGGTTTTTTCCAGGGAAGAACTAAAAAATATCGTTTCCTGCGCTTGGAACGATTTCGAAACTACGAAATCAAAATATCCCTTGGCTCCTCTTGCTGTCCTCTTCCAGATGCAGACCGGAACCCGTATCGGAGAAATTTGTGCCGTTCGATATTCGGATATTGAAAAAAATGGTTATATCCATATTCAACGAATGTTACGCCGTGATACAGGTGAAGTCGTAAACCATACGAAAACAGACTATGGTGACAGAATGGTTCCTTTAACTGATGCAGCTAAAAAAATTATTGAAGCAGCCCGGAGCAGACAGAAGGAGTTAAATGTATCAAGTAATGATTACATTTTCTCTTCTACCCCCACCCCCATTCCAGAACACGCTATAGCGCATTTGTATACGAAATACTGTAAGCAGACCGGATGTATTCACAAAAGCTCCCATAAGGCCCGTAAAACCTATATTTCGGCTTTGATAGATGCTAATCTCAACATAAACTCTATCCGAAAGATAGTTGGGCATTCTGATGAAAGAACCACTCTTGGGAATTATTGCTTTGACCGACATTCAGAAGCTGAAAAACGACAAACCATTGAAAAAGCATTGCTGATATCATAGTGTATTCAAGTGTATTCAAAAGACTTCAAGCTATTTTATGAAAAATCACTTACATTTTTCAACCAAAACAATTCCGGTTCAATCCCTGAAAGCCTTGATTTTCCCGGCTTTGCGCACAAAAAAAGCACCGTCCCCGCGGAAATCGCATTGCCCGCAAAAACAGTACTTTCCAATGCGCCTTCAGGGGCTCGAACCCTGGACACCCTGATTAAGAGTCATGGAATTGACAAAAACCGCGCCAAAATTTTTTAATTATGGTTTCGATCAGGATTCGTCATTTTCGTACAACCTTTTTCAAGAAATCTCGCGCCGAAATCCGCGCCGGGATGCTTTTGCTTAAACTTTGTACATATTAGTCAATGTTTATCAATGCGCATCATCCCTAATCATTAGGATAATGTCTCTTACGATACCATTGTGTACTCATAACTATTTTTATACATATATTCTGGTGCACAATCAATATCGCCATTCATCCAGGTAACGACCCCGTATTCTACAACAACATTTTTAAAAACTTTTTCATCCTTCAATGGTTCAAAGACTTTTCCTTTTAATACCGTTGCATCAAATAACCGGGTTTCCCCTGTTGAAAAAGTAATCAGCATCATCATATCATCAAGCGGTTTTACAGACGATATGCGTATTGATTCTCCCGGCTCTCCGCCATATACAAATCCATTCAATATAAACATAGCATACCTCCTATTTCAATGGCTCAATCTTTGCAAAGGGCAACTGTCTTACTGCATTATTCCACGCCGCATATAATTCGTCCTCATGTATTGCCATCCATCCGGACACCATTCGGTATTGCTTTAATGGCAGCTTGCCCTCCAACACCTCTCCATCCAGAGAAACTGACGCTTCATATTCGCCATAATATACATGTACATGAGGTTTATGATGCTTGTCATTGTCATTAAACAGCATCTTAATAATAATTCCATAGAATCTACTTAACTCCGGCATATACAGTCCCTCCTTTTTCTACTGCTATTAGTATTATATCACACCCTTTCATTTACTAACAATATAATTTCTTACCAATGGTTAGCTCTGAACACGTTGGCGGCACTTGGCAGTCCGCCAACTTCAACGTCACAAAACCCCGAATCCCCGTTTCCCGTTCCACGCTTGGCGATTCGCATCATATAGATTCGGCTCATCCCCTTCGGGAAACGGGATTTCGGGTTTTTCCTCCGCTGAAGCTGTCTTTACTTCTTAAAATCAGGATAGATTGCTGTCGTCAATCTGAATGGAAATCAGGTTGTCAGTTGTATCATTTTTATCAGAAAATATCTTATTTTCAAGTAATTCTGCAACTCTGCCTGCGTCATCTTTCGCGACATGGGAATATGCAGATAATGTAATCTTCGGGTCTTGATGCCCGGCTCTTTGCTGTACAATATGTAAAGGCACACCTTGCGAAAGCATCCACGAAATTGCACTATGACGGGTACCGTGCAACTTAATATATCTCAGCTCATTCTTTTCTAATGTACGTGCCCATTTCCTATAAAAGCTTTTCGGAAGGTATGGAGTACCATCCTTTTTACACACTACTCTCTGCTTTCCGGTAAAGCGCTTGCCTTCATTCAGGCAGATTCCTCTACAATAGGTCTCCTGCCTTTTTAATAATTCCAATGTCTTCTTGCTGACAATGATCTTCCTGTAGGAACCATCGGTTTTACAATCCTTCAAAACAGGATTTTTTCGGTCTACAGATTCTACCCAGGAATGCTGTATAGTAACTACACCTTTCTCATAATTTATATCCTCAAAACACAGACCTAAAAGCTCACCTCTACGCATAACGCAGTCAAACAAAAGTGCTACTGGCAGTTCCATATCCGTTCCCTCTACACACTTCATCAGCTTCTTTATTTCCTCAGTCGTATATACATCCATATGCTCTGTCTCAGAATCTTTTCCAATTTTAACCCTTAACGTTGGATTTTCTTTGATATATTTCAGTTCACAAGCCACGTTTAAGGCAGCTTTAAAGACACGGTTAATATGATGTACGGTAGTTGCACTTAACGGATTAGTACTTGCAGTGGATTTTACTCTCCAGGAATTATACACCTGCTGTACTCTGGATTTTTTAAGGTTCTGGAGCTTAATATCGCCAAACTCAGGATTCAGATATCTATCTATCACCTCCTGATAACACTTAACTGTAGCTGCACTATCCTGAACCCGGACGTAATCATCCATATATTCAGCCAGGAAACTGCGGACAGTCATTTCAGAGGGCATTAAAAGTTCATCCTGAAGATACTCCGCCTTTTTCACAATGAGCATCTGTTCAGCTTCCTCTCTGTCCGCTGTATCTGCTTTGAACCTGATACGCTTTCTCTTTCCTGTTTCTGGATTCACACCAAGATCCAGGATGATATCATAATATCTAACATTATACTTTGTCGGTCTTGGTCGGACATTTCCTGATACCCGTCTCTTGATAGCCATTATTATTCCTCCTCATCATCAAATTCCAATTCAAAATCATCATCCGCATATTCTTCTGTCTTTGTTTCAGAGGATGCTATTTTCATTTTTATGGCAGTTTTTTCCGGGCGTGGTTTATATACATCCAGTAGTCTTATGGTATACCCTTTTACCTTTATACCTTCCTGGATTATAACATCACCCAAGTATCTGTCTGCTTCTGATTTCAGCAGGTTTAAAGCCTTCAATCTTTTTAACACAACACGCTTATCCAAAAATCCTCCATCCCGAAGAATGCTTTCCAATTCAGAATCAGCAATAAACAGTACGCGTTGTGATGTCTTTCCATCTGGAAATTTAAAAAGTCTTGCAGACTGAATCCTACCCTTACAATCTCTGTACACTCCATCTGCATCTTCAGAAATAAAGTTGCCATAATACTTGTTGATATACTGCATGAGGTATTCATATGCACGGATTCCAATATCCGCAGCATTCGGGTCACTAACAAGTGAATGTTTTTCAAGCATTCCAAGTATTCCATCCATGTCTAAGGAAACTTCCAGCTCCTCCGATACCAGTTGGGCAGCCACAAGGATAAGCGCCATCTGCTTTGCCCCCCTTTCAGTCAGCGAAGTATACTGTCCATTCTCTCTTGCATCAATGACAATACGCTCGCACCAGTCCCAATAGTTTTGTATAAGGGCATCTTTTTCACCCTCTGCTTCCATGGACAAGAGCTTTTGGGCTATCCTAGGTACCAGAAAGCCATAGTTTGACTGGATTACCCTTTTAATTCTGTCGGAATTATCCGCATCTTTCGTCCATTCTATTCCGTCAAACTCCATATTACGCACAAGAAGCCCACTGTTTTCATCACACATATTTAAAAGACTCTTTTCAGAAGTTAAGACTATTGCAGTCCTAAAATATGAGGAATCCGACATATTGAGTTCTTTTGAAAGCCTACGTTTTTCCTTCCCACATGATGCATTGTATAGGAAATTTGTCATATTCCAACGGCATAAGCTTCCCTCATCCACAAGTGCTGTATAACTGGATTGAAAACTGGACATCAATGCGTTTTGCGTATCTGCAAATGTCAGTACAAGGCTATCGCCTTTAAAGCTCGGGCTACATCCCTCGCTTACGGCAAGCAAGGCAGCAGTTGTCTTTCCTGTGCTCGAATCACCTATCAGGTGTACTATCACATTTTCTACGGCAATGTCATTCTGTAAGTAATCACACAAAACCCCGGAAGCACCCACTGCAAGCATAAATTCAAGTGCAGTATTTCCTAAGACCTCTTCCCGTACCATATTTGTCCAACACTCATAGGAACCATACTCGCCGATAGCAATATTTCCCTTATAATCAGAATCGACTCCTATGCCTTTTTTTCCCAAAAATACCGTTCTGCTATTATATTTGAAGAATCCCAACCTGTTATGATACAGATATTGCTCTGCATTAACCTCCTGGTTTTGAATAACCGCAATAAGAGTCTTTGCATCCTGTTTCGAAACCTGCACTCCTACCTCAGTTAATGTAAGTATTCCTGTTTCCGTTAAGTCCTTTCTGGAAAAATCAATGGTAATATTTCTGCCAGCCGCATCAGGAAACTCCAATTTCAGGGTTTTAATACCTGTCTCGATTTCTGTATAGACTGCCAGAACCTTAACTGCTGCCCCCTTTGGGGAGAATACCATTCTCCCCTCTAGGCTGACATAGGCACCGTACATACCATTTTCAATTCCAACATACTCATTGACCACATGATGGATATTAGCCGGATTCTTCTCCGATAAGGTTACCGTATGTCTCATTTCTCCTCCTTCTCAGTAAGCCGGGCTATGGCATGCCCCTCCCAATTCTCAAGCTGCAAACCATAAAAGGTAACCGAAACTTTTTCTGCTAAATCAATTTTTAATTCCTTAATTATTTTCTGAATAAGTGAAGCCCTGTAGATTACCTTTTTCTCACTTGTGGAATCTTTTAAATGAAATGATTCCGTAATTCCAGGGAGGTCTCTGCCTACCCATAACCCTCCTTTTCCATCAAATGCAACCTTCACCATGTCTTCCAGTTCAAGTGTTTCAGAAAGGTTTTTGGAAAATACAAGACGCTTTCCATTTTTGCTACTGCACACTAATGTGCAGTAGCCTTTTGCATGATTACTCCTTGGAGCTGTATCTTCAACGCCAAATGATAACAACTTCTCCATTATTCAATAGCCCCCTCTCTGCCATCCAAGGATATTACATTTGCATCACCCATCCCTGGCTTGTCAGTGTTCTCCTGCGGTTCCTCTGATGCCTGTTCTTCTAACACCGGCTTTATCCAGTTCACACCTGGTAATCCTCTATCAGTAGTCACCTTCGCGATAATCCTGCGTCCTACGACTTGTTTGAAGTCGATTACTTTATCATTACCCTCCAGCAGACCGAAATCTCTGCAAAACCAATCAAAAGAATTATTGAAATCGTCTTTCGGGTTCAGCCACCTGCTGATTTCTATCGGCTTATCAGCGCCTACTTCAAGTTTCAATTGTACTATTACTGAATTATTCCGAGTTTCTACAGTTCCAGTAATGATGCCATTGTAAATACCGTCTAAGATTTTTCTTTTTTTGAATATCATAATGATATCCTCCTTAATAAATATTCTTTCGGACTACACAAATTTTGCAAATAAAAAAGAGAGCTTTCAATAAACAGTATTAAAACATTAAATAAAAGTCAAAATAAATTTTGAATATATCAATCTTTATTAATATACTTTCGATATATTAATCTATATTGATATTGGCAATTAATTAATATTTAATACGTTTATTTATGCTCTCCAAATAGGATATATTGACTTAATAATTCTAACATACTCATATAGTAATCTATATGAGTCATAGTAAATATTGAGCTAATAAACGTTTTTCAATTTTTATAAATAATCAAATGTAAAGCAATTCAAATTATGTGATAACGTTCATCTTAAATACTCCTAATCAACATTAATAATAATTTGGCAATTCGTCCGTATACAGTAATATATCAGCTTATATCTACAATGTCAACCATTTTCTTCCAAAAATATTTATCTTTTTCCTATAATTTCAGCAGGAAATATATACTTTCGAAACTTCCATTCCCCAGAAAACCTTTGTCCGGCAAACAATACATGTATATTCCTAAGGCGCTCGTATGCCTTCTTCTTATCAATTAACTCATACACTTTTTTTGCATACGGATAAATACATTCTAATAATCTCATTTTTTGCTGTTCAACGCTCTTGTTTCCCAAATACGTGTTCCCGTAGCTTACAAGAATCGCATCATACCCCCGTGTCAGCAGCTCTTGCAGATAATCAAAATTATCGTTATTATCAGTAACCTGGCTCGGCTTCAGCTTTGTGCAGATATCCGCATACAGGTTCCAGACTGTAATCTCACTATACCCCATAAGTAAAAGATTATTCGTCAGATAATTTGTGGTCATGTCTACCAACTGGATATTATCTGATGCCGGGTTCAGACCTACCACAAGAATTTTCTTACCCTTTATGCCGCTGTAAATCATGGTCAATTCATACCGCTTTGTTAAATCTTCGTTGAATACTCCTGTCTTTTCCAAAATGCCTGTCTGCTTTACTGTATTTTCCATTTTCAATTCTCCTTTACGTTTTCTATTATTACAAATTGCACCGCATAGTCTGAGGAACATAAATAAAGCCGGAATGTCACTTTCTGCTTACATTCCGGCTCAAAAAATGCGTCCTCACATTCGTATTCATCTTCTATTAGATGATGATAATTTATAATTTTTTTAATCTCTTTTGACGAATTTTCACCATACAAAATAACAATATAGCCCCCAAGGTCTTTTTCCAGATCCCGTTCCGCACCATAGCAACTGTCCAGACAGTCCACAAGCATCCGCAGATGGTTTCTTATGATTGTATTGACCAAAAGAACCTTGGCTTCCTCTGGCACTATACTTTCCCATTCGGAAAGCGAATCTCTGTTCTTAATGATTTTATACATGCTCATTCTCCTTACAATAGAAAAGAGCCAATACTCATAAATATTGGCTCTGAAATATCTCACTATTCGATAATTGTATCATAACGCAAATCAACAGGTATGCCTTTTCCCTTCACACGAAGCAGTTCCAACCGCCCTGCTTTTTTATTATCCTTCATCTTGTAATTTTTAAAATCACCCCATCTTCCTGCCATGGCACACTCACCAACTCCCAATGCAAACATTAATGCCAACGGTATGGCTCCTATGCCTGCGCCTACTGCTATGGATAACCCACCAAAGCCAATCAGGAAGCTTCCTCCTCCTTTTTGAATCTTTGAACCATTTTTTTCTGACTTTACTTTCTTTTTTATATCTTTATATGCGTCCCCGACTACATATATTGCAAGTTCCTGCTCATTGATACATTTTGCCACGTCATTATATTCACTTACCACTTGCGCCTTTATCATTCTTTTTTCTCTCATTGTTTTTCTCCTCTATTCTCAATAACCTTTCCATCCACTTTGAACATTCCATTCCGGATTATACTCCCTGATCCATTTCGCTTCCAATGCCCGGCATTCTTCAGCACTTTCACAGACCACCCAGTCAACCGTAATCTTATCCCTTTTCTCATGAATTATTTTACCAGATGAATAAGAAGCCGTCGTTCCGTTATAATATTGGACAAACCTGTGTCTTAGTCCATATTCTGCTTTTCCAACATATTTAAGTCCGTCACAATAAATTTTATAACACCCCATTTTATTCGGAGCTGTTTTAGCAGCCTGTTCCAATGAAGCGCTTCCGCTTTTACGCAATTCATCTACTAAGCCACGGGTTACACCACCTGCTTTTATTGCTATATTTGCAAGTCTCTTCCAGTCCATACATTTTCCCCTTTCTTATTATCTCCATACATGAGCATATATATACTCATATATAAATATACCACACTAAAATGATTCTTACAAGTATAGACAAGCCAAAATATAATAATAGAGGAGGTATTTATAATGAAAGCCAAAAAAGAAAACCCCTTACGACAGCTTCCTGCAAATATGAATGAATGCGGCGAAATTATAATCCATTTAGATGAAATCATTGAAAAACGCGATATTTCCCTGAATCAGTTGTCCTTCCGCGCAGAAATGCAGAGAACTCAACTACGAAATTACCGGGATAATAAAATCCAAAGATTAGATATAGATATTCTGAAACGTTTATGCTATGTATTAGAATGCGATTTAACAGAACTCATTGAATATATTCCGCCAAAGCCTAAAGAACCGTAAAAATATTGACCATCAAAGAGAACCATTATGCTTACTGATGTTCTCTTTTTTGTATGCCTAGATTCACTTTCTCGTTTTGTTTTTTCTGCATTGATTCCTATGCTGTACCACAATCTTAGCGATATTGGTTATCGCCGTGATACCTGCCAATATAAGCTTTAGTTCTTTATCCTGCATACCTGCCCATCCTTTCCCATATCATGATATTACAATAGGTAATATTCAGCAAAAGTAATCCAAAGCCAATTCCTAAAATATAATACTTCATCATCCACCTGCCTTCTTATAATATCAGATACGTCCGATTCAAAATATCAATGAACAGTTCCTTTCCTTCAAAACAGCTCTCTGCGTAATCTGCTGCAAAAGTGACTCTGATTATATCTTCATTGGTTTTTCTTTCACTGCATACATGTTCCGTCACTTTCTCTGTAATATGCTGTAATATTTCCCTACGGACTATATCGGAAGAATTGCAGTATCTTTCATAAGAATCAAAATCCATGATATCGGATTCAAGGAACCATTCAGCTACCTCATTCAAATGGATATGTATGTCTGATGTGCTAATACATAAAAGGATATCATTTTCTCCAATCCTCCGTAACTCTCCTTCGTCTGTACGTTCATACTTGAATACAGAACTGCTCTTACCAATTTCTTTTAAATACTGAACATATTCCTTCTGGATGCAGTCCCACTCTCTTGGGTATAAAAAAATAAAAGTTGCAAGCTCACTTATCCATTCTTCCCGATTCCCAGTGAAATAATAGGGCGCTATGTGGATGTTATCCAGATTAAGGCATTCTTTTCCATCTTCCCACCGGGATTCATCCAATATTTTCTCTTCCAAAATCTTATCCATATTTCCTCACTTTCATCAAAATATAAGGGGCAACGATTTCTATACCGTTACCCCTGTATTTAAGTTCCTATTGTTATTCAGTTAAAAAGTGTCTTTCCATAGCTTTGTAGCAAGCCAGAATCCATCCAGGAATCCCCGGTATCTCTTTACAATGCCATAATCAATAACTGCCGTCTCCAGTTCATCTCTGTCTTTTGATTGCTCAAAATTATCTAATGCCTTTTCTAATTTAACCCAACCAATCCGTTCCTTTCTCGACTCTGTTTTTCGTTCTGAAGCATAGGTAAATAAATAATCCATCAAGTCTGACACTTACAATTCCTCCCATAACAAATTAAGGCTAACGAACTTAATCGCCAGCCTCTTTATACTCATTTAATATCGTTTCAAGCTCATTGCTAATATCGGTATAAGCCATATGCTTCCAACTTTCTGCAATCTTTGTTAAGAATAATCTGGTAAAAGCTTTATCTACCTTTACATCAGAAAGTGTTTGGGTAAGCACCACCGGGATCAACTGCAGGAAGCCCTTCTTCTCCAAAGCATCTATTAGATATAAACACTCGTCAAAATCTAATCGGCTCGGTTCACAGATATTCACCCATGTCTCCTGATTTTCAGCAATCCATTCCAACAGCTCCACAATATCATGCTGTACAGTATCAGCGTTTGCTCTCTGAGTACCTTTATTTGCTAATATTCCATCATTAACAGCACCGTTTCCATTCTGCAGTATATTCATATCCCCCTCGCCGAAAACCTCGCACATCAGCCTGATTCCAAAAGATAATCCGTCTGCGAAACTCTCCTCCATTTCTATTGCTAAAAGGTCTAAGGTATCATCAAGAACAGCTTCCAGTTCCTCACTGTACTCTTTTTCCAGTTTTTCAGACAAAGCCTGATATCGTTTAAATGCTTCTCCCTGTTTCTTCCGGTGATGTTCCAGAATAGGATTGTACTTCCTGTCCGGGCAGAAATTGCCTTTATACAAATCATCAATTACACTGTTCATAGCATAACCTCCTAAAAAATAGTATTAGACAACCTTATGACTACTCATAACGGCATCACAATCATAATATAAATTTCATTTCCCTCTAAAAAACAAAATAGCCGACTGTATTTCACAGCCGACTAACATTCAATCTCTTACTTTTTATACTGCTCGCGCCGAGTTCGCGCCGAGTTTCGCGCCCAAACTTTCGCGTTCCGCCACGTCCTCTCTTCTTTCCGCCCAGGACAGATACAATTTCCCAAAGTCCGCAAACCCTTGCAAATGCACAAAAAAAGCACCGTCCCCACGGCAATCACATTGTCCGCAAAAACAGTACTTTCCAGTGCGCCTTCAGGGGCTCGAACCCTGGACACCCTGATTAAGAGTCAGGTGCTCTACCAACTGAGCTAAAAGCGCTTGTTCTATTTCCTTAACGCAAGTGATATTATACGGGATGTCTCGCATAAAGTCAAGAACTTTTTTATACTTTTTTCACTTTTTTTTATTTTCTTTTTCTTCCTTCCCTTTTTTTGGAAGATTATCCAGCATTTTGCTTAATTCTCCGGTGGATTTTCGAAGCTTTTGGATCTGGCTGCTGAAATTTTGGTGATCGTAGCTGAATTGGGCTATTTTGCTTTCCATACGCTTTCTTCGCATAGCTGCTCCTTTCTGGATATGAAACGCTTCCGGGAATTTGGGAACCTTGCCTGATCATGTGACAGCAGGAGCAAAAGCCCGCCTGCAGGTTCTTCTGCTCCTGCGATTATCCTATGCAGGAATTCCGGAAATGTTCCTCTGTGCCATGCGAACCCGGAAAGCCAGTATGATCCTATGGTCTGCAGATCAGTTTACAGATAGGATTTCCCATGGAAGAGAACTTTTCTTCGTATTCTGTCATTACATTGCCTGCCATCATTTCTTCATTATGATGCAGGTCAAAGGTATGGGCCAGAAGCTTCCAGTCCGCTTCCTCTACCTCTTCCAGAGAAAACTCAAACAATTCCCTGTTATCTGTTTTAAATTCCACCACGCCTCCCTGCGAAAGGATCCTGGTATATCTTTCCAGAAACTCCCTGGAAGTCAGGCGGCGTTTTGCATGGCGTGCTTTTGGCCACGGATCGGAAAAATTAAGATAAATTTTATCCACCTCCTGTTTATCAAACACCTCCGGAAGATTCCGTGCATCCATCCGCATAAAAAAGAGATTGGAAAGTCCCTCTCCGCCATTCTCCAGTTCCTCCCGTTTCTGAAGAGCGCGAAGAAGTACGCTGTCATACATCTCAATCCCAACATAGTTATTTTCCGGATGCAGCCTTGCCATATCCATTAAAAAGCGCCCTTTTCCCATGCCTACCTCAATATGAAGGGGCTGTTTCTTCGGAAAAGCAGCCGCCCACATTCCTTTGCAGCCTTCCGGCTCCTTTATAATATAAGGGCTCTCCAAAACTGCAGCCTTTGCTCCGGGTATATTTCTTAATCTCATCGCATTCTCCACTCCATCCTGTCATTATCCTGTCAAATTTTTTTACGGGCAGCATCCTGACCACTTTGACATACCTCAATGCTTACAATATACATGTTTTCCTTCGCCTCGGCAAGAGAAAGTTTTCCTTAAAAATGGCTTTTTAAATTATCTGATTTTTCATCTATTCATTCACAATCTATTGCTTTTTTTTCAAATATTTCTTCATTTTTGTAATCTTAAAATGTCAATAGTTTTTTTAATATTTTTGTCACACCTGGGAAATTTATGACATTTAGCCAAAACATTTGTTTAAAATATTTTTATGTAAATCTGATAATCCACATGTTATCAATGTGGATAATGTGGATAACTTTGTGCATAACTTGATTTTTCAAGGTTTTCCACAAAACAAAAATGTGGAAAAATCATACACCGACTTTTCCACATTCCACATCTTTCGACATTATTTGTGCATTTTGCTAAAAATACGATTTTTTTCCTGATACGACACGTTACAAAGGAACTAGTCCAGATATGTTCCCACACCTGCAGGCTGCCGGTATGTATAATCGGAAATCTTAATCCCGGTTGCTGCGGTGCTTGCGTGAATCACTTCACCATTTCCGATATAAAGGGCTACATGGTCAATCCCGTAATCTCCATAAAACACAAGATCTCCCTGTTCAATATCCTCAAGGCTCTTTTTAGCAGATGCGCTGTATTGATCTGCAGCTACGCGTGGCAGCTCGTAGCCGAATTCTTTAAAGACAGACATGACAAACCCGGAGCAGTCTGCACCGCTTGTAAGGCTGGTTCCGCCGTAAACATAAGGATTCCCCTCAAACTGCAGAGCAAAGTCCACAATCTCCTGCCTCTTGGCCAGCCGCTCTTCCTCTGCTTTTTCATAGGCAGCCTTCTTTTGACGTTCTTCTTCTTCGTCTTTTCTGCGGGCTTCTTCCTGAGCTTTTTTCTGCTCCTCTTCCTTCTTCTTTTTCTCTTCTAACTCCCGCTCTGCTTCCTCTTCTGCTTTTGCCTTTTCTTCTGCTGCTTTCCGGGCAGTCTCCATTTCCTCCATATACTTTTGAACATCCTCTTTCGTCTTTTCCGCAAGGTCAGCGGCCATTTTGTTGATATCTCCTTCTGATTCCGCTTTTGACGCATCTGCATTCCCTCTGTCATCTGACAGACTCTCATCGACTGACAGATTCTCACTGCCTGCCGTATTCTCCACAGAAAGGACTGCCGCTCCCTCCGTCTGCTCCGCAGCCATGACACATGTCCGGGTGCTTCCCAATAAAATCCCGGCGCTTAACAAAACTACTGTTGCTCTATTTTTCATGATAGTATACACTCCTTTATATTTCCTGCTTATCCTGCAGGAATTTATTTCTGTTTTAGAAACCTTCTGTTTCCATTTGTTACAAATCCTTTACATTATATTAAGTATTTGCGTATACTATCACAGAAAAATTCTTCTGTCAAATTGGGGAGGTACCAAAACCATCCCCCAAAACAGCATATTTACCATATACAACGAAATTGGTTAATTTTGTTTTAGTAAATATTTTTGTACAGATGTGACTGCATTTGCACCGTCAGAAACCGCAGTTACCACCTGGCGCAGGGCTTTCGTGCGGATGTCTCCTGCAGCAAAAACTCCGGATACATCTGTTACCCCTTCTTCCCCGGCTATAATGTACCCATTTTCGTCTAATTGCACAAAATCCCGGAATTTTTCCGTGTTAGGTAAAATTCCTACTGCAATAAACACACCATCCGTCTCCAGCAGCTGCTCTTCTCCGGTTTTCACATTCTTTACCAAAAGTCCGTCAACCTGGTCCTTTCCTCTTATTTCCAGCGGAATACTGTTCCAGACCATTTCTACATTTTCGTATTCCCAGAGACGATCCTGCAGAATTTTATCTGCCCGCAGTTCCTCACGGCGGTGAACCACATACACCTTTTGGCAGATGCGAGCCAGAAAAACGGCATCCTCCACTGCAGTATTGCCGCCGCCTACCACCACTGCAGTTTTATCTTTAAAAAAGGCTCCATCGCAGGTAGCGCAGTAGGATACCCCCATACCGCCAAGCTCCTCTTCCCCCGGAATGCCAAGTTTTCTGTGGGTAGCTCCGCATGCAATAATAAGAGTCCTGCTTCTGTATTCATTTTTTTTCGTGCGCACGATTTTTTCTGCTCCGGCATCCTCTACTTCCAGGACATTTTCCACGGAAGGGGAAAGCCCCAGCTTCTCTGCATGGGCTGCAAAAGCGTCTCCCAGATCGATTCCGCTCATTCCGGGCATTCCCGGGTAATTATCCACTTCATAGGTATTGATGATCTGCCCTCCCGAAGCATACTGCTTATCCAGCCAAAGGGTAGAAAGCCCTGCCCTTGCTGCATAAATTCCGGCGCTGATCCCAGCCGGTCCTGCCCCCAATATGATCAGATCGTAAATTTCTGACATCATAGTCCTCCTTTTCTTTGCATATGTACTTTCTATCTTTCCCCATGATAGCATAGATTATCCCCTTTTCCAATAAAATAGTAAAAACAACCATCCGCGAAGGGGGTTCTATGTTCTTAAAAACCTCACGCCTAAAAAAACCTCTGAAGATTGCATTCCTTCTGTGCCTGACCCTGTTTTTGGGCATTTCTGTCGGTTATGTGACCAGCCATGTCCTTTCGGAAGATGCCAAATTCGAAGCTTTTGCGCAGGATATCTTTGAAAAAGAAGTCAGCCAGAATGCACTGACCATGCACTATTCCCTTGCCTATCCGGAAAAGCAGGGGATTTCCCGTGCCGCACCATCCCTTGGTACGGTAAGCTCTGATATGGAGGATTCCCTGAAGCAATGCCGGGAAATCGAATCCAGGCTAAAAGAGTTCTCCTATGCTAAGCTTTCCAGGGAAAATCAGCTTACAGTGGATACGCTGCTCCTTTACTATCACACCCAGGGAACCCTGGATGGGCTGTCCCTTCTGGAGGAACCTCTTGGCCCCAGCCTGGGCATCCAGGCACAGCTCCCGGTTCTTCTGGCAGAATATACCTTCTATGAAGATCAGGATATCAGTGATTACCTGAATCTTCTTACCAGCATCCGGCCTTATTTTCAAAGCATTCTGGCTTTTGAACAGGAAAAATCCCGTGCAGGGCTTTTTATGAGTGACACCACTCTGCAGCGAATTCTTACCCAGTGCAGTGCTTTTGTCAAAAATCCGGAATCCAACTATATGCTGGAGATCTTTGATAAAAAAATTCGTGATTACGGAAAATTTTCCGAGAAAGAAATCGCCAAACTTAAGAACTCTCATAAGAAAATTTTCCTAAAGGAAGTAATTCCTGCTTATCAGGAACTGATGGCCGGTCTCAGCGCACTTCGGGGCACGGGCAAACCAAGCCGGGGCCTTGCCAATTTTGAAGGCGGGCAGGATTATTATCTTTATCTTTTAAAAAACCAGGTGGGTACTTACGTTCCTGTGTCCAAAATAGAAAAACGGCTTCTTGGACAGCTGATGACTGACACCAGAGAAGCCGGAGAAATTCTGAAAGAAAATCCTTCCTTAATATCCTGCTTATCGGATGACAGCATCTTTCCTTCCATGGAGCCGGAACGGATTCTGAATACACTGCGGGAGCAGATTGCAGAGGATTTTCCCGGGATGAAGGAAACTCCTTTTGAGATCCGCTATGTCCATGAATCCATGGAGGATTTTTTAAGCCCTGCCTTTTATCTTACGCCGCCGCTGGATATAGGAATCCCCAATGTCATTTACATCAACCGTTCCGGCAAAACCTCCTCCCTGGAGCTGTTCACCACCCTGGCTCATGAAGGATATCCGGGCCATCTTTATCAGACCGTTTTCTTTGGCAGGCAGCATCCGGAAAACATCCGTTATCTCATTACCTCCAGCGGTTACGTGGAGGGCTGGGCAACCTATATCGAGTCCTATGCCTACGGCTACGCAGGGGAAATTTCCTCACATGAGAAAGCTCCCGAAACTGCCCGCCTGTCCTGGCTGAACCGCAGCATGAATCTCTGTATATACTCTCTTTTAGATATCGGCATCCACTACAGAGGCTGGAATCAGGCGCAGGCAGCAAGCTTTCTTCAGGCCTTCGGAATCCGGGAGGAAACGGCTGTCCGGAATATCTTCCAATATATTGTAGAAACTCCTGCCAATTACCTCAAATACTACTGGGGATATCTGAATTTTCTGGATTTAAAAAATGCCTGCTCCAATGCTCTTGGAACAGACTTTACCCTGCGGGATTTTCACCAGAAAATCCTGGAAATCGGTCCCGTTCCTTTCCCTGTTCTGGAAAAATACATACGCATGGCATATCCTCAAATGGAAACAAAATAAAATTTCCGAAAAAAAAGACGCTGAACCTTATCAGCGTCTTTTCATTATTTATAGGTAAGGAAAAATTTCTGCAGTTTCACCAGGGTACGGGAAAGTACCTCTGTTTCTTTTCCATCCAGATCTTTCAGCACTGCAAGCACCATCCGGTCATGAAATTTATGATGATGTTCGTAGGCCCGTCTGCCCTTGGGTGCAAGGGAAACCAGGACAACGCGGCGGTCTTCCTCGCTTCGGACACGTTCTACATATCCCTTCTTTACCAGGCCGTTCATAGCTATGGTCAGAGTACCCACTGTGACGGAAAGATCTTTGGCAACTGCGGACATGTTTCTGGGCGTGCGGATGCCAATGGCTTCTATCACATGCATGTCGTTTACGGAAATATCCTTAAACTCTCCGGAAATCAGTGCCTTCTCTTCAATATCCAGAATTTCATTAAACAGATTTACCAAAATATCATTAATGGCTTCATAATGATCCATCTCATCTCTCCTCAGTCTATCCTGGTCTTTCTGAACAAGCTGTGCTTATCTTAACATCTCTTTGGGATATTTTCAATACTTGACACGAATCTGTGAAAAAATCTTTCTTTACTATGGGGAATTTGGTATAATAAAAGAACATGCTAGCAAATAAAGAAGGAACCATCATGAAAAATAATCATAATACCCCGCTGAATTTAAAAGAAAGATATCACTCCAGGCTAAGCTTTCTGGGATCCTGTGCTGTGCTTATCGTACTTCTCCTTCTGTTTCACCAGATCGACTATTATATGATACGCAGGCCTGCCCAGGATGCCGCCCGGGAAGCCGCAGCGCTTCAGCAAAAGGCGGAAGAAGAATCCCAGGTGCCTGCCACTTCCACAGCCAGGGTCATTGCTGTGGGGGATAACCTTTATCACCAGTCCCTCTTAAGCTCCGGACAGTACGATTCCGGCATCTGGAACTATGATCATATATATGCCAATGTCCTGGATGAGATTCAGGCTGCGGATATCGCTATGGTAGACCTGGAAACCGTTTTGGCCCCTGACCACGCCTCTGTCAGTACCTATCCCTCCTTCGCCACACCTGCCGAAGTAGCAGATGCACTGATCAAATCTGGCTTCAATGTGATAGAATCCGCAACCAATCATGTGGATGATTACGGCTATGACTATATCTCGCAGACCCTGGATTTCTGGAAAAACAACTATCCTGACATTCCCGTCCTGGGGATTCACGATAGCCAGGAAGATGCCGATTCCATCAAAACCATAGAAGTCAACGGCATTACCATCGCATTTCTGGATTATACATACGGCACCAATAACCCGGATACCAGAACCAGCGATCAATATACCATTGATTTCTTAAGCACTGCCAAAGTTTCTGCTGCAATCCAAAAGGCGAAGGAGATCAGCGATTGTATCATCTTCGTTGCCCATTGGGGCCAGGAGGACGAAACAATGCCCACGGAATACGAAAAACAGTGGGCTACTTTTCTGCTGCAGCAGGGTGTTGACGTACTGATCGGCGGTCATCCCCATGTCCTTCAGCCATACGGACGTATGTCCGATGACCAGGGCAATGAAATGGTCATCTTCTATTCTCTGGGCAATTTCGTCTCCGGACAGCGGGAGTTAAAAGAGCTCCTGGGAGGTATGGCACAGTTTACCATTGAAAAGACCACGCTTAACGGCAATAGCTCCATCCGCATTCTTGCCCCTTCCATAAAACCTCTTGTCATGCATTACAGCGATGAGACCGGAGAATATGGGGTATATATGCTGGAGGATTATACGGAAGAGCTGGCATCCGTCCACAGTGTAAAAGAATATATCGGAGAAGAATTTACCCTTTCGAATCTCAAAGCCAAATTTGACGAGATTATGAAAATGAACGTTACTCCTTCCACCGGAACGAACCTTCTGGATGTGATTTTTAATTATACGGACATGATTGATCCCGGTACCGGCAATCTCATCGAAGACACCTGGTCAATAAGCTCTTCCCAGTACTATTCCGATCTTGGGGGTGCCGCCTCGCAAAACGATGATTATGAAGCAGATGATTGATTCACGCCCCTGCACTGATCGATCCTATATGCGCACTGATCCTATATGCGAAGAAGCAGTTTTGCGTTCTTTTCGGTTTCCTGAATGACTTCCTCACAGGTAATTCCTTTGATTTCGGCAATGGCCTTTGCCACATAAGGAAGATTCAGGGAGGAATTACGTTTTCCCCGGTTGGGTTCCGGAGAAAGATAGGGGCTGTCTGTCTCCAAAACGAGCTGGCTAAGGGGTGCGTATGCCACCACTTCTTTCAGTTTACGGGCATTTTTGAAGGTGATTACACCGCCGATTCCCAGATATAGCCCCATATTCAGGTATTCTCTTGCCATCTCCTTTCCGTAGGAGAAGCAATGGATGATTCCGCCGTACATGCCACTTCGCATATACTCCCGGACAATGGTCAGGGTATCCTCCGCAGCTTCTCTGCTGTGGATCATAAAGGGCAGCTTTTCTTCCCTGGCGATTTCCATCTGCGCACGGAACATTTGCTGCTGAAGCAGATGTTCCTCTTTTTCTTTATGCCAATAATAGTCAAGGCCGATTTCCCCGATAGCCACTGTTTTTTTGTGGCGGGAAAGGCTTCTGATCTCTTTAATCGTATCTTCTGTCATCTTATCCGCGTCATCCGGATGCACCCCAACGGCACCATAAATAAACGGATATTTTTCCATTAAGGCGATGGTATCCTTCATTCCGTCAACAGAAGCGCAGGCATTTACGATCGTCCCGATTCCTGCCTCCTTCATGGAAGAAAGCAGTTCCTCCCGGTCAGGATCGAATGCCTCATCGTCATAATGTGCATGTGTCTCAAAAATCATTTTTCTTACTCTCCTATTGCAATTTGATTCCCCAGATTTTGGAATCTCTTGTTCCTATTACCACATAGTCGTTATATACCGCAGGCGATGATTCAATGGCTCCGTCACTCAGCACAAGGGAGTCAAAAAGTTCGCCTGTTTTGCCGTTTAACAGATACATTTTTCCGCCGCAGCTGCAGTAGAGCACTGCACCGGCTCCATCCTCATTGTAGACGCATACGGGGGAGGACCAGGCATAGTAAGCCTTATGCTCCCAGATCACTTTTCCTGTTTTTTTATCAATGCAGGAAAGAACGCCGTCATATGCCTCTCCGGTCCTGGCCACTGTCACATAGATGTAGTCTGACAGTTCATTCTTCCCGAGGGCAATGGTTGACTGTACGCCGCCGGATACGCCGTCCTCCGTATAGCACTCATAAGGCGTCTTCCACAGAATTTCGCCGGTCTCGGCATCAATCTTCCAGATAGGGATTTCCGCAGTGTCGTAACTTCGCCATCCCAGATGGAAGGAGGTGCTGATATACAGGTAAAGATGCCCGTCCTCCACAGATAATACGGGAGTTGCATTGGAATCATCCAGGACATCCTGTACCCAGACAAGCTGAAGGGTATTGAGATCAATGCACATAAAATTCCCCCCGTTGTCTGCAATAAACAGATATCCCTGGTAAATGACCGCACTGTCTTCCATGCCAAGCCAGTAGGAATCCAGACTGCTCCTTGTGCCGTTGTAACGCCATTTTACAAGGTTCCCCGGAGATATGGAAAGAGTTCCTGCTGTCTGGTCATATTGTGTGTTCAGTTTTATAAGATAAAGAATCCCGTTTTCT
Source organism: Blautia sp. (assembly GCA_021772055.1). Lineage (GTDB taxonomy): Bacteria > Bacillota > Clostridia > Lachnospirales > Lachnospiraceae > Blautia_A. The sequence continues at coordinate 58,098 of JAETNR010000007.1, read as the reverse complement.
CCCGGATAGATCAGGGTGTCCGTCTCGGCATCCACAAGCGCGGAGGAGTCAAAAAAGCTTAAGGAGCCCCGCAGGGAGAAGGAATCCTCATTTCCGAAGGTATACATCACGCTGCAGTCAAGAAGATTGATGATAAATGCCCTCGCAGTTCCTTCATAGCTGTTGTAGCCTGCTCCCACGTACATGATGGGACATCCTCTGGGATCCAGAGCACCGGAGCCTTTAAAGGTATAGCCAAGATACATGGGCTCCCTGGTGGGCTTTCCTGTATCCAGCTCCAGGAAATAAATGTATCCGTCCATGCAGGCATAGATTACCTCTACCAGTTCGTCATCCTGCTTTGCCCAGTCATACATGTTCATGGCAGCTTTTGTTTCTTTTGGCCATTTTGCCATCAGAGGCTGGCCTGTCCATCCGCTTCCGGTCCAGCAGGCATCGCCGTAGGTGAGAGAGCCGATCTCATGGAACCATTCCTCTTTTAAGGTATAGTCCTTCATATTTGCATGGCCGTAGGCAGGGTTGTCCCGGAAATTGTTGCCCCGGAATGTCACAATGCCCTCCACAGAGGTATATTCCCTGCCGCTTCCGAATGTGATAGCTGCATCCGGCTTATAATCTGAAAGATTGGACAATGTGCTGCCGTTTACATTGATTTCCGTATATTCAATCAGATTGGAAGGACGGGTCTGCTCCGTACAGTGAGGAGAAAACGTGGCCGGAAGGGCTTCTATTTCCATTTCTGTTTCCGGCTTCGTCTGTTCTGATTCCTCCTGCCGTTCTATCATTTTGACAACTTCCTGTTCGTTTTCTTTATGGAACACACCCCATAGTTTCACCGCGCCGAATACCAGAAGCGCCAGAAACAGAATGCCGCCTGCTGCCAGTAAAAGCAATCTCCTGTTCCTGACTCTTTGCTCACGCCTTCGTTCCATCATCCTTCTGGAGGACGGACTCCCGGCAGCCCTCGCCTGCGGCCGCCCCTCTGTGCTCCGGACAGGTCTGGCGCTCTTTCCGCTGTCTTTATGGCGCGTTTTCTTTGTCTCTTGTATTTTCGGTCCTGCATACCTGCTTTTTCTCATACTCTCTCGTCCCCCAGTAAACTGAACTGCTTAAAAACTTCATTCCTATTTCATAGTATAAAACGCTCCCCGAAGTCCGTCAAGTGACAGTCTCCGGGGAGAATTTTAATGCTGCATTTTTTTTAATAATTGAATTATCAGCAGGCTTGCCAGTGCGAAGCCATACACAGTCAGCAGTTGTGTAAGATCTAAGGTCTGTACCGCAAATATGGTCTGTACCGCCGGGATGGTAAGTACAGCCGTCAGCAGCACGGCGCCGGCCAGAAACGCCCACTGCATATATCTGTTATTAAGGAACTCCTTTGTAAAAAGTACCGGCTTTTTCCCCTTACAGTTGTAGCCGTGGACTAGTCTGGAAAGACACAGCGTGCCAAAAGCGAAGGTACTTCCAAGCCTGGCTCCTCCCTGCCTGTATCCCAGCAAAAATGCCCCAAGGGTAAGGAAACCGATCACACCGCCTTCCACGCCGATCCTTGTAAGAAAAGATTGGCTAAGAATCGACTCCTTTACTGAACGGGGCTTTTCCCCCATCACGGTATGCTTATGAGGCTCCAGCCCCAGGGCAATGGCCGGAAGACTGTCTGTCACCAGATTGATAAACAGCAGATGCACAGGTGCAAAAGGTACCGGAAGTCCCAAAAGAGATGCAAGGAGTACTGCCAGGATTCCCGCAAAATTACCGGAGAGCAGAAACTGAATGGAACGCTTAATATTGGCATAGACATTCCTCCCGTTTTCCACAGCTTTCACGATCGTAGCAAAATTATCATCCGTCAGAATCATAGAAGAGGCATCCTTGGAAACCTCTGTTCCTGTAATTCCCATTGCCACTCCAATATCCGCCTGCCTGAGCGCAGGAGCATCGTTTACACCGTCACCGGTCATAGAAACAACATTTCCCTTTTCCTGCCATGCACGGACAATCCGAATCTTATGTTCCGGAGAAACCCTTGCGTACACGGAAATGTGCTCCACGAACTCCTTCAGTTCCTCATCACTCAGCCCATCTATCTCGGCGCCCTCACATGCCTCTGACATATCCTCCAAAATACCGATTCGCTTAGCAATAGCAGCCGCTGTTACTTTATGGTCTCCCGTGATCATTACCGGGCGGATTCCCGCGCTTTTGCAGTCAGCAACAGCCTGTGCGCTTTCCGGTCTCGGCGGATCCATCATTGCGATCAGCCCCAGGATCACAAGATCATTCTCATCTTCCGGCACAAGCTTCTTTACCACATCCAAAGGCCGGTACCCCACTCCAAGAACCCGCAGTCCCTCTTTGGAAAAGTGTTCATTGGCCTTTTCCAGCATCTCCCTGTCTTCCCGGGTGATTTCCCTCACTTCTCCATTTTTCTGAATATATTTCACGCGCCCCAGCATGACATCCACGGCACCTTTTGTCACCATTGTACAGCCATCCTGAAGTTTATGAAGGGTTGACATCATCTTCCTGTCACTGTCAAAGGGCAGTTCGCTAAGTCTTGGATAAGCATCCCTCACCCTCCCGGCAGGGACTCCCTTCTCCTCTCCCAGATTGATCAAAGCCGTTTCTGTAGGATCCCCGATTTCCTGTCCGTCCAGGTTCGTGGAGTCATTGCAGAGGATGCTCAGCCGCAGCATCTGCTTATGAAGCGGGTTCTCCGGATCAATTTCCTTTGCAGGAATATCCTTCCCATCCAGAAAATAGTGCTCCACAGTCATTTTATTCTGGGTCAGTGTTCCTGTTTTATCGGAACAGATCACCGAAACACTGCCCAGTCCTTCCACAGCCTGCAGTTTTCGGATAATTGCCCCTTCCCTTGCCATTTTCTGTGTGCCAAAAGCCAGCACAATGGTTACAATGGAACTTAATGCTTCCGGAATCGCCGCCACTGCCAGGGCAACGGCAAAAAGGAAGGCATCCCCGGCATTTCCTCCACGCATCACCTGCATTCCAAAAAGTACTCCACACAAAACCAGTATGATGACGGACAGTTTTCTTCCGAACTCATCCAGATTTCTCTGAAGGGGTGTCTTTTTTTCAGAGGTATTTTTCAAAAGCCCCGCAATTTTGCCAACTTCTGTCTCCATACCAATACCGGTTACCACATATACGCCGCGGCCATAGGTAACAAAACTTCCGGAATAGACCATGTTTTTCCGGTCTCCAAGAGGAAGCTGCCCTTCCAGGGCTTCACTGATTTTTTCTACCCCAAGGCTCTCCCCTGTGAGTGCGCTTTCATCTACCTTCAGGCTGGCACTTTCCAGAATCCTTCCGTCTGCCGGAACATAGTCTCCTGCTTCCAGATGTACCTCATCTCCAACCGTCACCTCACGGCTTGGAATTTCCACCACGGCACCATTTCGAAGCACTTTAGCATTTGGCGCTGACAGCTTTTTCAGACTGTTCAGGGAATTCTCTGCTTTCTTTGTCTGAATTGTCCCCAAAAGTGCATTCATCATAATGACTGCCAGAATTACCGCCGCACTTTCCGCCTCTCCCAGAAAAAAAGACACCAAGGCAGAACAAATAAGGATCATGACCAGAAAATCCTGAAACTGCTCCAGAAAAATCCTTGCAGTACTCTTCCTCCTGCCTTCCGCCAATTCGTTCATGCCATACTTTTCCTGGTTTGCCCTCACCTGGGAATCTGTCAATGGCTGTCGGCTTCCATTGATTTCTTCCTGAACCTTTTTTGCTTCCTGATTGTAATACGCTTTCATAGAAACACCCTTTCTTCATTGTATTTGATTTGTAACGGTTTTCTCTGCATACAAGTCCGGTCCGCATTATCATAAATCCTCTATATCCATTTTTCCCCGTCGGAGCTGTCATATACAACAGAATTTCTGCTCACCGCCGCAGCAAAAATGCCTCATCCAGCAATAAAAAAAGCGAGACCTCTACTGCATACAGATAACTATGCAATAAAAGTCTCGCTGTTTCATCACGATACGGACAGAAAGGCGGTTTCCTCTCTGTCGAGATTGACGACATCGCAAACACCGGCGTGCCAGCTACTCCCTCTTATTAGTATCTACTATATGGTCTTTCGGGAGTTTTGTCAATCAAAAAATCAGCAGATTTCCGCTCCGGCCGGCATATCCTTCTCCGGAGTTACAAGGGATAAGTTCCCCTCTGCATCTTCTGCGCAGAGGATCATTCCTTCGCTTAAAATTCCGGCAAGCTTGGCAGGTTTTAAGTTTGTCAGGACCATAACCTTTTTGCCCACCATCTCTTCCGGAGAATAGCTGGATTTAATGCCTGATACGATCTGGCGCACCTGACTTCCGATCTTCACCTGGGAGCAAAGCAGCTTACGGGATTTTTTCACAGCCTCACAAGCAATGATCTCCCCAACCTGGAACTGCATTTTTTCAAAATCCTCAAAAGTAATTTCCGGCTTTGCCTCTATGTCGATCACATTTTCTTCTTCCTTCGGTTCTTCCTTTTCCTCAAGAGGAGGATGAATCTCTGCAACCTTTGCCATTACCTCTTCCAATTTCAAACGGGCAAACAGGATCTCCGGGTTTTCGATCACTTTGTTTCCTGTGGGATACAGGCCGAAGGAAGACAGCTCTTCCAGGCTTCTCTTTTCTGCGTTTAACTGTGCCAGAATCTTCTCTGTAGTTTCCGGCATAAAGGATTCCAGAAGAGTGGCGCCGATACAGATACTTTCCACCAGATTGTAAAGTACGGTAGCAAGACGATCCTGTTTTGTCTCATCCTTTGCCAAAGCCCAGGGCATTGTCTCATCAATATATTTGTTGCAGCGTTTGAACAGGGAGAACACCTCTGTCATGGCATCTGCCACACGAAGTTTTTCCATTTTGGCTGCTACTTTGCCCGGAACTTCCAGAACAAAGGATTTCAGGTCGTCGTCAACCGGTTCTTCTGCGCCCTTATTCTCCACAACACCGCCAAAATATTTATTGGACATGGAAATGGTACGGTTTACCAGGTTTCCAAGAGTGTTGGCAAGCTCGGAATTCAGTCGTTCCACCATCAGTTCCCAGGTAATCACACCGTCATTCTCAAAAGGCATTTCATGAAGTACAAAATAACGTACTGCATCTACCCCAAAGAAATCTACCAGTTCATCTGCATAAAGCACGTTTCCTTTGGATTTGCTCATCTTTCCATCGCCCTGCAGAAGCCACGGATGGCCAAATACCTGCTTGGGAAGAGGCAGATCCAGAGACATCAGGAAGATCGGCCAGTAAATCGTATGGAAACGGATAATATCTTTTCCGATCAGGTGCAGGTCAGCAGGCCAGTTTCTGGCAAACTGCTCTGTGCTTTCCCCTTCACAGTCATACCCGATTCCGGTGATATAGTTGGTCAGCGCGTCAAGCCATACATATACCACATGATTCGGGTCAAAATCTACCGGAATTCCCCACTTAAAGGAAGTTCTGGATACACAGAGATCCTGAAGCCCCGGAAGAAGGAAGTTATTCATCATCTCATTCTTACGGGATTCCGGCTGGATAAATTCCGGATGTGTGTTGATATGCTCAATCAGGCGGTCTGCATATTTGCTCATTCTAAAAAAGTAAGCTTCCTCTTTTGCAGGAACGCAGGGACGTCCGCAGTCAGGGCATTTGCCGTCCACAAGCTGAGACTCTGTAAAGAAAGACTCACAGGGAGTACAGTACATTCCCTCGTAATGTCCTTTGTAAATATCTCCTTTTGCATACATTTTTTTGAAAATCTTCTGTACCTGTTTCTCATGGTCAGCATCTGTGGTACGGATGAATTTGTCATAAGAGGTATTCATCAGATCCCAGATTCCCTTAATCTGTCCTGCCACATTGTCCACAAATTCTTTTGGCGTAATGCCTGCCTCTGCTGCTTTCTGCTCGATTTTCTGTCCATGCTCGTCTGTTCCGGTCTGGAAAAAGACATCATATCCCTGCTGTCTCTTATAACGTGCGATCGCATCTGCCAGCACGACCTCATAGGTATTTCCGATATGCGGTTTACCGGATGTGTAAGCAATGGCAGTGGTAATATAATACTTCTGCTTTTCCATTGTTCTATTCCTCCTTTGATAAAAAAACGCCTCCTCTGTCAATCCAGAGAAGACGAGCAAAACCCGTGTTACCACTTCTGTTCATTCCTGCCTCGCGGTTCGTGCATCACTGCACCAGGAACCTTATCAGGTACGAATCCCTCTGCAAATGCAAAAGTTCTTGATACCCTTCCGCTGTAACAGGCGGCCCTGTCGCAGCCTACTATGCCTTCAGCTGCACCTCTCCGAAGCCATCTTCCATCTGCTCCATACATATCCCTCTCAGCCTGGGAACTATGGTTCCACCGGGGATTTCTCTGTAATGCGGTATGCACATGTACTCTCTTCTTCCACGAGTTTTTCTCTTTATGCAGGTTTTTCCTACGTTATGATGAAATAGTAGCATAATTTCCCTGGTTTGTAAACCCGCATTTTGGGATTTTTAGGGCTGTTTCATGAAGATTCGTTGCATTCACAAGGTGTGAAAAGGCTTCCCAGCTAGCCGGCCGGAAAAAATGCCGGATGTTTTTGAAACGTTTAAGAAAGAAGCATTGCAGAGAAAACGGGCTGTCAAAGAAAGAGCAGCCAGCCCAAAAGAATTTATGGACCGGCTGTATCAATAGCGTAATATCTTTGTAAAATTGTTTGAAGAAATATAGTTATAGAATAATCCACTTTCCCTTTTGGCTGGAACCTTCTCTTTTTATAATACCAAATTTTTTCATGGATTCCATATAATATTTTACTGTACTGTACTTTTCTCCAATAACTTCCGCAATTTTTTTCTGGGACAATGTTGGATTCTCTTGAATTACTTTCAAAATACATGTGCCAACGGAATTATCGCCATCTTGGTTAGCTTGGTCAGTATCTTGGTTAGTATCACTAACCAAGCTCTTGAACATAACCATAATATCCTCACGTTTAATCGTATATTCCGGCATAGGATTTCCAGCTTTCTTACAGCTATCTTTAATTTTCTCAATTCCACGTCCCCATGCCTCGATAAAACCAGCCCTAAAAAATGTATTGGCAATTAAAGGATTATACGGTCTTGATCGATGCTTCCCCATCAGATCATCTATCGTCCAATCTTCCGGAAAAATGCAATCGTTCGCAATGTAAATCTTATCCGCATACACACTGATTTGAATTGGTATCAATGCGCCATAGAATTTGTGTGCGATAGCATTGAAAACAGCTTCTCTAATTGCATCTTTCGGGAAAGGGTAGGTTTCTACTCTCGTTACTCCTTGATAAGAAATATCAGCTTTCAGATATTTTGTAAAAATGAGATCAACTACCCGATCTGCCTGTGATATTAAAGAACCATGAATTTCATCTTGATACCGCAGCTCGGAATCCGATTCAAAATAACCAATTTTAACGTATGCTCCCGGTATCCATTTTTCTGGATTACGCGCAGCCTTGCCCAATTACTCTTATTATAATCCGTACTCTGCCGCCAGCTTCTTGAATTCCGGAAGAGAGTTCATAATCGTCTCATAGGAAACACAGTAAGCAAGCCTTACATATCCCGGGCATGCGAAGGAACTGCCCGGTACCATGAGGATATTATATTTCTTTCCTGCCTCACAGAATTCCTTCTCGTCAGCTACCGGAGATTTTACAAAAAGGTAAAATGCTCCCTGGGGTTTAATGCACTCAAATCCGCATTCTTTCAGACCATTGTACAGTGCGATACGGTTTCTGTCGTAAGCAGCTACGTCCACCTCGGCATCCACGCACTTCATGATCACCTTCTGCATCAGGGACGGCGCATTGACGCTTCCAAGGATACGGTTGGCAATGGCTGCGGCTGTGATTACGGTTTCGCTGTCCTCAAGCTCGTCAGGAATTACCACGTATCCGATACGTTCCCCCGGAAGTGACAGGGATTTGCTGTAGGAGTATCCCACAAACGTATTTTTATAATATTTTGTGAGAAACGGCACTTCCACACCGTCATAGGCCAGCTCCCGATAAGGCTCATCGGAGATCAGGTAGATCACGCTGCCAAACTCCCCCTGCTTCTTTTCAAGGATCGCTGCCAGATTCCGGATGGTTTCCTCAGAATAAACAACACCTGTAGGGTTATGAGGCGTATTTACGATCACAGCTCTTGTTTTTGCGGTAATCTTCGCTTCCAGTTCCTCCAGATTCGGCTGGAAAGTCGTTGTATCCGGAGTGATTTCCACAAGTTTGCCGTCATAATTTTTCACATATGCACCATACTCCAGGAAATAGGGTGCAAACACGATCACTTCCTCCCCCGGATTCAGGATTGTTTTCAGAACCACATTCAAGCCGCTTGCAGCACCTACCGTCATAATCAGGTTCTTTGCAGAAAATGCAGTCCCAAAACGGCGGTTCAGGGACTTTGCAATGGCTTCCCTCACATCTTCAAATCCGGCATTGCTCATATAACCATGCAGTACGGTAGGCTCCTCTTTGTTTACAAGTTCGATGATCGCCTCTCTTACACAATCCGGTGCAGGAACGCTGGGATTTCCAAGGCTGAAATCGTACACCTTATCCGCACCATAGATGGCTCTCAGACGGTTTCCCTCTTCAAACATCATACGAATGGCTGAATTATTCTGCACAAACGGCTTCATTTTCTCTGAAATCATAGCTCTCGCTCCTTTTCTTTTCTCTTTCTTCCGCCAAAGGCAATCCATCCCACAAGGGCCAGCATCAGGACACCCACGATCATCCATGGAATCAGGTACTGCATTCCCTTGGGGCTGAACATGTCATAATAACCCTTCAGGTAGATAACAGCAACCACAGCCGGAATCACAGCAAACATATAAATCCTGATTCCTTTTGGAAATTTCATTCCGGCTCCTGTGTTGGCTTCCTTAAGGAAGGACTCCCATCCCCATCCGTTTTTCGCTGCACAGAACAGCACGAAAACCACAGAGCCCAGCGGCAGGATATTATTGGATACAATAAAGTCCTCCAGATCCATAATGTTGCTTCCCGGTCCCAGCGGCTGAAAGCCGGACCAGAGATTGAATCCCAGCACAGCAGGCATGGACAGAATGATTACAAGCACAATGTTCACCATCACTGCCTTTTTCCTACTCCATCCCCATAAATCCATGGCAAAGGACAGAATATTTTCAAATACGGCAATTACCGTAGACAATGCTGCAAAGGACATAAACAGGAAGAACAGCGCGCCCCAGATCCTCCCCCCTGTCATCTGATTAAATACATTCGGCAAAGTAATAAATACCAGCCCAGGACCTGCATCCGGCTCAACGCCGAAAGCAAAGCATGCCGGGATGATGATCATTCCCGCCATCAGCGCCACAAAGGTATCCAGAATCAGGATATGGACGGATTCTCCGGCAAGGGTATGCTCTTTTCCAAGATAGCTGCCGAAGATGGTCATTGCTCCGATTCCAAGACTCAGTGTAAAAAATGCCTGGGACATGGCTCCAAAGGTTACGTTTCCAATGCCCACCTCTTTCATATTATCCAGATTGGGAATCAGATAAAATTTTACGCCCTCCAATGCACCCTCCAATCTGACAGAATGCACTGCCAGAACGATAATCAAAAGCAGAAGGCAGATCATCATCACCTTTGTAATACGTTCCACACCCTTCTGAAGCCCCATGGAGCAAATACCAAAGGACAGCAGCACTGCTGCAGCCATCCAGAAGGTCATAGTTCCCGGCGATTTCTGCAGGCTGCCGAAAAAATCTTTCACCTGATCTGAGGATGCCCCTTTCAGTTCTCCGGTGGCCATGGCATAACAGTAATACATCATCCATCCGGCTACCATAGTATAAAACATCATCAGCATATAATTGCCAATCATACCCATATAACTGTAATTATGGAAATTAGAACCTTTCGGCTCCAGGGTATGGAATGCCTTTGCTGTACTTTGACGGCTGGCACGGCCTACGGCAAATTCACACACCAGGATAGGCAGGCCCAGAATTACCAGGAAAGCCAGGTAGATCAGGATAAATGCCGCTCCTCCGTTTTTCCCTGTCATGTAAGGAAATTTCCACACATTCCCGATTCCAATGGCGCATCCGGCGGAAACTAAAATAAAGCCCAGCCTAGAACCAAATTTTTCACGCTCTCTCAATACTCTTTCCCTCTCTTCCGGCTGACTTATTCAACAGCCTCCATTCCGACTTTCAATGCTTTTTTGTTTAACTCCAAAAACTGAGATTTGATATTCGCTTTCAGGATCTCGTCCCAGTTGATATGCTCCAGTCCCATGGCTTTGATAATCGTCCCCAGGAGGATGATATTGGCAGCTTTTACATTCCCCAGTTCTCCTGCAAGACGAGTTGCATCCACTACCTTTGCCTTTACATGCTTCTCGATTTCCTCCAGTACATCATCCGGATATTCTTCCTCTCCTGTGATGACGGACATGGAAGGAATCTCTTCATTATTGACTACCAGGGTTCCATCCTCTTTCAGATAATCCAGGGCACGGAGCGCTTCCATTTTTTCGAAAGAAACTACAATGTCTGCTTTGCCCTTCTCAATGACCGGAGACATCACCTTTTCTCCATAGCGTACCTGTGAGGAAACACTGCCTCCCCGCTGGGACATGCCGTGGATCTCGCTCATTTTTACATCATATCCGGCTTCCATAAGCCCGTTTGTTAAAATCTTGCTGGCAAGGATGGTCCCCTGACCGCCCACACCTACTAATAAAATGCTTTTTGTCATAGGATTAATCCTCCTTCACGATGGCATCTTTCGGGCAAACCTGTGTACAGACATCACAGCCTACGCACTGGGCACGATTGATGGTAACTTTTTTATTTTCTTTATCATAAAACATTGCCGGGCAGCCTGCTTTCAGACAAAGCCTGCAGCCTACACATTTTTCCGGGTCTACCTTATTCTTTGTAGTAAAGAGATTGTCAAATTCTTCCTTGTCTTCCCTGGAGAATTTCTTCAGGGCGCATGGCCAGCGGGTAATGATCACAGACGGCTCGTCCAGCGCAAGGCATTTGTCCAAAGTATCGTCTACCTCCTGCAGGTTATTGGGGTCAATGACATACACATGCTTCATGCCGATGGCTCTTACCACATCCTCGATCTTTATGAGCGTGGTCTCTTCTCCTTTGGCCGTATAACCTGTTCCCGGGTTATTCTGGTGTCCGGTCATGCCTGTAATACGGTTATCCAGGATAATATTGACCGTGTTGCTCTTATTATAAACTGTATTGATGAGGGAGTTGATGCCTGTATGGAAGAATGTGGAGTCTCCCAGTACCGTTACCACTCTGCGGCTTAAGCCCTGTGCCTGGAAGGCCTTCTGTGCACCATGTCCAAGGCTGATGCTGGCTCCCATACATACGGTGGAATCCATGGCATTATACGGTTTTCCTGCCGCAAGGGTATAGCAGCCGATGTCACCGCTGATCATAATGTCCTTGCGTTTCCCTAAGCGGTAAAACAGTCCTCTGTGAGGGCAGCCTGCGCAGAAGGTAGGAGCACGTCCGATCAGCTTGGTTTTATCAAATTCCATGGTCTTATTGGCAGTTCCGGTCACACAGGCGCGGATCACATCCGGAGTCATCTCGCCATATGCAGGGAAAAGATCCTTCCCGATGCATTTACATCCCTGCTGTTTTACAAATTCTTCGATATATGGGTCATTCTCTTCCAGAACATAGACCTTTTCTACCTTGCTGCAGAAGTCTTTGATGAGATTTGCAGGAAGAGGATTGGTAAAGCCGAGTTTTAAGTAAGAAGCCTGATCTCCGAAGACTTCTTTTGCATAATAGTAGCAGATACCGGATGCGATAATGCCGATTTTGGTATCGCCCATCTCTGCACGGTTAAAGGGGCTGGTTTCACTGTATGCAGCCAGCTTTTCCATCCGCTCCTGAAGTTTCACGCGGAGGTTTCTGGCAATTGCAGGAAGACATACATATTTTGCAGGATTCTTCTTCCACTCTTTTGGCTGGACTTCCGCTCTGTCTTTCAGTTCCACGATGGATTTGGAATGGCAGACACGGGTGGTCATACGGATGATAAAGGGAGTGTCGTATTCTTCCCCAAGCTCATAAGCTGCTTTTACCATATCAATACATTCCTGGCTGTCGGAAGGCTCCAGCATGGCGATCTTGGCAGCTTTTGCATAATTCCGGTTGTCCTGCTCGTTCTGTGAGGAAAACATGCCGGGTTCGTCTGCCGTGACGATCACATTGCCGCCATTCACTCCCATATAAGCCCAGGTAAACATAGGATCCGCAGCCACATTCATTCCCACGTGTTTCATGGATACCATGCTGCGCTCGCCCGCAACAGATGCTCCGATGGCGGATTCCATGGCAACCTTCTCATTGGGCGCCCACTCTGCATAAATCTCTTTATATGTAGCCAGATTCTCAAGAATCTCTGTGCTGGGAGTTCCGGGATATGCAGACGCATAAGTAACTCCAGCTTCAAATGCCCCTCTGGCAACGGCTTCATCGCCAGTCATCAATTTTCTCATAAGTTACCTCCTCTTAGATTTACTAATACTATATTTTAACTCCTATCAGGTTCACGTGTCAATGAATTTGGAGGTTGAAAAAGATCGAAAAATTTGGCACATTTACTGACTGGATAAAGCAATTCAAAAAAGCAGGCCCGTTTCTTTTCCGAAGCGTCCTGCCTTTTCTGCCGTATTATGAACTTTGTTATTTTTCTCTCAGATACTTCTGTATTTCCGCTGTAACCAGCCGGACGATCCGGTCCTTTTCTGCGCTGGTCAATCCCTCATGGACTGCGTCAGCCGCAGAAAAATCCCGGACTTTTCCGTCACTACCAAACAGCTTCATTTTCTTCATGGATTCCTGTTTTACTGCTTCTACTGCAGCAGGGATCAGGTCGATCAGCCCTTTTTCCATAGAGCTGAATTTCTCAAACTCTGCTTTTACGGCAGCTACGTTAATGTCCGTAAAAATGTTTACTTTGCTGATTCCTTCCCGAATCGCACATTTAAAATCATTGTCCGTCAGGCCGGAGCCTCCGTGGAGTACCAGCGGAATATCTACGGTATTGGCAATGATACGGATCCGCTCAAAATCCAGTTTTGGGGGAAGCTTATAGGCTCCGTGAGCATTTCCGACTGCGATTGCCAGGGCATCCACACCGGTTTTTTCGACGTAATCCTTGGCCATTTTAGGATCCGTAAAGAATTTGCCCGGGTCCTCCATATGAGAATCCCCTTCCGCGGAATCCGGATTATCCCCTACATGTCCAAGTTCTCCCTCGATAGTTGCGCCGTAGGAATGGGCGATGTCCGCCATTTCTTTCACTTTTTTCACATTTTCCTCATAGGAATCTGTGGAACAGTCATACATGATGGACGAAAAACCCAGTTCGAGAGCCTTCAGGCAGGTCTCTTTTTTCAGTCCGTGATCCAGATGAATGACCACCGGAACATTTGCCTTTTTTGCCATGGGAATCAGATAATAGGAGACTTCCTCCAGGGGGCCATAAGGAAGCAGCACCTCTGCAGTTCCCATGATCACCGGGGATCCCGTGCTTTCCGCCGCACTGATGATTCCCCTTGCCAGTTCCAGATTTACAGCATTAAAAAGGCCTACTGCATAGTGCTTTTTCTTTGCGGGAATCAATACATCCTTTAAATTTACCAGCATCTTTCTCCTCCTTACCTTTCTCCGTTTTTCTGCCATCCGGCATCTATTTTCTTCTCCAGCTCAGGGAATGGTTTTAATCCGCTCAATGCATCATAGGCAGCCACACAGGAGGCTCCTGCAGCAGTGGCAAGCTGCAGCGCCCGCTCCAGGGAATAGCCTTCCAGCATGGCAACCAGAAACGCGGCAATACTGGTATCCCCGGCTCCCGTACCGGAAAGAATTTTTTCAGGCAGATAACTTCTCTCGAAGCCTTCCCGGCCTGCCCACTCATCCAGGTTCAGCCCGATCCGCTCGCCTGCCTCACGCAGAATCGCCTTATCTGCAGTCCAATAATACATTCCCGGTGCCCCGCATTTGATCAGCAGTACCCTGGCACCGTAATTCATACACTGTTCTGCCAATGGTTTTACATCTTTCTCAATATCCAGGATTTCTGTAATATCTCTGCCTGCCGCTCTTTTCTGCCATTCTTCAAAGCGTTCCCGATCCAGCATATAACACAGTTCCTCTACACTTGGCACAAAGAAATCCACATAGGGGATCACGCGTTCCAGTATTTTGTCCCAATCTGCAGTCCCTGCATCTGATTTCGGGTCCACTGCAGCCATGTCAAGAGAAGTGGCTGCTCCCAAATCTTTTGCCTGTTTCATGATCTTCAGAAGCTCTTCCCCATCGTTTTCATACATGGATTTCATCAGAGGCGGATAGCCAAAGTGAAACAGTGCCGCCTCCGAAAGCGCCTCTTTTGGGATATCATCCGCACAAAATGTATGATTTGCACCGGAACAGTGCAGAAAAATCCGATCAATTCCGGGAATAGCAAGCACCACCGAATAAGACGTGGTTTCTTTTTCCGAAACGATCATGCCGCCCTTCGCATCATATTTTTCTAAAATGTTCAAAATCATATTTCCAAAAGCATCGTTTCCGATTTTTCCCATAAGAGTCACATCTGCCCCGAGAAGCTTCATGGCCAGTCCTGTGTTTGCCACGGAACCCCCGGTATGAACATCTGCTTCCCCCATCTGGATCAATTTCCCTGGTGCCAGCACATCATTCAGGGAATTTACGTTTCTTTCCGGAAACATGGGAGTTATATCCAGGCAAATATGCCCGGCTGCAATCACTTTTTTCATATTCACCTCCGCCGCACAAATCCAAAACCGCTGATTTTCCGGATCATGCAATCCCCATCAGAAGTTCCATAACATACATTTCCAGTGCTTCAAAATCTCTGTTCTCCAGATGCTTATAGCTATCCTCATCCTTTGTCGTACGCATAGCCTTCACATCCAGTCCCACATATTCCCCATGCTCCCCGTAACCGTTTTCCTTAAGCACCTTCACCTGATTGAACGCAGCACGGAGATTTTCTACACCAAAGGATTTATCCTGGTCATACCGGATGCTGTTCTGGTCATTCAGATGTACAGTCATCAATTTGCCCATTGCCATGGCAAATCCGATCTCATGTGCAGGATCAAGGCCTGCGAGAATTGCATGAGCGCTTTCCAGGTTGCCGCCCACACGGGAGGGATCGATGGTTGCTGCCGAAATTGCCATAACATGTCCCATTGTTCCGCAAATGCTTCTGTCAATCGGTTCGTTTGGTTTTGGCTCGATGCATACACGAATCTTCGGATCATATTCCAGCATTTTATTGATTGCTTCAATGAGCATTTTTGTTGCCCAGACCGGGGATTTGCTTTCTGCACATAAAGTTCCCTCTCGGGCGAGCCATAATACGATCATATCACATCCCAGCTCATTTGCAATATCAATGGAGCGATAGGCTCTCCACATTGCATACTCTCTGTCCTCTTTGGAGGTACTCATAAATCCGCCGTCCTGGGTGTGGGGATCCATCCACAGGCGGGGAGCAACAAATTCTGCCTTCAGGTTGTATTTATCCAGAGTTTTCTTCAGTTCACGGGCCTTTTAATTTTGACATGGTATTATTCCTCTTTTCTTTTTGATAGATCGTTTATTTGCTTTTCACCGGTGAATTATCTGATACTCTGGTTATACCATGTTTCCTTCTTTAAAAAATGACAATCTTGTGATTTTCCCTGTCCCTTCTTGCGAATGTATGTTAAAATAAAAACTATCTCGGAACATATACGAAAGGGTCTTCTATGAGCAGTACAAGAGAAGTGGAAGTGATACAGCATACCAATATGAATCACCTGGAAGTGTTTCTTGTGGAAATGACATCCCGGGAACCTCACGGCCATGACGATCTGGAAATAGGAATGATCTTAAAAGGAAATGTAAACCTCTTTCTGGAACAGCATTCCTATGCTCTGCAGGAGGGAGATATTTATGTCCTCAATCGTCACCAGGTACATTCTTTTGCAAAAGGCAGCCGTGATAATCTGATTCTTGCCTTTCAGGTGCATACGGAATTGTATAAACAGGCGGATTACTCCATGACCTTCCTTCGGTTTGAGGATTCTCTGATTCCCCATGGACAGTTCCATGACGATCTTGCTCATGCCCTGTATGAGTGTGCCTCTTTCTATTTTCAGGACAGCCCCTTTAATGCCCTGAAGTGCTCCGGTATTATACTGAATATCCTGTACGATCTGACCTGTAATACGCATTGCCATATTGCCACAGAGAAGGAATCTGCTTCTGCTTATCATAATACCATGAGGCTGAAACGTATTACCAGTTATATAAGTGAGCATTATACGGAGCGTATTTCTCTGCAGAATATTGCAAACCTTGAGAATATCACGGACTATCATGCATCCCATTTTATCAGGAAAATGATGGGAATGTCCTTTCAGGAGTATATCTCCCAATTGCGTTTTGCATATGCCCTTACTCTCATCCGAAAAACGAATCTGAACATTCTGGATATCTGCATGGAAACCGGTTTTTCCAGCAGCCGTTATCTGAATCAAATGTTTCTGAAGAATTTCGGGTGTACTGCAAAAGAATACAGGAAAATGCCGGGCAAGCCCCATATCATCAGTGATACCCTTCCTATAGGGAATGTTCAAAAGCGGTACACTTATGAGCAGGCAGCAATCTACATAAAGAATCATTTTCCCAAATGTAAAATCCGCATAGATTCTCTGCAAAATCCTCTTCTGTAGCAATAGCAAAAAAATTCTGCCGCGGGAACATATTCCTGCGGCAGAATTTCTTTTTAAACTTTTATAGCACATCCGATAATACATTGCCATTTAATGTCCCAATCTCTTGCATTTTGCCGAAATTTATGTTCGGATGTTTCCAATCACTAAATTCCATGGCTATATCGCCAATTTTCCCATTTTTTATTATATTTATTCATTCACTAATTGCCACTATTCACTGATTCATATATAATAGAAAGGAGAAAAAATACAACATGAAAGAAGTGTATGGAACTATGGCATTAGACACCACAAAACTTTACACTACAAAAGATATCATGGCTCTGCCTGATGGAGTGCGGGCAGAACTCATTGACGGAGTAATCTATTACATGTCCACTCCTAACCATACTCATCAGGCTTTGCTGGCAGAATTATCCTATGCTTTCCTTCACTATCAGAAGGAATCCGGCAAAAAATGTGAAACTCTGTTTGCCCCTTATGCCGTATTCATCAGCCGCGATGAGTACAACTACCTGGAACCGGATCTTCTGATTCTTTACCCTCACGGAGAAGAGGATGACCGTTCTCAGTCTGACGGCTGCCACGGCGGACCTGATTTTGTGCTGGAGATCGTGTCTCCTTCGTCCAAAACCATGGACTACATCCGAAAACTGGACAAATACACTGCTGCAGGGGTGCGGGAATACTGGATCGTTGACCCCCAGACAAAGCGCGTCCTGGTCTACAACTTTGAAAAGGAGAATTTCCTCACCCAATACACCTTTGAGGACACCATTCCCGTAGGAATCTACGATGACTTCTCCATCGACTTCAAAAGCTGGACTTCCGCCTTTGACAAACAGGCAGACCCCTCACGAGGTCTGCCGCCTTTTTGTGTATTACAGAAAAAGACGGCACTCCATCCCTGGCTGCACCGTCTTTTATAGTCATCTTTTTTAATTCTTTACACTTAACCGAACCAATGCTCTGTGAAGCTTGGCTTCTGCAATCTTATATTCCCGGTCGCTTAAGCCACCTTTGGAAAGAAGTGCTTCTGCGCGCTTCTTCGCTTCGGACGCACGCTCTGCATCAATCTCTTCCTTCCACTCCCAGGTCGTAGCAAGCAGGCTGCACTCCCCATCCATCATGGAAAGCATTCCGCCAATACAGGCAGCCTCACGTCTGGTGCCATCCGCCATCACAACATGAGCTTCTCCCATTCCAAGAGCTGTACAGAAATTACAGTGCCCCGCAAGAATGGCCATGTCCCCTGTAATGCATCTGCAAACAATACGCTCCACTTCGCCCTCGAACAAGAGACCGTCCGGTGTTCCGATTCGTAACGGAAATGTCCTCATAGACAGCCTCCTTTACAGATTCCTGGCTTTTTCAAAAACGTCATCAATAGTCCCGGCAAACAGGAAACAGCTTTCCGGAATATCATCGCATTCGCCGTTAAGAATCATCTTGAATCCCCGCAGTGTCTCTTTCAGCGGCACATACTGGCCTGCCATACCGGTGAACTGCTCTGCAACGGAAAAGCTCTGGGACAGGAAACGCTGTACCTTACGGGCACGGTTTACTGTCTGTTTATCTTCCTCAGACAGCTCGTCCATACCCATGATTGCGATAATATCCTGAAGCTCTTTGTAACGCTGCAGCACTCTCTGTACTGCACGGGCAATCTCATAATGCTCTGTACCTACTACCTCCGGAGAAAGGATACGGCTGGTGGAGTCCAGCGGATCTACAGCCGGATAAATACCCTGGCTTGAAATCTCACGGGACAATACCGTTGTCGCATCCAGATGGGTAAAGGTGGTCGCAGGAGCAGGGTCTGTCAGGTCATCCGCCGGCACATAAACTGCCTGCACGGAAGTGATAGAACCCTTTCTGGTAGATGTAATACGCTCCTGAAGAGCTCCCATCTCTGTTGCCAGTGTAGGCTGATAACCTACTGCAGACGGCATACGTCCAAGCAGTGCGGAAACCTCGGAACCAGCCTGAGTAAAACGGAAAATATTATCAATAAACAGAAGCACATCCTGATTTTTCACATCACGGAAATACTCAGCCATCGTAAGACCGGAGAGTCCTACACGCATACGTGCTCCCGGCGGCTCGTTCATCTGACCGTAAACCAGTGCGGTTTTGTCAATAACGCCGCTCTCTTTCATTTCATTATAAAGGTCATTTCCTTCACGGGTACGTTCCCCAACGCCTGTGAATACGGAAAGACCGCCATGAGCTGTTGCTACGTTGTGGATCAGCTCCATGATCAGTACGGTTTTTCCTACACCCGCACCGCCGAACAGACCGATCTTCCCGCCCTTTGCATAGGGACAGATGAGGTCAACGACTTTGATTCCTGTTTCCAGGATTTCCGTAGCAGGTGTCTGTTCCTCGTAGGAAGGTGCCGGACGGTGAATCGCCCAGTGCTCCTTCACTTCCGGTGCCGGAAGATTATCAACCGGATCGCCCAGAAGATTGAATACACGGCCCAGGCATTCCTCTCCAACAGGAACCGCAATGGGTGCGCCGGTATCCACAGCTTTTGTTCCTCGAACCAGACCGTCTGTGGAATTCATGGCAATACAGCGTACTGTATTGTCACCGATCTGCTGAGCAACTTCGGCTGTCAGCTTTGCGCCATGATTATCAATTTCAATAGCATTGAGCAGTGCGGGCAGTTCATCGTGCGCAAAGCGGATGTCCAGAACAGGACCGGTGACCTGCACTACCTCGCCAATGTGTTTATCGCTCATTCTTCGAATCTCCTCTATCTTGATTAGTGAACCTTCTTCCGATTCACTTACAGACCTTCTGCACCTCCGACAATCTCTGTGATTTCCTGCGTTATGCTGGCCTGACGCGCCCTGTTGTAATACAGGTTCAGCTTTTCGATCATCTCTTCCGCATTGCTGGTGGCTGCTTCCATGGCAGTTCTTCTGGCAGCAAGCTCACTGGCCACTGCTTCACAAACACCGCCATAAACAAGCCCGGCCAGATATTCCGGGACGATCGCGTCAAATACTTCCATACTGTTTGGCTCATAGACGATCAGATTACGAACAGACTTTTTCTCATCCGTCTCCTCCTTCGCCAGGTCACTTAAAGGCAGCATGGAAAATACATCCGGCTGCTGTGACAGCATGGAAATGAATCTGGTATAACATAACTCAATATGGCCAAAGCTGCCCTTCTTAAATTCCCTGCACAGCAGATTGGATATTTCAAAACAATCTGCCACAGAAACATCTGCAATTTCCGCAAACTGCTCTGTAATAATAGGAACACCCTTGCGTCGGAAATATTCCACAGCCTTTTTGCCGATAGGAAGTACCACATAGTCTTTTCCTGCACTGGCAGCTTCCAGGCATTTAAAAAGATTGGAATTATATCCTCCGGCCAGGCCTCTGTCTCCGGCAATCACCACATAGCAGTATTTTTCACTCACCGCTTCTTTGGCATATACAGAGGAAAAATCCGTGTTTCCCTCTGCGATATCCTGAAGGGTTCTGTGAAGTGTCTGAAAATAAGGACGGCATGTTTCTGCCCTTTCCTTGGCTTTACGCAGTTTGGAGGATGCCACAAGTTCCATTGCCTTGGTAATCTGCATGGTGCTCTGAACACTTTTAATACGCAGCTTTACCGATTTCATGTTTGCAGCCATATTGCGCCCTCCTAATCACTCTATTTCTCAGGTCTTGTATTCAGAAAATTCTCTGTATAATGATCCAGTACCTGTTTCAGCTTCTCCTCTGTATCTGCCTCCAGCTTGCCGGTAGCGCGGATCTCCTGCATCACGGAAACTCCTTCGGCATCAGTATCCAGATAGGTAAACAATCCGGACTCATAAACACGGACATCTTCTGCAGCAACCCTGGAAAGAATTCCTTTTGTAACTGCATAAAGAATAGCCACCTGCTTTTCTACAGGAACCGGAGCATTCTGGTTCTGTTTCAGAACCTCAACGATACGTGCGCCCTGTTCCAGACGTGCTTTTGTATCTGCATCCAGATCGGAGCCAAACTGAGCGAAACTCTGCAGCTCACGGTACTGGGAATAAATCAGCTTCAAAGTACCGGCAACCTTCTTCATTGCCTTGATCTGTGCATTTCCTCCAACTCGTGATACGGAAATACCAGGGTTCACAGCCGGCATAACACCGGAATGGAAAAGCTCTGTTTCCAGGAATATCTGACCATCCGTAATGGAAATTACGTTGGTAGGAATATAGGCGGAAACGTCGCCTGCCTGTGTTTCGATCACAGGAAGCGCGGTCATGGAACCGCCGCCATGTGCTTCATCCAGCTTGGCTGCACGCTCCAGAAGTCTGGAATGAAGATAGAAAACATCTCCCGGATAAGCCTCACGTCCCGGCGGACGGCGGATCAACAGGGAAAGTGCACGATAAGCTACTGCGTGCTTGCTCAGATCATCATAAATGATCAGCACGTGCCTGCCCTTGTACATAAAATATTCCCCCATTGCACATCCGGAATAAGGTGCAATGTACTGCAGCGGACTTGCTTCTGAAGCAGTTGCTGCTACAACAATAGTATAATCCATAGCACCGTTTCTGGTAAGAGTCTCTACCAGAGTTGCTACAGTAGAACGTTTCTGGCCGATTGCTACATAAATACAGATAACATCCTGGCCTTTCTGATTAATGATCGTATCCACAGCCAAAGTCGTCTTGCCGGTCTGACGGTCACCAATGATAAGCTCTCGCTGACCTCTTCCGATCGGTACCATGGAATCGATAGCCTTGATACCCGTCTGCAGCGGCTCATGTACGGATTTTCTTTCACAGATTCCCGGTGCCGGACTCTCGATAGCCCTGTATTCGTCCGTTACAATAGGACCTGCACCATCAATAGGCTGGCCAAGGGCGTTTACAACACGTCCGATCATGGCTTCGCCTACCGGCACAGATACCACCTTGCCGGTACGTTTTACGGTCTGTCCTTCACCGATGTTCTCATCGGAACCAAATAATACGATAGATACACTGTTTTCTTCCAGGTTTTGTGCCATACCGAAACTGCCGTCCTCAAACTCCAGCAGCTCACCTGCCATGCAGTTCACAAGCCCGCTGGCTCTGGCAATACCGTCACCAACCATTAAAACCGTACCTGTTTCATTCTGCGCAATTGCATTATCGTAGTATTTGATCTGGCTGCGGATGACCTTAGATATTTCTTCAGGTTTTAATTGCATGATTTCCTCCAGCAGCGCATTTACTGCGCGATTTATTAAGGTTCAAGGATGGATTCAAACATCCATCAGACAATGATTTCATTAAGTTTTCTGGAAATACCGGACAAACGGCTCTGCACTGTTCCGTCAAGCTGCTTTCCTTCTATTTCCACACGCAGACCTGCCACAACAGAGGCGTCCTTTTTCTGTATGAGGGAAACCCTTTTGCCACTTAATTTCTCAAGTCTGGCTTTCAGTGCTTCCATCTGACTGTCACTTAACGTCACAGCACTGGTTACAACCGCCTCCGCAATATGATGATCCGCATTATAACGCCGTGTAAATTCTTCGCAGCATCCTGCATAATCCCCTAACAGATTTCTTTCACACAGCAGTTTCAGAAAATTCACCAGATACCTTTCTGCCTGGGTTCCAAATGCCTCCTCAATAAGCTTCGTTCTCTCCTCCTTGGGAATGGCCGGCTCGCTTAAAAGTTTCAGATAATCCGGATTTTCCCGAAAAAGTCCCCGGACCTCTCCCATCTGCTCCATCACGGTATCCGTAAGCTGTTCTTCGGCAGCAAGATCGTAAAGGCTGCCGCCATACAGTCTGGCAGTCTGTGTCATGATGCCTCACCTACATTCGAAATAAACTCGTCAATCAGTTTCGCATGGTCTTCCTCGCAGATTTCCCTCTCAATGACCTTGCCGGCGATCTCTACTGCCATGCCGCCGATCTCGTCCTTGATCTCATTGACTGCCTTTCTCTTCTCCTGAGCAATATCGCTCTCCGCCTTCGCCTTCATGGCAGCGGCCTGATTGGAAGCCTCCAAAAGAAGCTGCTCGCTCTGCACAGCCGCTGTTTTCTGGGCTGTCGTCACGATCTCATTCGCTTTGTTTTTCGCTTCCAGCATATTCTGCTCGTATTCGTTCTTCATGGCAATGGCTTCATCCTTTGCCTTAACGGCATCCCGGATTTCCGCGTCAGCCATGGCTCTGCGCTTCTCAAGCATCGCATTGATCGGCTTAAATAAAAAGCGCTTCACCAGATAGACCTGAAGAAAAAGGTTCGCGATCTGTGCAAGGAAGGTCCATGGTACAATACCGACTAATTCCTGTACATCCATGTCTGTAACCTCCTGTTCTCATTTCCTGCAGCCTAGGCCATGCAGTCCTCTCCAAATTCCATGGAATTACGGATCCTGCTTTCCGCACTGCTGCAAATACCTTCTCTGAGTCATTCCAAGATCATTATCCCAGGAAGTTCATGAACATACCAGGAGCTACGAAAAGTAAAAGCAGACCTGTTACAAAACCATAAATACCCGTGGTCTCTGCAACAGCACATCCAAGAAGCATGGTAGATGTTACATCCCCTTTGCATTCCGGCTGACGTCCAATGGCTTCCAGAGCCTTCGCAACCGCATTACCTTCACCAATACCAGGGCCGATACCGGCAATCAGAGAACACCCAGCGCCGATAGCGCAGCCTGCAAGTGCAATACCTTTAGCAAGTACTGTAAAATCCATAACAAAAATCCTCCTATTTCTTTATCTCATTTATTTTTTCTTCTTTTTTTGACGGGAATCATCGTTACTGTTCCTTTCGTTCCCAGCAACGAATTATTCCTCTGCCGCATTGGCAATGTACATGGTCGTCAGCATACAGAAAATAAATGCCTGCATAAATCCTGAGAACCAGTCAAAGTAAACAGACAAAACTGCCGGAATACCAACATCAAGAATCGGTATCTTTGACAGCAGATCGCCCACAACGCCGGGAATCAGTCCCAGCAGCGCTGAACTGGCCACTGCCAGCGCTCCGTAGAGCAGCGCATTAATAACAACGCCGGAAAGAATATTTCCGAAATGACGGCATGCCATACTGATCGGGGTCGCCAGCTCCGACAAGATGTTGAACGGAGTCAACAGCGGAATCGGCTGTGTAAAGCCTTTCAGATAGCCTCCAACTCCCCCTGCCTTAATCTTCTGATATGTGATCATGATGAAGACCACAACAGCCCAGGCTGCCTCTGTGGACAGATCCGCTGTAGGACTGCGAAGACCGATCAGGCTTATGAGATTGGATACTACACTGGTTGCAAACAATGCCGCTACGAACGGGATAAAATAACGGAACTTCTCTCCCATATTTCCGATAACGAAGCTATTGGCTTTCTCAACCAGAAGCTCTGCCACTGCCTGCCGCCTGGAAATATTTTCCACCTTCAGGTCATGCGTCAGCCAGATACAAAATCCTGTGATCAGAAGCATCACGATCCAGCTTACCACTATGGTCTCACTCACCTGCAGCTTTCCCAATATGGGAAAATCAAAGGGAATCGTAAAAAAGACTCTGGCCCCTGAAATATCTAATTCCATCTATGTTTCCACCTCCCATCTGAAGATTTAAAAAATCTTTTATTCTATTTTATTTCACTCGTTCCTGGCTCAACGGTTCTTGATTCCCGTTATCTTGATGCCAATGCCCGGAAAGAGAAGCGGTATGATTCCGGCTGCAAACTGAAAGCATGGCGCTACGATTGCAGCCACCACCCACAGCATCTGAAGCATCATCCGCTGAGAGTAACTGGCCTTCATCTTTGACCTGGCCAGATCTTCATCGGAAGCTGCCGCCACCTTCTGCACCGTAAGACCCATCAGGAAAAAATTCAGCACTGCAATGAAACCGCCGCAGATTCCTCCCAGAAGCACAGTATAATCCAGCGGTACCTTCCCCGGCATGATTCCATGCAGAACTGCAAATACGATCCACATCAGGGCCACCCCAATGGCTGTACAGACTGCAACCTTTTTGGTTTCTTTTTTTACAGCCGGCTGGATGTCATTCCAAAAACTGCTCATGTTTCTTCCTTTCTATCTTTCTGTTATCAAGAATGTCTGTTAAAGGATATCTTCGGTTTTTTCTTTTCTTTTTTCTGGCTGGCTGTAATGGATAGAGAAAACTTATAAGCTACCATTCCGGAACCGCCCAGACCCAGGAAAAAACCGGGAATATAGATCCAGCCGCCCACACCCGCCCGGGAAGACAGCCACCAGCAGATTCCAAGACAGACCAGAAGCGGTGTAATAAGGGAAAATCCGAACTGCGTCAGCATTGTGATATTTTTCATGATATCCGCCCAGTTTTTCATCTCTGCCACTCCTTATCCTACTTATTAAAAAAAATTCTGCCAGATTAACAGCATAGACAAATTTTACCACATGACATCCAAAATTACAACATCTTTGTACAAATTGTGAAAAATATCTGAATAGGCAAATGGCAATTTTTGTTAATTTTGTCTTTTCCTTCTGGGCTGCTATTCTTAGAATGGTTTATTTCCGGGTGTTTTATGCATCCGACCCGGCAGGCTAAGCTCCCCCAAAAACACCTCTTTAAAAAAAGGCGGGCAGCCTGAAACGAGTTCCATCGTCCAACTGCCCGCTGCTTTGCGGTTCCTCTTCTGGTTTCTTCTGAAACCAATGTTAGTTATATATGTAATTGCTGTATTCCGGGTCATCCAGATTGCCCCTGTCAAGCCATACAGGATTCAGCAATACTTCTTTCTCAATCTCTACTTCATCCTCTTCGGGCAGTGTAGTTAAAAGCGCTGTCAGAATAGTCTGATATCCCATTGTATAAGGATCCTGGGAAACAAGACCGATTTCCTCTCCTGCCTCAATTGCCTCCAGCTGCCTCGACGTGCCATCTACACCCACCATGGCAGCCCTGCCGTTCTCCTCATTTCCCTCGTTCTTGTCCATATTCAGATACATTTCTGCCACCTCTGCATTGGTACAAAAAACGCCATCCAGATTGGGGTATTTTTCCAGTGTTTCCTGCATAGCAGCTTCCATATCTTCCACCTGATCCTGATAGATGACTTCTACAACATCAATATCAGAGTAATTGGCAATGAATTCCAGAAATCCTTCCACGCGGTTCTTTACGCTCTCGGCCTTCTCAGGTGCGGAAAAAACAGCGATCTTGCCCATTTTCCCCATAGCTCTTCCCAGACGGTAAGCAGCCATCCGGCCAACCTGCAGGTTGTCTGTGGCACGAAATGCTTTCACAAGCTTTGTATCCGTTACATTAGAGTCAAAGATCACCACCGGAATTCCATTCTCCTGCGCAGCCTCCAATTGAGCCTGACAGGACTCCATATCCCCTATGGACAGGCAGAGGACATCCGGATTCTCAGCAATCACAGCATCAATCGTATTGATGTGCTCTTCCACCTTCTGTTCATCATCCGGTCCTTCAAAAGTCATGGCAATCTTATTGTCTCCCTCAAAGCCATACGCCTCATTGACTTTCTTAACCGCCTCTTCCATTCCTGCATGAACTCTGTCCCAGAATTCACCGCTGGTGCCCTTACTCACCACTGCGATTCTGGCTCCTGCCTGAATCGAAAGCTCCGTATCAATTTTCAAAAGGGACTCTTCCGTCTCTGTTTCTTCTGCTTCTGTCTCCTCTTCTTCCAACACCTCTGCTACAAGGGGCTGGATTGCCTCCTCCACAACTTCCTTACGGCATCCGGATAATATGACAGATACTACCAAAACCCCCGCAGTGGCAACTGCTGCTTTTCTCATTCTTCATTCTCCTCTTCCATTCGCATAGAATTGATCACCGCATCAATAAGAAATTTTTACTTTCTACATTATACACTTTTTCCGGATTCCGTCCATAGATTTCATAATTTTTTCATTTTTTAATCCCAAATATCCCACTCTTTTCCAATCTCATAGGCTGTAGAAAATGCCAAAGGCCCCAGCAGCACTCCCCATCCCCCATAAAGAATCACTCCAAGATAAACAGAGGCCAGCACACTTATGGGTGAAATTCCCAGTTTTTCTCCCAGAAGACGCGGCTCCAAAAACTCCCGAAGCAGGCTGGTGACAATGTCAAGCAACACACATCCTGCTGCTATCCCCGCATTTCCCCGAATCAGAAAAATCACTGCCGCGGGATACAGAAACGTCCCGGTTCCGATCAGCGGCAGCGCATCCAGTACTCCAAGTACAATTCCCAGAATCAGAAAATACGGACTTTTCATCATCCAAAAGCCTGCCCCGCATACCGCTGCTACCAGCGCCATAATGATCACCTGTGCCTTCAGATAAGTAACTGTTGTTCTGGAAAGCCTGCGCACCACTCTTCTGGTTCCCACAAGCCACGAATAATCCCAGATTTTTTTCTGTATATTCTCCATATCACTAATGATCAGAGTTGCAGAAATAAATGTCACCACCAGCCCGGACAAAAGCATCAGAACACCTTTGGCTCCATGGAATAATGCAGTAAGGGTTCCCGGGCTTAAAGATGCGATCATCTCTTCCTGCATACCGCTGAAGCTATTCAGCAAATACGCCCTGCTTTTCAAAGCCGCAATCCCCGATATATCCTCAATCATCCTGCATAACTGATTCAGAAGGGAGATACACCACGACTGTACCACCTGATAATGTGAAACTGCAGTTTTTATCTGAGAAAGTAATTCCACGATGCCTTTATAAAGAAGCAGGCCTCCGGCAGCAAACAGGACTGCCAGAAGAAATGCACCTGTTACAGACTTTTTTATTCCTGTCTTTTTTTCTGTCTTTTTTGCAAAAGGATAAATCCACCCTGCCATGATCCATGCTGCCAAAAAGGGAAGGGCAACAGGCAAAAGATATTTGTATCCAAGATAGACTCCCAGTAAAATTCCTGCAATAGCTCCCCGCCTTTTCCATTCCATAGCAAAATCCCACCACACTTTTTTCCGGTTAGTATGGCAGGATTCTTTCTAATTATTCATCTTATTCATCAAAAATCCCTGAAATGCTTCCCCTTTGGGAATAATCTCAAATTTCATTTTTTTCCTGTTTCCGGGATGCGTAAACGCCAGCATGCAGGAGCAAAGTCCCAAAGGGAAATCTGCCTTTTCCGATCCATTGTATTTCCGATCTCCCAAAAGCGGCATTCCTGCATGCGCCATCTGCACCCGGATCTGATGATGCCTGCCTGTGTCCAGACGGATAGAGACCAGATAACGTTTTCCGCTTATGGTCCGGTCATCCCGCAGTTTCTGCAGCACCTGATAGGAAAGCCTGGCTTCCCTGCTCCCTAATGTACCTTTTGGCACAACAGAAGAAGTATTGGTTCTCCCATCCTTCTTTAAATAGTCTGTAAGGCTCTGTTCCTGCATATGCCAGAAAACCGGATCATTGGGATTCTCCCCTGCCGTGATTCCTGTGCCTTTCTTATTCTTTAAAAGTTCCGAAGAAAGCTGTGAAGTTACTGCAAAGTATCTTTTATCAGCTTCTCCATTCGCAAACTGACGGCTTAATTCCTTTGCTGCACCCGGTGTTTTTGCAAATACAATAACTCCCTCCACAGGCTGATCCAGTCTGTGGACCACTGCCACATAGGGTATTCCTTTCGATTCCTTCCCAGCCAGATAATTTTTCAGCGCACTCTCCATATCCATTGTCCCAAATCCGGCACTCTGCACTGCAATTCCCGCAGGCTTGTGACATACCAGAAGTTCTTTATCTTCATACAAAATATAATCCTCTATCTTAAAATTGCGCATAAAAAAACCTCCTTATGGGGAGAGTATATCCTAAAAATCTTTTTCTGGCAATGCCCTGCAACAGAATGACGGTCACCATTTTTTACTTATTTTCAAAAATGATGACCGTCCTAAAAATCTTCGTTATTCAATTTTTAATCCTCTTTATACTATTTTGATAGGTACTTCTTCTTTGGGTTTCTATCCCAATATAAACGTTATTCTATTTTCTATTCTGTATCCTATATATATACATATCTCGTATTATTTCCTGCTCATAACCGATATGATTTCACCATCATCCGATATACTTAGAAAGTTTATAGAATTTTGAATTATAATTTCACGGGTTATAATTCTTTTTCTGAAAATAATATCTATTGTAAGAAGATATTCTTCTGATGCAAAGCTTCAATTCATATTCTGAAACTGCAATATGGATTTCAAAATATCCTGCTTATCTATCCCGGAAATACTTCAGATCTCTTCTTCTGAACGATTTTCTAAGATAAGAAGTTCTATTTATTTAACGATGTTTCTTTACACATCCTTAAATGTCTTTGTATCAGGTTCGTGATAGTTATTCAATATGAGAAATCGTTTCTATACCTTGGATACTTTTCTCTGTTTTCCGAATCTTGTTTATAAATGGTTTTCGGATAAATCGTTCTTTCTATTCGTCCTGTATCAGGTCTTTCTTGCAGGAAATACGATTCCTATCACTGACTCATATTGATGATGTTCAGGTTACTTTCCCACTGGAATCACCTTATCCTTTCTTTCTCATTCCTTTCTAGTAACATTTATACTATGAATTGAATGATTTTCTTATGTTTCTCTTGTTTTGTTTTGATGGGTTTATCATACCACTCAGGCTCCGTTTTGTCAATACATTTTTGAAATATTTTTTAAATTAATTATTTTTATCTGTTTTACTTTTCTCAAAACAGCAAATTATATAAATTTTTTATTATTTTCTGATTATTTATTCTATTAAAAATAAATGGAATCTTAGCAAAAAGAGCAGCACGGGGCCTGTCTGCATACCCCGTGCTGCTCTCACATGTCAGATATTTTTATTATTATAGTTGATCAGGCATCCCTTCAGGATAATCTCCCTCTCATCATCTGTCAGCTCGCCCAAAGATACCGAGAACCCCTTTAAGCCATCCTCTTTTACCACATAGCCCGTGATGGATTCCGCCTTTGTCTCCACAGCTCTACGGATCTGCGGGAAAAACAGATAATCATCATTGTGGAAAGGAAGTTCTCCCTCCTCGATCAAAAACGGAAGCATTCCCCAGTTGATCAGGTTGGAACGGTAACGCTTGGTTGCATATTCATTGGCAATATTTGCCCAGCCGCCCAGAACTTTCTGACAGGATGCAGCCTGCTCCCTTGCAGAACCATCGCCGGGTTTTACAGCAAAGATCGTGCTTCCCACACCGAGATTTCCTTCTCCTGCATCCGGGAACCTGGTATGAATCATCTCCATCACAGGCTTCAGTTCCTCCAGAGCTTCCAGAGGGCATTTGCCATCCTGGATCGCCTGCTGTGCTTTCTGTACTTCTTTAGCACGGCCCACATAAGCAGGATCCTTCCTGGAAAGGGTAAACTCTGCAAGTCCAAGGGGATTGGAACGATAGGAAGAGGTTTCACCGGAGGGGATCAGCTCATCTGTAGTAGTAACAGGATCGTGGATCTCGGAAACCACCTTCAGCACCAGATTCTCTGCCAGAGGAACCATTTTCGGCCAATCCTTAATGTTCGGCCCAAATTTAATCTCTACAGTTGGGTCTGCCACACCCTTGCTGTCAAAGACACGGTTCTCATAAATCGTTTTGTCAAAGAAGTATTTCTGATGCGTATAGGAACCTGCATATTCCTCTGCTGAGGTCAGGAAGCCTTTATTTGCTGCTGTAGCAGCAATGGAACGTGCATCCATAAGAGCCACGGAGGAAATCTGTCCATTCTGGATTTTGGAACCTTCACGATTGGGGAAGTTTCTGGTTGTATGGCGAATGCTGAAGGCATTGTTTGCCGGTGTATCTCCTGCGCCGAAGCACGGTCCACAGAAAGCGGTTTTCACAACTGCACCTGTAGCAAGAAGATCCGCCAGAACTCCGTTTTTCGCAAGTTCCATGTAAATCGGTGTACTTGCCGGGTATACACTCAGGGTAAATTCATCGGAACCAATGCTTGCACCCCTTAAGATATCTGCCGCAGCACAGATATTTTCAAAACCGCCGCCTGCACAGCCTGCGATAATTCCCTGTTCCACATAAAGCTTTCCGTCTACCACTTTGTCCCTCAGGGTATAGGGAATCTTGCCGTCCAGGCTTACCAGAGCCTTTTTCTCCACATCTGCAAGAATATCATCCAAATTTGCATTTACTTCATCAATGGTATAGGTGTTGCTTGGATGGAAAGGCATAGCGATCATTGGCTTAATTTCACCCAAGTCAATTTCCACACAGCCGTCGTAATATGCCACAGCACCCGGTTTCAGCGCTTTGAAATCCTCACTTCTGCCATGGATAGCGTAAAATTCTTCAATTTTATCGTCTGTCTGCCAGATGGAAGACAAACAGGTAGTTTCTGTTGTCATAACATCAATGCCAATACGGAAGTCAGCACTTAAGGATGCAACACCAGGGCCTACAAATTCCATAACTTTGTTCTTAACATAACCATTTGCAAAAACCTCACCGATAATGGCAAGCGCAACATCCTGCGGTCCGACACCCGGACGGGGTTCGCCCTTCAGATAAATGGCCACAACGCCAGGCATATTGATATCGTAGGTCTGAGAAAGGAGCTGTTTTACCAGTTCCGGCCCGCCCTCACCCATTGCCATCGTGCCAAGGGCACCATAACGGGTATGGCTGTCTGAGCCAAGGATCATCTTTCCGCCTCCGGCGAGCATCTCGCGGGCAAACTGGTGAATCACAGCCTGATGAGGCGGAACATAAATGCCGCCGTATTTTTTTGCACAGGTCAGGCCGAAAACATGGTCATCCTCATTGATGGTTCCGCCTACTGCACAGAGAGAGTTATGGCAGTTCGTCAGCACATAAGGCACCGGAAATTTCTCCAGGCCCGACGCACGGGCCGTCTGGATGATTCCTACAAAAGTAATATCATGAGATGTAAGTTTATCAAATTTAATCTGGAGCTTGTCCATATTTCCGGAAGTATTATGAGCTTCCAAAATTCCATATGCGATCGTGTTCTTAGCCGCCTCTGCCCTGGATACATTAAGGTCTGCATGGGCTTCCTCCACGATATCATGGTCATTTACAAGGTAAATACCACCATCGTATAATTTCATCTTATTCTCCTCCATTCTGTCTTTCAAGGATTTTCCTGTTATCATCCGCAGGCACAGCTGCAGATCACAACAATATTGTACTCTATTATAGTAGGTTTTGAAAAATAACGCAACTCAAAATCATAGTTTACTTTCTTAGCAAAATCAGCTATACTGGAAAACAATTCATCAAACTGCTTCTCCCGGTTATGGGATCAAATGGAAATGGAGGTAAGACGGCATGTTTCGCTTGTGGGGAAAAATCTGGAAAGACAATCACATCCTTCGGGATACCGTAATCTGCAGTGATGCATCGGATACCCGTACACATAAAATATTTCATGCATTAGAACAGATCTGCTATGAATTTGACCTGGAAAATCCGATCTGGCTGGATTCCAATATTGCAGATTTTAAGCGCTGCTCCAAGACACGCTTTCACCAGGACAATTTCATTGAGCAGATAGAATTTGACTTTCTGGAGATTCAGGTCATTGAAGAAGATTAGATTTCCCATTCCTTCAAAAGCATCCTCCGTTCTCTGTAATCCGGAAGTTCTGCCTCCACCACTGCCCAGAAAGCGGCAGAATGGTTCATTTCTTTTAAATGTGCAAGCTCATGGACAACGACATAATCCAGAACTTTTTCCGGCATCAGCATCAATTTCCAGTTAAAGTTCAAATTACCCCTGCTGCTGCAGCTTCCCCAGCGGGTCTTCTGCTCGCGGATGGTAATTTTCCCATAGGAAACACCCATTCTGTCGGCAAAATAAGCAGCCCGGACCGGAATAAATCTCCTGGCAGCTTCCATTCCGGCACGGCGCTCTTCCTCTGTAAACACCCTGTGGCTTTTCCCTGCTTCCAGAACTTTCGATCTTGTTTTTAAAATCCATGCTTCATGGTCTGAAACAAATTTTTCAATTTTGTCGGCTGATAAACGTTTTGGCGCACGTACGACAACCTGGCCATCCGGTTTTACCTGGATGGCCAGAGTTTTGCGCGCTGAACGGATCAATGTATAATCCTGCATTATTTTGTACCAAAAATACGGTCTCCTGCATCTCCAAGACCAGGGCAGATATATGCATTTGCATTTAACTCCCGATCCAGATGGCCAACATAGATCTGTACATCCGGATGTGTCTCATGAAGACGTTTCAGGCCTTCCGGAGCTGCAATGATAAACATACATTTAATGTTTCTGCCGCCGTGTTTTTTAATGAAATCAACTGCTGCCACAGCAGAACCTCCAGTTGCCAGCATAGGATCCACCACAACGATAAGACGTTCTTCTATAGGATCCGGCAATTTGCAGTAGTACTCATGGGGTTCATGGGTCTCTGGGTCACGATACAATCCGATATGCCCGATTTTTGCGGAAGGAACAAGGGTGGTGATGCCGTTTACCATACCAAGTCCCGCACGCAGTACCGGAACCACTGCCAGTTTCTTGCCTGCCAGCATAGGGGTCATGCATGTCTCAATGGGTGTCTCCACCTCCACGTCCTCCAGCGGAAGATCCCGCAGTGCCTCAAACCCCATCAAAATAGCAATTTCCTCAATTAATCTCCGAAACTCATTCGTTCCTGTCTCCTTATTACGAATCAGGGAAATCTTATGCTGGATCAGCGGATGATCCATAATAAATACATTCTCCATGCCTGGTACCTCCGTTGTTTTTATTTATTATAATGTATTGAGAGGAATTGGTAAAGGCCGTTTTAAATCTTTATCAGACTGCACAAGCTGTCGGATCTATATCTCTTCCCGGTTCCCCTTTTTTCTTTTCTGCTTTACCAGATACATCTCACCGTCCGCCTGCTGTACCAGGGATTCCAGGTTTTCGTGGCAGCCTTCGTTCCAGACGTGGCCCATGCTGGCTTTCAGAACAACCGGGAGACTATGTTTCCGGCTTTGCTCTGCCAGGGATTTTTCCATTTGAAGCTCTTTTTCCAGGATTTCCTCTTCGCTTTTAAAGCTTCCGATGACCAGAAATTCATCGCCGCCCATGCGGACGTGGATCTCATCCTCGCAGAAAACCGTGCGTATTGCCTCTGCAGTAACCAGAATTGCTTTGTCTCCCAAGGAATGGCCGTAAGTATCATTAAGGTACTTCAGATTATCCAGATCCAGATAAATAAGATAAACCCTTCTGTTCCGCTCCCGGAAATATTTTGTAGCTTTTTCTCCATAGCCGGAGCGGTTATAAAGCCCTGTGAGGGAATCGCGTACATAAAGAGTCTGAAGCTGCCGATTCATGTTATTCAGGCTCATTCTCTGACGAATGTTCTCCAAGGCCAGGGAAATGGTTTCCATTAATATTCTATGGTTCAGATTTGTCATCAGCTTTTCATTATACCGCATTACACAATATCCAAACGAACAGTTCATAAAATACAGAGGAGAAAACATAAATACCTGAGGCTGCTCCTCTTTCATCCATTCCTCCGGAATCAGATGTTCCGTATGAGAAACCTCACCTCTTGAAGCTCCAAACAGAAGCTGCATGTTTTCATCATAGCCGATTTTTGTCTGGCGAAATCCCCCTTCTTTTAAAAACTGATTCAGAAAAAGTGCAATTCCCGAAAGGTGGAAGAGCTCGCTGCACTCCTTAAGATTCCCGGCAAGCTCCTCATCATCACGGCTGCCGCAAAGAAGCTGACGTGCAACCCGCTGACGGTTGTTCATAAAATCTTCCCACTTTTTTTGCTTAAAAAGATAGATAAAGTTTCGCCGGACACCCATATCATCATTCCGGCAGCCGCAGCTTTCGTTCAGGCTGTAGGACTCCTCTGTATAGCATCTCGGGGAATTTTCTCTATTTTCGATCAGCTCCAGAAGCCGATCCATACTATTGTAGCCCAGCTGCTCCCACTGCCTGTTCACGCTGGTAATGGAAGGGGAAAAATGCTGTCCTTCATTAATATTATCAAATCCGGTGATTTTAAAATCATCCGGAGCAAAGTTTCCGTCTTTCTCTGCTGCAACGCAATAGCCCATCGCCATCTCATCATTTCCGCAGATAACCGCATCCGGAAGATGGAGATTCTGGGCCTTCCACTCTTCATATGCACGGATACCGTCTGTATATTCAAATGTATAAAAACCGATCCGCCTTTCATCAATTTCTAAATGATGATCTTTCAGGCAGTCACAAAATGCCTGATAGCGCTCCAGACATTCCCTATGATTCTGAGGTCCTCCCACAAAATTGAAAATCTTGCATCCATGAATCATGATCATATGCTCTACCAGCTTATAGACTGCTCGATAATTATTAATTCCCGCATAATAAATTCCGGGAAACTCCTGCTCAATGCTTAAAAATTTCTTGCCTTTTTCCTGGTATGGCTTCACGATTTCCTGCACAATAGGAATATTTCCTACACTGCTGATAGCCACCAGCACCCCGTCATAGTCATCCGGATCCGGCAGCAGATAAATTTCACGTTCTTTTTTCTGATAGTCAAAATTCTCTACAATATCATACGCATTGAAGATATACAGGTCCATTTTTTCACGGCCGATCCGTCTCTGGACTCCCCGGACAAGCCTGCACATATATTCATTATTCCATGTGCTGGAAAGCATTAAAATTTTTCTTTTCAATTAATCCTTACATGCAGATGCATGTTCCCCCATCATTAAC
This sequence comes from Blautia sp., assembly GCA_021772055.1. Taxonomy (GTDB): domain Bacteria; phylum Bacillota; class Clostridia; order Lachnospirales; family Lachnospiraceae; genus Blautia_A. Next base: position 22,571 of record JAETNR010000007.1, on the reverse strand, counting down.
GTTCTTCCAAAACAATTACCTGATTCTATTCTACTATGGATTGAAAGGTACGTCAATGAACCGCCGGAATTTTCTATACAACCCTGTTTCTCTCTTCACCCCGTAAAAAAGCTTCGATGTTTTTTATAACCTCACAAAGGCATCGGGTACGTGTCTCTGCAGGTGCCCAGGCCATATGAGGCGTAATGAGCAGTTTCCGGCTGTCTTTAATCTTTCCAAGTGGATTATCTTCTTTCAGAGGTTCCTCTTTTAGTACATCAAGACCTGCGGCAGCAATTAGGTTACGGGTCAGGGCTGTATACAGGTCCTCCTGATTTACAATGGGGCCTCTGGCTACGTTGATAAGCACCGCTTCTTTTTTCATTTTATAAAAAGCATCCAGGTTCAGAAGATTTTCTGTATTGGGGTTCAAGGGTGCATGAACGGACAATATATCCGATTTTCCAAGCAAAGTGTCAAAATCCACCTGCTCCCACCCTTGATTCTCAAAATGATACTTTGCGCCGGATGCGGAATAGCAGATGACCCGGCATCCAAATGCAGAGGCGATTTCCGCCACCTTTTGTCCTATAGCCCCCATGCCAATGATTCCCCAGGTTTTCCCCTTCAGTTCCAGAAAACGCTCCGGAAAGCAGGAAAAAGAGCTGCCTCTTGTATATTCTCCTGATTTTACAAAATCATCGTAAAATCTCAGCTTCTCCCACAAATACAATAAAAGGGCAAAGGTGTGCTGCGCCACTGCATCTGTAGAATATCCGGCAACATTTCTCGCCTGGATTCCTCTGGATTTCAGATATTCCATGTCCAGATTATTGGTACCTGTAGCAGTGAGGCAAACCAGTTTCAGATGTTCGGCACTGGCTAATGTTTTTTCACACATGGGAAGTTTGTTTGCCACAATGATATCCGCATCCTGAATCCGTTCCGGCATCTCTTCCGGTGAGGTCTTGGGATAGATTGTTACTTCCCCCAAATGCAGAAAAGACGTAAAGTCCATATCTTCACCCACGCTTTTTCCTTCTAAAAGTACAATTTTCATCAGAATCTCCTTTGTCAATTATTTATTGTAAAAACCCAAAACAGGCCCGGCTTTCTATGTAGTTTGCACGTGAAAAGCCCAGGCCTATTTTTATTTACTGCATAAATTCACGAATGATTTCCCTCATGATCTCTTCCTCTTCCTGACTCAGCATTTTGCTGAAGTGACTGCCGGTTGCGGCTGTCTGGCGGATGCTGTTGGTGATTTTTTCTACCACTTCCTCCTGAAGAACAGGATCCATTTTTTTCGGTTCCGGAATCTCCTCCACCCAGGTGCGGGCCTGCTCTACATAATCTGCAAGGGAATTCATGATCAGTTCTTCTCTGTAGGTAAAATCCAGTGCCTGCCTGAGGAGCAAAAGGCATACCGGGACTGCAGTTCCCAGATAGAGATAACGAAGGGGCAGTCCCTCTTCCAGTTTTAAAAACGTGGCCAGAAACAGAGACAGCCCCAACAAAGCCGTGCTTAAAAGCGACGGAATCCATACCATCAGATTCATCCGGCGCAGAAGCCTGTCCCTTGTCTTCCATAGATTCAGCCATTTCTCTTTCAGGTTTTTGACACCGTTGTTTTTTCTTAATATTCTTCGGTAAGTAAGGTGCGTGGCCAGCATTACGATTGCTCCGATAGCCCCAAGGACCGCCATGCAGTAGAGCAATACCTGCAGGTGCATGATGTTTTCCAGCATATTTGCCTCCCTGAAAAATAAGATTTTGTTACGTCTTATTATAACGCTGCTGCACCTGCCGGGAAACAAAAATCGTTCGTCAAATTCTTACAACTCCTGCAATGCTTCTACCACTTTTGCAAATTCCATAAAATGGGAAGCCTTTACGAGAATGGTATCTCCTTCTTTTACATAGGTATCCAGATGGGCCAGAAGGCTCTCCCGATCCGGTTCATAGATCACAGAAAGGGACGGATTTCCCTCCTTCGCTTTCTCTGCCATGTGTCTGCTGAGCGCGCCCACACAGATACACACGTCGATCCTGGATTTTGCCGCATGAGCACCCACCTCTTCGTGAAGTGCGGCCTCATTCTCGCCAAGTTCTCCCATATCGCCCAATATCGCCACACGCCTGCCGCTGCCGTCCCCAAGCACATCCAGGGACGCTTTCATAGACATGGGATTGGCATTATAACAGTCATCCACAATGAGGAATTTCTCTGTTTCGATCATCTTAAACCTGCCGCTGATGGCTTCCAGGCTTTCAATCCCACGCCTGATCTCTTCATTGGAAAGTCCGTAGATCCTTCCCACTGCTGCCGCTGCCAGCGCATTGTATACCATATGTATTCCGGGCATGGGAATCATCACCCGGAAGGAATCCTCATAAAGATGGATCCTGCAGGACATTCCCTTCAGGCCGTGGCTTACAATTTCATCTGCATAAACAGGGTGCTTTTTATCAAAGCCAAAGAAAACAGGGCGAATCCCATGGTACTCTTTTATGGAAGATAGTTTGTCATCATCTCCGTTAAGAATGATATTGCCCTCCGGCTTCACAAACCGGAAAACCTCTGTCTTTGCCTTTAAAACTCCGTCTCTGTCCCCGAGGTTTTCCAGGTGACAAGTACCGATGTTTGTGATCACGCAGGTATCCGGTTTTGCGATCTTTGCAAGGCGGGTCATTTCTCCGAAAAAGCTGATCCCCATTTCCAAAACAGCAATCTCATCCTCATCTCTCAGGCGGAAAACCGTAAGGGGAAGCCCGATTTCGTTGTTAAAATTTCCGGCAGTCTTTAATGTACGGTATTTCTCCTTAAGTACAGATGCAATCACTTCCTTGGTACTGGTTTTCCCCACGCTTCCGGTAATTCCCACCACCGGAATCTGCAGCTGTTCCAGATAAAACTCCGCAATGTCCTTCATAGCCTGAAGCGTAGATTCCACCCGGATATAGGAAAAATCCGCATTCTCAAGTTTTTTTTCTGAAAGTGTGGCAAGGGCGCCTTTTTTCATAACATCCGGAATAAATTTGTGACCATCTACCCGCTCCCCTGCTATAGGGATGAACAGGCATCCCTCCTCCGCTTTACGACTGTCCGTAGTGATGGAAGAGACTTCCCGGTTCAGCACATCCGAAGCGCCAAAGTACTCACCGCGGCAAACCTTCGTCAGATTTTCCAATGTTAGATTTTTCATAGTTTGTTCCAATCCTTATTCTTCATATTTCTTCAAAGATACCCTGATCAGTTCCTCACAAAGGCTTGGGTAATCAATTCCAAGGACTGCCGCTTCCTGGGGAATCAGGCTGGTGGGCGTCATTCCCGGAAGGGTATTTGCCTCCAGACAGTACATTTTATGATCCTCTGTCATGATAAAATCCAGCCGCGCATAACTCTGCAGGCCCAGGGCATGATAGCCTTTTACTGCATATTCCTGCATCTCTTCCGTCAGTTCCCCGGAGATAGGTGCGGGACAGGTTTCCTTCGTGGCCCCCGGCTTATATTTATTTTCATAATCATAAAATCCTTCACAGGGAACGATCTCCACGATGGGATATGCAGTTCCGTCCACAACGGCAACAGTATATTCCATCCCTTGAACAAATTCCTCCACAACCACTTCGTTTTCGTAAGCAAAAGCCTGATCCAGGGCACTTTCATACTCTGCCTGGTCATGGACAATGTAAACGCCGATACTGGATCCGCCGCAGCAGGTTTTTACCACTACCGGAAAATCCAGTCCCAGCTCCTTAAGATCATTGGTGCGGTTCTTCTTCTCCATGGTGGTTCCATCAGGAGTAGGAACATGGTGCATCCGGAAAATTTCTTTTGTAATTCCCTTATCCATCGCCATGGCACTGCTCAGATAGCCCGTACCTGTATACTTGATTCCCATCAGGTCAAAAGCTGCCTGAACCTTTCCGTCCTCTCCGTTGGCTCCGTGAAGCCCCAGAAATACCATCTCTGCCTGCTGGCAAAGCGCAAGGACATTTGGTCCGAAAAAACATCTTCTGGTTTTCTTCATTTCAGGGATTTTTGTATTGAAGCTCTTTATATAGGCTGCTGCCTGCTCTATATCATAAGTCTCCGGAAAGGGATCTTCATAATCTGCTGATTCCACACCGCAGAAAATGTCCACCAGGATCGCCCTGTGCCCTTTTTGGCGAAGAGCCCTGCAGATCCCTGTTCCCGAAACAATGGAAACATCTCTTTCCGTACTGGTACCGCCTGCTAAAACAACAATATTCATGTTCCTTATCTCCTTTACTGCATTCCTGTAAGACCCAAACAATCCTTAAATTAATATACCACAACCGGGCACCCTACATCAACATTCTGATAGATTATCTGTGCTTTATCATAGGGAGTATTTACACAGCCGTGAGAGCCTTCCCATTGATAAATGCTGCCTCCGAACTGCGCTCTCCAGGGTGCGTCATGAATGCCCACATTTCCGCAGAAAGGCATCCAGAAGGTTACATCTGCCTTGTAATCTTCTCCTGTCAGAACGGCAGGAGACTGCATGGCATCCAGGGCGAAACAGCCCCTGGGTGTGTCCCTGCCCGGAATATTGGGATTTCCGGTTACAACCGGCGTGTCTACCAGCGGATATCCATCTTTATAAAAAACCATTCTCTGGTTAGTCAGATCGATCTCAATATAAGTATAGCCGATATCATTGGAAGCACGGCTCCACCCCTTGTAAGCATATACAGGTTCCCGTACCTGGGTTTCGCCATTTTTGATGGCAGAGATCAGTGCATCGGTCTCCTCTGACTGGTTGATCACCCATCCGTAGTCTCCTCCTGTAATGGTAATCTCCCTGCCGTCATAGGTCTGGAATGTCCTGGTATTTCCAAAGGTGTCATATGTGTATGCCAGTTCATACACATAGGCAGCCACCTTCTCTCTGTCCAGAGTGCACTCTCCGTCTTTAATAACCAGCCAGTCTTTGATCACAGAGCGGTCTACTTTCTCTGTGCGGTCTGCAAAGTCATATGTAATGATCACATCCGTGAGCTTATTGGCCTGTTCACACTGCCTTATAAGATTCTCGTCATCCCGGTAAACCCCTGGACTTTTATAGCAGTCTTCTTCCTCCAGATTGACGGAGGGTCTGCCGACGACCATGGCATGTGCAATAACCTTCTGTACTTTTTCTTCATCAAGCTGAGTTCCCTCTTTTTCCGGAATGATCTCAAAGGTACTTCCAGTGTCTGCAATGTATGCATCAGAAGGCGGTGTGCCATTCTGAATGCACTTCAGATTTTTGACAGCCTCATAAAGCCTGCCGCTATCGTAGGATGTGGTGGATACCAGTTCATACGTCTGCTTCTGCCCAAAAGCAAGAAACCATTTGAAGCGGTTTTGCTGCCGGATGGTCCGCTCCACGCTGCCATCCGGTGTATAGGTGAGTCCCACCTGCTGTGCAGTAATTCCTTCCTGCCCATTGCCGTGTGTTTTCACAGTCAGTGCATAGGATTCCGCTTTTTCTGCCAGCAGCGCTTCTGCTTCCTCCGCGGTCATATAGGAACAGTTGAAGCCGTTTACCTGGGAGCCCGGCAAAAAATGCTTGGTAAAGTAATTTACGCCTACAAAGTAAGCCGCAATTGTCAGTAACACCAGTACAATAATGAGAAAGATCACTACCTTTCTCCCTGTACTCATTTTTGCCTTTTCTTCAGTCATGGGAACCCCCTTGTTCAAAAATTGATTTATTCAGCCAGAAGCTTTTCCACGCTTGCCAGTTTTACACAAAGTACAAATACTTTCGCTGCCTGCTCCAGTTCCGTAAGAGTCGGATAGGTAGGAGCAATACGGATGTTGGAATCTTTCGGATCTTTGCCGTAGGGATAAGTTGCTCCGGCGCCGGTCATTACAACGCCTGCTTCCTTTGCTCTGGCTACAATGACTTTTGCGCATCCCTCCAGGGACTCAAAGGAAATAAAGTAGCCGCCGTGAGGTTTGGTCCATTCTCCTATTCCAAGTCCCCCAAGCTCTTTTTCCAGTGTTTCCAATACCATTTCAAATTTCGGACGGATCAGATCTGCATGCTTTCTCATGTGGGCGTGCAGGCCGTCAAGGTCTTTAAAGAATCTCACATGACGTAACTGGTTCAGTTTATCATGACCAATGGTCTGTACAGTCATATATTTCCGGAAATCCTCCAGGTTTGCTTTAGATGCCGCTACAGCTGCAATACCGGAGCCGGGGAAGCTTACCTTGGAGGTTGACGTGAATTTGTATACAATGTCAGGGTTTCCTGCTTTTACACATTCTCCCAGGATCTCTACCAGAAAGTCCTGGTTGTCATCATATAAGTGATGGATGCTGTATGCATTATCCCAGTAAATCCGGAAGTCCGGTGCTGCCGGCTTCAGGCGGGCAAACCGCTCTACTGTTTCTTTGGAATAAGTGTAGCCCTGTGGATTGGAGTATTTCGGCACACACCAGATTCCCTTGATCGACGCGTCCTCGCTTACCAGTTTTTCTACCATATCCATATCCGGGCCTTCCGGAGACATGGGAACATTGATCATCTCAATTCCGAAAAATTCGGTGATCTTAAAATGACGGTCATAGCCTGGCACAGGGCAAAGGAATTTTACTTTATCGAGTTTACACCATGGGGTGTGGCCCATTACGCCGTGAGTCATGGAACGGGCGATGGAGTCGAACATCACATTCAGGCTGGAGTTGCCGTAGATAATGATGTGGTCAGGGTCTACCTCGGACATTGCACCCAGAAGGCGTTTTGCTTCCGGTATTCCGTCGATCACGCCGTAGTTCCGGCAGTCTACGCCTGTTTCGCATTTTAATTCAGCTCCGTCTGCAAGAACTTCCATCATTCCCATGGAAATGTCAAGCTGGTCAGCCCCCGGCTTTCCTCTGGACATGTCAAGGGACAGGTTTTTTGATTTGGTAGATTCAAAGTCCTGCGTGAGCTGCTGGTGCAGAGCAAGAAGTTCTTCTCTGGTCATTTCGGTGTATTTTTTCATAAGTTTCCTCCTCGTATTGCTTGTGATATAGCGTTGTGGTGTTGTTATAGTTTATTTGAAGTCTGTATATCTTATTCATTGTAGTATGGTGAAATCGTGGTTGTCAAGTGTTTTAGGGAATTAAAGTGAGAGGAATGGGGGGAAGGGAGGGACGATACAGAGGGAGGCAGAGGGGAGGCGGGGAGGGAGAACTGGAGAGATTGGGGAGCGGTTCCGGAGCGCGGGAAATCGTAAGTCCCCCGTGCTTCTGCTAAAAGCGTCAGAAAACTCTGTGAACTCGCCTGCGGCTCAGACAGCACAGAGTTTTCTGCCAACGCAGAAGTACGGCGAACTAACGATTTCCGGCACTCCTGCACAAGCCCCCCAATCTCTCCAGGTCTCCCTCCCCGCCTCCCCTCTGCCTCCCTCTGTATCTGTGGGTTGGATGGCGGTAGGTGGATTTGGGATTAGGGTAGTATTTTTGGGGGGATTGTGATAGAGTAATGGGGGAAATATGTAATATAAATGAGGACTTGTTAAGGAGTTAGCTTAAAATATAGTGGGGGAGGATATCGGGATGTTTTCTAATCAGGAAGTTTTAGAAATTGCTGTGAGGCAGTCTGCATTGGATATTAATTGTTGTGCGGAGGATTTTTTTAGGGAAGATAATGTTGTTGTTCATTCCGAGATTGGTGCATTGGCGAGGAAGTATTATAAGGAGCCGGTGGCTTGTAATCTGGTTTCTTATGGGAATAACATCGTGGCTTCCGTTAAGGAGGAGTATAGGGGAATCGTGGAAGAGTATATTGATAAGTTTTCTTTTTTTCATTGCTTTGAAACACCGAATATGCATTGGCTTGAGAGCAGGATGAAGGAATACGGGCAGAGTGTTTGTTTTATGGCTGAGTACTTTCTGCCGGATATGAGGAGGATCGGGCGTTTATCTTGTGATTTTGAGATCAGGGTTCTGGGGCAGGAGGATTTTGCGGATTTGTATTTGCCGGAATGGGGGAATGCGCTGTGTGAAGTGCGAAAAGAATTGGATGTTCTGGGAGTTGGAGCATATGATGGAGGGCGGCTGGTTGGTTTGGCAGGGTGTTCTGCTGATTGTGATGATATGTGGCAGATTGGGGTGGATGTGCTGCCCGCTTATCGGAAAAGAGGGATTGCTGCTTCGCTTACCAGTAATTTGGCTATGGAAGCTCTGGAACGAGATAAAGTTCCTTTTTACTGCTGTGCATGGTCCAATGTACGGTCAGCGAAGAATGCGATTAAGAGCGGGTTTTCTCCGGCGTGGGTGGAAATGACGGTGAAGCCGAAGAAACTGGTAGATGAAATGAATGAGTAAAACGGCTCGGGTTACAATACAAGGGGCGGGGAAGGGCATCCGGGTTTCTGTCTCCGGCAGACTGCATTTGCAGGAGCATTAGAAACAGTTAGTTCGCTGTGCTTCTGCGTTGTTCAAAAAATCCGTGCTGTATGAGCCGCAGGCGAGTTCACGGATTTTCTGAACGTTTTTAGCAGAAGTGCAGGGAACTTACTGTTTCTTACGCTCCGAAACCGCAGTCTGCCGGAGACAGAAACCCGGATGCCCTTCCCTGCCCCTTGTATTGTAGCCAGTTCGGGACAGTGTCGAACGATTTGTTCTTTTCTGTATTGACACTCAACAGAAACCTTGCTACAATGAACTTACATATCTGGGAATACTCTATACCATTCGGTGCTATTTCCCCATATGAATACAACGCAAACATGGCGGAAAAGGACCTGACGTCGTAAAGAGTTTTCCAAAGGCTCCATCACATATGTTTTTCCTTTCCGCCCCAAAAGAAAGGAGAATGCATATGCCCAAAAGGACACTGGAAGAATTGAATTTATTAGATGACTTTTTGTTTGGAAGTATGGTTACCTACCCTGGAATCGGGGAAGATTTTATCGGAGAACTTTTGAAAACCATCTTCGAAAGGGAATTCGGCAGTCTTACCGTAATCCCTCAAAAAATCTATTACGGAACCGATACGGACAAGCATGGAGCGCGTCTGGATGTCTACCTTGAAGAGGAACTTCCGGACAATAAGGCGGTTGTCTATGATGTGGAACCGGATAGAAAAACAGATGCAGAGTCACTGGAAGCCTTGCCGTTACGAGTTCGGTTTTACCATGCTAAAATAGATTCTAAAAGTCTGAAATCCGGAGAAGATTACCATTCGTTAAAGCGGGTCTGTGTCATTATGATCATGCCGGATGACCCGTTCCGGGAAAACCGCATGGTTTATACCATTCGCAATATGTGTGAAGAGGTTCCTTCCATGCCTTATGAGGACGGTGCCAGAACTATCTTCCTATACACAAAGGGAACAAAGGGAAATCCTCCTGAAAAGCTCAGACAGTTTCTTCATTATATGGAGGATACCAAAGAAGAAAATGCAGTAAATGAAACGCTGCTCCATATCCATGAGATGGTAAAGACAGTGAAGCAGGATGAGGAGGTGTCACTGGAATATATGAAAATTTTTGAACGGGAAGAAATGCTTATCCGACAGGGACGCAGAGAAGAACAGGCAAATACAGAACGGGAACGCCAAAGAGCTGATGCTGCGGAAAAAAGAGCAGAAGATGCAGAGAAAAGAGCCAGTAATGCCCAAAAAGAAGCTTGCAATGCAAAGGAAAGAGCCGACAACGCAGAAAAAAAAGCTTCCAGCATAGAGCAGGAACTTATCCTTATCAGGAAAGAACTTGATGTATTAAGAAAGGCTTCCAAATAAAGCCTGAATGTTTTATTTGACTATTTCCGGTTCTGTGATATTATAGTATTAACGATGAGTCCTGAAGCGATGGAGTCGCTTGCGGGTGGCTCCATATTATGGCTGTGCTTTGGGATATTTGGCGTTTCAGACATAGCCATATTTTGTATAAATATAGAGAGGAACCATACGACCATGTGGATTGCTGACGGATGGAAAGAATATGAAGTAATTGATACCTCCTGCGGAGAGAAGCTGGAAAGGTGGGGAGATTTTCTCCTGGTGAGGCCGGATCCCCAGGTAATCTGGGATACCCCTAAGAAAGACAATGGATGGAAAAAAATGAACGGACATTATCACCGCAGTAAAAAGGGCGGCGGAGAATGGGAATTTTTCCATCTCCCGGAGCAATGGGATATTCACTATAAAAATTTAACCTTTCATTTGAAACCTTTTAGTTTTAAACACACAGGCCTCTTTCCGGAGCAGGCAGTAAACTGGGACTGGTTTGGAGAAAAAATCCGCAGTGCGGGGCGTCCTGTCAGGGTTTTGAATCTGTTTGCCTATACAGGCGGCGCTACTTTGGCAGCAGCGTCAGCGGGAGCAGCGGTTACCCATGTGGATGCCTCTAAGGGCATGGTTACCTGGGCCAAAGAAAATGCGGCAGCATCCGGCCTGGGGGATGCACCTATTCGCTGGCTGGTAGACGACTGCGTGAAATTTGTAGAGCGGGAAATCCGCCGTGGAAACCGCTATGATGCCATTATTATGGATCCGCCCTCCTACGGACGGGGACCCAAAGGCGAAATCTGGAAAATCGAGGATGCCATTCATCCTCTGATTAAATTGTGCACGCAGATTTTAAGCGACCAGCCATTATTTTTCCTGATCAATTCCTATACTACCGGACTTGCGCCGGCGGTATTGACATACATGCTGGCTACGGAAATGAAACGCTTCCCCGGAAAGGTAGATTCTCAGGAAATCGGTCTCCCTGTATCCTCCAACGGACTGGTTCTGCCCTGTGGTGCTTCCGGACGCTGGGAGGCTCTTTAAGAAAGGAGGAACCTACATATGGAAAATGAAAAAAAGAATCAGGCAGCCAATATCACAGGTTATGACCGTGATGCCTGTAAGGACTGCAGTTGTGCCACCTGTTATCAGAAAGAGTTCTGTGACCGCTGCAGCCAGTGCAGAAATTTGTCTAAAAAGAAGGGATATTGTCCCAGATATGAGGGCGCGTATAACTATTGATCACTTCAATACGGATCAGCGTCACCTCGTCAAATTTCCCGGTGGAAATATTCTGAAAGCCGGCCACGCGCTCTCCTGTACAAATACTGGCCCGCACCACAGGAACCATAATGGTTCTGTCAAAGGTTTTCTGGTCTTTTTTTCTGCTTTTGTGAAACAACATATGTCTCGCCTCCAAAAAGCCTGTATCCGCAGCCGCTGTAATTCCCGGCGGATGCGAATACAGGCTGTCATAATTATTCAGCTTTTCAAAACTCTCATAAGCATATCTGCCATTCCCACGGAATATCCGCTTGCAGCAAATAATCCTGTGGCCGAGCCATCTGTCACTACCAGGAGGGGCAGTTTATCAGGAGCCACATACATCCTTCTGGCGGTCATTTCCAGATCTTTTCCGAAGGTGTCATAAAGAACCTGAACTTCCGGCAGGATTTTTCTGCATTTTGAAAGGGTTGGATCCTTCAGGTCTTCCGGAGTCCTGACAATAAACAGGAGCTGAGCCTGACAAGGAATAAATTCCTTCTGCATTTCCATGAGTTCATTTAAAATGTGCTCTGTAGGCTCTTTGCTGACTTCCAGCCAGAAGAGAATCCGCCTGCCACCTTCTGTCAGCTCTCCGACAGAATGCGCTTGTCCTTTCGCATCCATAAGGTCATAGTCCGGGATGCTGTGGGTCTGCAGCATATCTGCAAGGCACGCTTCCCGCATCTCAAGACAGATTTCCTTATGTTCTCCCTTTGCAAGCCCAAAGTCATAATATTTTCCAAAAATATTTCCGGTCGGCAGCCGATTGGCTGTCAGAAGCCTGTACTCTCCTGACTCCAAATTTAATTTAAGGCTTCCCTGCTCCATACGGACATCCCAAAGTCCCAGAGAATGGTAGCCATCCTCTGAAAGCTTCGCCAAAGACCAGTTCTGAAAGTAACTCCAGGTAATCGTCTCTTCTCCTGTCACTGTAAGATAAGCATCTTTCTCACATTCCTGCAGCACTCTTACGAATGTCCCGTTCTCCCAATATTCCATAGCACTGTCCGTTTTATTAAGCCTGGCCGGAATCCCCAATGTCCTTGCAATTGCCGTAAACAGCACGCGCCTGGAGCGCATTTCCGCATATCCCAGCTTTAAAGCGGATGACGGCACTGTATAAATTGTCCGGCGTTCCCGTTCCGGCCTGGATTTCATATTAGCCTCAATCCAGTTCCAGATCTCTTTTGGATTTTTCCGGAATATTTCTTTCTGCTCACCGCTGAAGTATTCCAGAATGGTGCGGCGCCATTTTGTCAACACCTCAAATTCAATTCTTGGGTTCCATACATAGTGAAGGAATATCTCCTCCGGGTAGCGGGTTTTGTAAATTTCAGCTTCCTTATAATGCTCCATAAGCACGTCCGGATCGGCATCCTGCCTGTCCTTTTCGGACAATACGGACATATATTTTTCGGCCTTTTCCGGATGGTCAGCAAGGAAGGAATCCATCCACACAGGGCGGAAAGCCTCTGTTTTCTTTTTACGTATTTCAGATGCTTCTGCAAAACGCCGGGTATTCTCTGCTTCCTGTTCGCGGGTTACGATCCTGGAATTTTTCACGGAATCCACAGGTGCTGCCATATCAAACTCCACCCATACATCTTCCGTCCTTTCTTCTCCCAAAATACAGCAGCAACCATCTTCCGTATTGGTATTGATAAAGCATTCTCCCGATTCTCCCTGAAAAACCGCCAGAATATGCAGAATTCCCAGACCTGTCTCAAGTTCCGCACTTCCATCCGGTCCTGTTACTCTCTCTGCAATCGGGAAGAATTCCGAATAATTCAGCACTTCAGCCTTCACTTTGGCTCCTTCTACAGGACAGCCGTCCAGATCCTCCACCCGGATGGTGATCCTTTTCGTGTCAGCATATCTTGCAAGCTGATTCCGGATCACTGCAATATCCTCTGTACGCTCGGCATCTCCGTCGCTGCCTGCATAGAAACTGCGGGAATGCACCATCATAGCACGGGAAGATGCACTGGTAAACCATCCCCTGTCCAAAACCGCTTCCGGCTCACACGCTCCCAGATAATGCCATTCTCCGTCACACCAAACCTCAACCCAGGCGTGATTGTCATCACAATGTGCCCATCTCGGCACATAAACCTGTCTCGCAGGAATTCCCACACTTCGAAGGGCGTTCACCCCGAACACGGATTCCTCCCCGCAGCGTCCAAATCCCTTCACATAGGAATCCCACGCAGAACTGGTACGTTCATCTGTAGACTGGTATGTCATTTCTTCTGCACACCAGTAATTTACCTCCAAGGCAGCCTTTTCCATGGTCATTCCCTGAATCCTCTGCGAGATTTTTTCGCAGAATACTTTACGGCAGGGTTTGATTTCCTCTTCATTAATGCGATAATGTAAAACATCTCCCAGGAAAATATCCTCCGGCATTTCCCTGCAGTAGGGAAAATGATTCCAGAGATAAACTCCGTGCTGCGCAAAATCAAGATATGTAGAAAAAGAATAATTGTATACATCACTATAGGGCATATTTGCATAATAAAATTTCATCACGAGAGCCGTGTCCTCATCCAAAGTCTGCAGCTCTTTTTGAATTTCCTCTGCCGGTTTTGGCAGGTTTCTGCAAAATTCCTCAAATTCCTGTATGATTACCGCTCTGCTTTTCTCCAAAAACATGATGATTTCCTCCTTCTCATACACCTGCTGTTTCACAGGGATCCCCGTCTTGTTCTGACTAATTGTATCGCTTTTCCCCTTCTCTGTCAATTATTTTAAATTGTTTAATATTGTTTTGTCCTGTTTTTTATCATTTTTCTGTTTCCTTAGTATAACTGCACACCTGCAGACTCCAGCGCGCCAATGGTAGCAGGATCGGGAGCTTCATCTGTCACAATGCCGTCAATATCGTCCAGATGGGCAAATTTATAGGAATCGTTAAAATAAAATTTATCCTTCTCCATGACCAGATAGTTATGCCTGCTGCTGGCCATGGCCCCCTTCTTGGTAAGTCCATCTTCTACTCCAAAAGTAGTCACAGACATGTCTGTCATATCCAGCCCGCAGGTTCCGATAAATGCCCGGTCGAAACTGTACTGTCTGAGCACCTCGATCGCCGCGGAGCCCATGAATCCGTTTACTGTACGGTACATGATCCCGCCGGTTCCCACCGCCGTAATCACAGAGGAAGCTGCCAGAATCTGAAGAATATCAATCATATTGCTTACAACCACAAGACGCCTTCCGGATTCCGCCAGCAGTTTTGCAAGCTTAATGTTGCTGGTGGAGATATCCAGAAAAATAGTTTCATTATCTTTAATGAGGTTAAATGCTTTTTTGGCAATTATATCCTTTTTCTCTACATTGACACTTCTGCGGTCAATTACATCCCGCTCCAGAGGATAATCCCCGGACAAAATGGCACCTCCATAGGTGCGTTTCAAATGTCCGCCTTTTTCCAGTGCTTTCAGGTCCTTACGGATACAGTCTTCTGTCACAAGAAATGTCTCGCTTAAAGAGCGCACTTTCACCTTCCCGTTTTCCCGCAGCATCTTTAGGATTGCCTCCTGCCTTTCTTCCGTAAACATGTCATATCCTCCCATCTCACTCCTGATGCAGCTGTCTTTCCATACCATACATTCAGAATCCGCTCATAATCTATCTTCTCTCAATTATTTTTATCATAACATATTCTGTAATTTTGGTAAAGAAAAACAGGTGAGGCTTACACTCCCTCAGCCGTTTTTCTCAGCGCAAAAATATGAAAAACGAGCTGCTCCGCTGCTGTAAAAAGACCGGAAACCAGGTAATACAGCCCCACACCGGAAGGAATTATAAATACAAACATACTGTTTGTCAAAGCCACAGTCAGGATCATAGGCATGGACATTTTTTGAAGATTCAGCCCTTTAAAATACCGGATATAGGGATATGTCTGAGGCAAAAGCTGTATGATTACAGTTGCTGCAGGCAAAATACAGGTCTTATCCCGTACCAGAAGGGACGAAACCCAGGGCAGAAGAACCGTTGCTGTTCCTGCTGCCGCGATCAGGCGGATACTGTTATAAAGGCACCTCTCATTCTGCCTGATATCCTCTCAAAAGCCCCGCCTTAAATCAGGTCGGCAAGGCTCCTTCAGGATACTCTCACCTTCTGTTTTTCTTAAACAGGTTCCAGGAACCTCCCAGTCCCAACATCCACAAAAGCCACCAGAGCCCTGCAAAAGGGCTAATCTCTCCCGACGCATCAAAAGCGCTTTTCATCAGGTACAGCGGAACAAGAATTGCACATGCAAAAATCAGCAATGCAATTCCTCTTAAAACCCATACATTCTGAAAAATCCTCCCCACGAAGGGATCCCCGCGAAACTTTCCAATTCCGGTAAATTCCACCAGATCCTCCAGCACTTCCTCTGCTTCCGCAAAGAGATATCCCTTCGCTTCCTCCTCTTTCACATAATTCAGATAATATTCCACATTGATCTTATCCGGATTTTCTTCCTTCATTAATTGCTGGCAAAGATCAATGGAGCCCTGCAGCATTTTTTGTCTGGCGAGCAGCTCTTCCTCCTGCCGCTTCAAAACGCTTTCCAGGGAAGTATCTCCTTTTTCCAATAGATAAATCGTCTCTATGGGAATGTCCATTTTCCGGAACAGGACTATTTTTTTTAACCGATGGATATCTTCATCGGAATAATCCCGGTATTTATTTTCCATCTCCCGCTCCGGAGCAAGCAGTCCCTTTTTTTCATAGAACCGGATATTACTCACACTCAACCCTGTCATTTCTGCTGCTTCACTGATTCGCATATTACTTCACTCCTTACTTTGATGATTCATTTTCCTGTAGGATACACCATGAACCAGGTTCAGAGTCAAGAAAATTCCTCAAAAAAATGCCCGGCAGGTTTGTTCAATCGCCTGCCGGGCGTTTTTTAAAAAGTTAATTCATTATTTCTGAGATGTATAACCAAAGAAGAAATATCCAAGAGGTGTATAGTACATTCCTTCAATATCGTCTGCCATCATATATTTCTGTGTATAGAAATAAATCGGAGCCAATACGCTATCCTGTTCCATCAGAATGTCTTCTGCTTCATGGAATGCTACCATACGTTCTTCCTGTACGGCTGTTGCTTTTGCCTCATCAATCTTCGCATCGTAGTCCGGATTAGAGTACTGTGCGTCGTTGTTTCCGCCGTCTGTATACCACATATCCAGGAAGGAGCATGGATCATTGTAGTCTGCAATCCATCCGTTACGGGAAATCTGATAGTTACCTTCTTTTCTGTTTTCAAGGAATACGTTCCAGTCCTGGTTGTTCAGTGTAACTGTAACACCAAGCTGTTCCTGCCACATATTCTGAAGTGCTTCACCAATCTTCTTGTGGTTATCATTTGTGTTGTATAAGTATTCTACTGTCGGGAAGCCTTCTCCATTAGGATATCCTGCTTCTGCCAGAAGTGCACGTGCTTCTTCACAGTTTTTCTCATAATCTTCTTCAGCAACGCTGTAGTAGTCGCCGCCTACTGTACGGAAGTCATCACTTCCCGGGCCTGCTGCGTCATTAACACCAGCCGGTACATAACCTGTTGCAGGAACCTCACCGGACTGAGAAACGTTTTCTACAATGTAGTTACGGTCAATAGCCAGAGAGAATGCTTTACGGATTCTTGCATCAGAGAAGATTTCATCTTCTGTATTAAAGCATGCATAGTAGGTTCCGATATAATCTACGATTTCCAGCTCACCGGATGCCAGGTAGTTTGGAAGCTCATCTGCCGGAAGCTGCTCAATGAAATCCAGCTCACCGCTGTTATAAGCTGCAAGGATTGCATTGTCATCATCTAACAGAGTGAATTTGATGGTGTCCGGTCCAAGTTTGTCATAGTCATAGTAGTTTTCGTTCTTCTCTGCTGTAATAGATGCATTGTGTGTCCATTCCTGCATCTTGTATGGTCCGTTGCCCACATAGGTTGCTACGTCATAAGTCCACTCTTCGTTGCCTTCTGTCATATCCTGACGTACCGGGAAAGTAGCCGGGAATGCCATGATTTCTTCGAAATACGGGCAGTCATAGGAAAGAACAACTTCCAGAGTCTTGTCATCAATTGCCTTGATTGCAAGGGTATCCGGATCTGCACTTCCGTCAGCAACTTCTGCATATCCTTTTACCATATCGATCATGTAGCAATAGTCAGCAGCTGTCTCCGGGTTTGCAAGACGTTTCCAGCTGTATTCAAAATCCCCTGCTGTTACATCTTTGCCGTCTGACCATTTGATTCCGTCACGCATTTTAAAAGTGTAAGTAACTGTGCCGTCATCATTTACAACCTTTTCCCAGGATTCTGCCTGGCCGGGAGCAGTAACTGCATTTCCTTCACCGTCATCCACCCATTTCACCAGACCTTCAAACATATGGTTGATCATAATTGCACCATCAACTGCAGAATTCAAAGCCGGGTCAATGCTCTGAGGTTCAGATGCAAGGCAGACTGCAATATTAAATCCGTCAGCTCCGCCTTCTTCTGCCAATACGGTTGTTGCTGCGCCAAGTGACATGCTGGCCATCATAGCTGCAGACAGTGTCAGAGACAGCACTTTCTTTGTTTTACTCATGTTTCATCCTCCTTTTGTTTTACGCTCATTAGCGTTTGTATTGTAAAGCTCTCTTAGAGCTTAATACCATGATCCTATTTATCCAGCAAATGACATGCTGCCCAATGTCCGGGCTCATGCTCTTTAAATACCGGTGTTTCCTCACTGCAGCGCGGCGTTGCATAAGGACATCTGGTGTGGAAGCGGCATCCGCTTGGGGGATTCATAGGGCTCGGCACATCCCCCTCCAGGATGATTCTCTGCCGTGTGCGGCTAAGCTTCGGATCCGGCACAGGCACTGCAGAAAGAAGCGTCTTTGTGTATGGGTGAATGGGGTTCCTGTTCAATTCATAGCTTTCTCCCAGTTCCACCAGGGAGCCAAGGTACATAACTCCGATCCTGTTGGAAATATGGCGTACTACAGACAGGTCATGTGCAATAAACAGATAGGTAAGCCCCATCTCTGCCTGCATATCCTCCAGCATATTTACCACCTGGGACTGAATGGACACGTCCAGAGCGGAAATCGGCTCGTCACACACAATAAATTCCGGTTTCACCGCAAGGGCACGGGCAATCCCCACACGCTGCTGCTGTCCGCCGGAAAACTCATGGGGATAACGGTTGGCATGTTCGGTATTCAGTCCTACACGTCCAAGGAGCTCCTTGATCATATCAGACCTGTCCTTCTTGCTTGCAGCAAGCTTATGGATATCAATGGCTTCTCCGATGATCTCCCCAACCGTCATTCTGGGGTCAAGGGAAGCGGAGGGATCCTGAAAAATAATCTGCATTTTTCTGCGGTAGGGAAGCATTTTGACAGCTTTTACCTTACCCAGAGGCTGTCCGTCCGGCCCAAGAGGGTTGTCATATATGGTCTGTCCGTCATAAATAATAGAACCGCCGGTTGGTTCATGGAGCCGGAGAATCGTTCTTCCAAGGGTTGTCTTACCGCATCCGGACTCTCCTACCAGGCCCAGAGTCTCTCCTTTTTTAATAAAAAAGGAAACATCCTGCACAGCCTGGACTCCGGGTCCATTTACCCCCTTAACCGGGAAATATTTTCTAAGCTTATTTATTTCAAGGAGATTTTTCTCTTCTTTTGCCATCTTACTTTTCCTCCCCTTTCATCTGGTTCTGTACGCAAAGCCAACATGCAGAACGATGGTTCTCTCCCACTTCTACATAGGGAGGCATTTTCTTCAGGCAGATTTTCATACAGCTCTCGCACCGGGGTGCAAAAGGACAGCCCTCCGGCGGGTTCAGCATATCCACAGGCGTTCCTTCAATAGGGATCAAACGCTCATAGCTTTCTGCGTCCACACGGGGCATGGAGCGCAGCAGTCCTCTGGTATAAGGATGTGCAGGCTCATAAAAGATATCGTCCACAGGCCCCTGCTCTACCATCTTTCCGGCATACATAACCGATACTTTGTCACAGATATCTGCCACAACACCAAGGTTATGGGTAATGAAGATGATTCCCATTCCTGTCTTCTTCTGGAGATCCTTCATCAGATCCAGGATCTGGGCCTGAATGGTTACATCCAAAGCAGTGGTAGGCTCATCTGCGATCAAAAGCTTCGGATGGCAGATCAGTCCCATGGCGATCATGACCCTCTGGCGCATACCGCCCGAAAACTCATGGGGATACTGCTTCATACGCTTTTCCACATTATTGATTCCTACCAGTTCCATCATTTCCATGGCACGCTTTTCTGCGTCCGCTTTGCTGATCTTCTTATCATGAGCACGAAGTGCCTCTACTAACTGGTTGCCGATAGTATATACCGGATTCAGGCAGGTCATGGGGTTCTGAAAGATCATGGAAACTTTATTGCCCCGGAATGCTGTCATCTCACTGGGTGAAAATGCAAGGACATCCTGGCCCTCAAAAGTAACGGAACCGCCGATCACCTTTCCCGGAGACTGCAAAAGTCCCATGATGGAGTAGGCTTCCTGGCTTTTTCCGGAACCGGACTCGCCTACTACACCCATAACTTCTCCGTAATTCAGATCATATGATATTCCTCCTACCGCTTTTACCTCTCCGGCCGGAGTGAAGAAGGAGACTCTAAGATCTTTCACTTCCAATAATTTTGTATTATTCTTCTGTTCAGACATTTTATGTACCCCTTCCTTCTACTTTTTCAGCTTTGGATCCAAAGCATCTCTCAGGCCGTCGCCAAACAGGTTAAAGGCCAGGATCATGACACTAAGAACAATTGCCGGAATGATCAGGCGATACGTATAAGTATACATACCGCTCAAAGCATCGGTTGCCATAGAGCCAAGGCTTGGCAGCGGTGCAGATACACCAACGCCAAGGTAGGATAAAAAGGATTCCAGGAAAATTGCTGACGGAATCTGAAGGCAGGTGGTAACCACGATCTGTCCGATACAGTTAGGAAGCAGATGGCGGCGGATAATGCGGCCTCCGGATGCCCCCAGTGCTCTGGCTGCAGTCACATACTCCTGCTGCTTCAGCTGGAGCACCTGGCCGCGGATAATACGGCTCATAGTAACCCAGTACAGCATCCCAAATGCAATGAACAGGGAGATCAGGTTTGGACCAAGTACGGATACAAAAGATTTAACAGGTCCGCCTCCTCCTGAGTTCACATATTCTGTTAAGATCGGCTTCATTGCCGTTGCAATCAAAAGAACTACCAGCATTTCCGGAACCGCATAAATCAGCTCTACGATACGCTGCATCACTGCATCCACCTTACCGCCGCAGTATCCTGAAATGGAACCGTACAGCGCACCGATAACCAATACCAGAAGCGCTGCAAATACACCAACAGACATGGACACACGGGCTCCATACATTACACGGACCAGAATATCACGTCCATACATATCTGTACCGAATATATGGGGGA
This sequence comes from Blautia sp., assembly GCA_021772055.1. GTDB lineage: Bacteria > Bacillota > Clostridia > Lachnospirales > Lachnospiraceae > Blautia_A. Next base: position 2,129 of record JAETNR010000007.1, on the reverse strand, counting down.
ATACCTTCTCTCCTGCTGCCTTGCGCTCCAGCTCGCTTACGGAATATCCAAATAAATGCTTTTTAATTCCAAGCTCCTTGCGGATTGCTTCCGGATCTGCTGTCTCGGACTCTCCGGAAGTTTTTTTAGCAGCAACCTTTGCCTGGGCTTTGATGACTGCCTCATCTTTTCTTGTAAATTTCTCGCCCTTGGCTTCTGCCTCAGCCTTCGCCTTGGCAATCATCTCTTTTACATCCACAACCTCTGTCTCTGTTCTGGCTGCGATTTCCTCATCCAGGCGCTTCTGGTCTTCCAACGTGTAGTGATACGGGAACAAATTTTCCGCTCCTGTGTTAAACTGCTCATAGCCATAAGGAACGATCAGCGGACCTACAAAAGCAAACAAAAACAGGAAAATGATAACACCAAGAGCAACCATTGCCACAATGTTTTTCCTCAATCTGCGCCATGCATCTTTCCAGTAGGATACACTCTGGCGGTCCTGAATAAAATCCTCCTTCTCCTGTTTGGAAGCAGGGCTGAAATCATCCTCCGACAAATCCGCCAATAAGGACTCAATATCCGGCTGGAGACTGACAGGACAGCGCTTCATTTTTTTATCTTCTGCCACGATCATTCTCCTCCCTTCGTCAAACTGATTCTCGGATCTGCTACTTTATACAGAATATCTACTACCAGATTCATCAAAATGATAAAGCTGGCAATAAAAATTGTTGTCCCCATGATTACCGGATAATCACGGTTCTGAATGGACTGCACCATATAGCGTCCGAGACCCGGGATCGAAAAAACGCTCTCAACAACAAAACCTCCGCAAAGAGTAAACGCAACCTGCGGTCCCAGATAAGTGATAACCGGAATCAGTGCATTTCTAAGGGCATGCTTAAAAATGATCTTTTTATTTTTCAAACCTTTGGCCCTGGCTGTTTTGATGTATTCCTGATTCAGGGAATCCAGCATGGCGGAACGGGTCTGGCGGGCTGTATAGCACATCGGATAAAAGCCCAGGGAGAAGCATGGCAACACATAGGATCGCCACCCAAGGGAAGCATCAAAAATCGTTGGAAAAAATTTGAATGATGCCAAACCACCGGCAAAAATAACCAAAAGAGCAGATGCCACAACAAAGCTGGGCATAGAAATACCAACGGTACAGACAACTCTTAAAATACTGTCCGTAAGCTTCCCACGCTTAAAAGCTGCAAGACACCCCAAAGGAACCCCCACCAGTACAGCCCAGAGAAGAGCAAGGGCACCTACCTTTGCAGAAATAGGGAACATTTCAACAATAATACTGGAAACTGCACGGTTCTTCTGCATTTTTAAGGATACACCGAAATCACCGTGAAGCAGATTTCCAAGATACTTCGCTAACTGAACCGGAACAGGCTGATCCAGTCCGTACTTTGCATTTAATGCCGCCAGAGTGGTCTCTGAAGGAGTTTTTTCACTAAGCCAGGGACTTCCCGGCACTGCATTCATCAGAAGGAAGGTAACACATGCCACAAGCAGGATCGTGAGCAGTGCCATTCCCAATCTTTTTAGAAAATATTTACCCATTTTTATCCCATCCTAATTTTATTTCTCCTGGTTTTTCATTCTATATATGTAATCAATCCTTCAGGCTATGCACCAGGCTAATTCATATACCTGAGAATTACGGCTGCCTTGCATTTACCGGCAGCACAGGACATCTATTTCGCCTCCTTACTTCACCAACTTACCTCAAAAGAGTTTAAATAAAATCCACAGGATTTTCTCTTGCATGCTTGGATTATCAAACAATATTCGGATTATATCATAGAATTGCCATTTAATCAACTACCAAGTTTTTCGTAAAAAGACATCTGTTTCCTATACAGTTACATTTCACGGGTGGGGAAGGGAGCTATCTAAAAACCCTTAGCTACGAGCTGCTGCCCATAGCTAAGGGTTTTCTGATACGGATTTATTTGCTTTACAGCCACTTGTCAGGCATCCGCTGAATTTCTTCGACTATTTCCCTTTATTCCCACTCGCAAATAAATCCTTGTTACTATACATTTTTGTATCGGCATTATGGTTCTATTTGGTTTTATATGTGTTCCACTGTCCTAAGTCCATAGACTGTACTGAACGGTGTTATCAAT
>JAETNR010000062.1 GCA_021772055.1 Blautia sp. | reverse complement strand
GCGGGACAATTTTCTCATATTCTCTTGCTATGTAAAGCAAATCTCTCAAAGGCATGTTTGGATTAACCGTACTCTGATGCTCGCTTAATACGATCCGCTCTTTCTCCACAGTAAAGGCAAGATCATTTTTGTAGTTCTTAAACAGGATATTTTCCAGACCTATATACTGTATGACTTCCGGGTCTGTATAATCCGTATCGTACAGCGCGTTATATAATTCCAGAAGATTCTTCCGGGCGGTTTCGTCCGTATAGAATAAGTCTATAAATACGCTGCCCTTGTGCTCTCTGTTTTCTTTCGCCATTTACGCCTCGCTTTCCAAGCTTTTAAAGCTTACGGTGTCTGTGCAAAATGATTCTGCATCTATTCGTTTCACTTCCGGCTTCGGAATGCTTATCTTTGGCGTTTTGGGGCTTTATCCAAATAATCGTAGTTTCTGTAATTTATTATAGCAGGTACGCAAAATATATACCACAAAAAATTAACTTTTTCGTGAGGAAAATGAGGCATATGGTGGAAATAAAATAGAATTGACAGCTCCTTTTGTGTATACTTTCATTATTTACCTGTCTGAACCCCTTCCCCATGAATAGCTCTATCCTACAAATTATATTTCGTTTTAATATTGATCTCCGTAAACAGATTTTCCGCCTCCGGCATGACGTTTTTCAACAGCATATTCGTAAGAATATACAGCGGGCGGTACCCCTGGAAAAATCCGTTCTGGTCAATGAGAAAGTCTACCGTATCTTCTTTGATTGCTTTTTCGTTCTTTGGCGTCTGGTCATAGATGATCACATAAGGGCGCTTCTCAACCGCCAGTTTCTCAAAAGCAGCCTTCACTCCCGCCTGTCCGCCGGAAACTACAAAAATACCATTGATACCGGAAATATCCTTCATGGCATTCTCGATAATACGCTCCACTTCCCCGGTCTCATCAAAGCTCCCCTGCACTCCTGCAATTTCCAGTCCCGGAAAAGACTTCTTCGTTTCATCTATAAAACCGTCCACACGGGCATTATTTACCATATTGCTGAAATACCCGGTAATGATCAGTATCTTTCCGATTCCCCCGGTCATAAGCCCCATAAGCCCAGCCGCAGTCTGTCCGCTCCGTCTGTTATCCATTCCCACAAAACAGGAGCGTTTCGTTCCTACAATATCCGAGTTAAAAGTCACTACAGGGATCTTCTTAATTTCTATCAGCCAGTTTATCTTTTCACGGACACAGTCGCAGTCCACCGGCATGAGAGCCAGGCCCTGAATCCCCTCTTCCGCAAGTTCCTCAATGGCACGTGCCTGTTCCTCTTCGTCTACATTCAATCTCTCTTTCAGGAGGATCTCAACGCCCCAGTCCTTCAGTTCTTCCGCTGCCTGCCGGATTCCTCTGTTGATTTCCAGCATAAAAGATGCCTTTGCAAGCTGTGTAACAACCCCGATCTTAATTGTTTTCTTCTGATTTGCTTTTCTCTTCCTCTCCCTTGGCACATAGCCCATTTCTGAAGCAAGCTTAAGAATTCGTTCCGCAACCTGCGGATCAATACGTCCGCGGTGATTTAATGCCCTGTCCACAGTCCCCCGGGATACATTCGCTCTTTCTGCAATCTGCTGAATCGTAACTGCCATATTTTTTTCCTGCTTTCCAACTTTCCCACTGGCAAATCCTGTAGGTCTGATCTGCTGCCGATACAAAATCTGCCTGAATTCGGTATTCATTTCGTTTCTCTGTTATCTGAATACAATTTTATCATAGCAGCAAAAAGCACGCAAGTCATTTGCGTGCTTTTATCCAAAAAGCAAATTTTTTCACTGGTTTGTTATTCTTCCTCATTATCCATTTTCAATTTTTTATATTCCTGTGGGCTCATTCCCTGAGACAATTTAAATGCTTTACTAAAATAGTATTGATTGCTGTATCCCAGCATTTCCGCAATTTCGCCAATTTTGATTGATGAATTATAATCCATAATTTTTTTAGCTTCTTCAATCTTCAGATTACTGTAATATACCATAGGAGAGATCTGTGCATTCAGGCATATTCCGCAATCGTTCAATCAACGAAATATAATATTCTTGTGATGCTTCCATATAACTAATCACTTCCTTTTTTGTTATTTTCATAATTTCCAAGCAATATCTCATCTATACTTACTTCTTAAGCCATGTTTCCTGAAAACATTCTATATTCTCTCCCCGTCAGCTTCTTACTTTATCATTGGGAAATCTCCCCCAACGTTTTTCTTTTCTCTCTTAAAGCCATTTTAACAATACGTGCTCTATTATATCTTTGCATGATCACAAACAGCAAATCAAAAATAGCACTGCATACAGATGTTATAAAAAATACCCAAAATGACCCGAACCATTTTACGGCTAAAAGTGGAAGAAAACTCAAAATCATATTTGTTTCATGCACCAGTTCCGACTGGCACATTGTCTGAGCAATTTCATTCCATGTATGTTTTTTTATGGAAAACGTTTCGGGGTCATAAGTAGGCATTTTATCCTTCCACGCTCTCACATTTAAAAACTGATATAGCTTATTTTCCCATGCATGAAGCTGATACCATTTTTTTGTAAAATCCGCCCTGTTCCTCATTCCGATATTATACAGCAATCCAACAAGCAGCCTCATTCCCAAATGATAAGCCACTGTTCCAAAGGTGATCGCTAATGTAAGATAAATATCTTTCCCCAAGCGACAAAACAATCCGGCTGTGATAATAGCCGCCGTAAAACTGATAACTGCTGCCGCCTTCATTACTTTAGACATATTTCCCATCTCCCAGACTCATTCCCCCAACACCCTTTTAAACACCTCAAAATTCCTGCTTCCACCAGGCGGACAATACACCGCAAATTCCATCTGCCGGAACACCTTTGGAAACTCATGCAGCGCTGTCTTATACGCTCTGGCCACAACTTCCGGATTATTCTGAAAGGCTCCGCATCGTTCATATATGTGCCGCCCTTCACTAACGGGGCATTGGTATTGGATTTATCTCTCAGATCCGGCGCGGCGATTGTAAAATATGCTATCTGCGTATATTCACAGATTGTTTTCCTTTCCCACTCATTTTTTCTTTATTATATAAATTATATAACAGATCCTATCTTTTTCCAACAGTCAAATCATATTGCGGCATATCAATCACCGTTATATATTTCGCCGGAATCGTATGCCGGCTGATTGCTTCCCAGCCGTACCTCTCCTCTATTTTAAACTCATCCGGAACCTTGATCTCAAGAAGAATAAGTTCTGCTAAGCTATAAACATATCGAATCATTTCGCCAAACCAATGCTGCATTGCATAGCTTACTTCTTCTTTTTCAAAAAACATATAAACTCCCGGACGCTGTTCCAGAATCATATCGGAAAGGAATCCATATTGCGGAATCAATCCATGTTCCAGAATTGACGGTAAGTTTTTTTGTGATGTGATATGATACATTGTCTTCATTATATCCAATCTTCCTCCTCTTCTTCATCAAAATAGCTTACCTCGCTTTCCATACAATCCGGTCTATCATCTTCTGCATATTTACTGATAATTTCTTTCTGAATATTTCCATTCGGGTCATCAGGCGCGCCCGGTTTCTGCTCTACGGAAACAATCCCATCTTTCCTTAGATGAAATACCCGGATTTTACGGTTTTCCCAGGCACAAATCAGAAGCAGGGTAAAGGCCATGCTATCCATGATACTGCCTTCATTGCCCATAAACGGAAGTTCAATCGGATACCGTACTCCAAAACTGTAAAGGAATCCCATCACAGCCCGGATAGCAAGCATAGCTGCTGCCGTTGCAAAAATCAGCCATCTCCTGTGTTCTCTGCCATTTTTCAAACCGGCAAGTTTTAAAATAACAAATACAAAAAGAGCCAATAACAAAACCATCACGATGACAGATGACCAGCCAAAGTAATAGAGAAGCTGAAGCATTGGTTTTCTGTGGCTGGCAAGATACTCGTTCACAAAACCCGCATTTTTAAGATACTCCGATGTACCAAAGAAGGGGGCATTAGACGTAATCACCTGAATGGCTTTTATAAAATCTCCATACCCCGGCCCCCAATTACTACATTGAAGCGGCAGCAGTATGATGCGCATAACTGCATATAAAACAACGGCTGTTATAACGTTCCCTTTGCGTACTGTTTTCTCAGGAATGGCATATTTCCACAAGCCCACCGCAAGAGTGATCGTATTTAAAACAACCAGATCTATCGAATAAATGTTAGACATAGGTCTGAAGATAAGAATGCCGGATAATGTACTGCCCATCACAGCAATGCAGCTATAGAACACAGAACTCCCATGGAATCGTTCTTTGCGCAGGGCCGAGAGGATAACACTGAGATTATACGGATACCAAACAACAGCAAACAGATCATAAAAATACTTTTTCTCAATAGAAAAGAACCATAACTGAATCTCTTTTCCTTGATAGATAGAAAATCCCTCATCCGTTCCGAGTTCCAGCAAAACCGCAAATAACATAAACATCGCTGAAACTGCCGTTCCGACTGCGCAGCCCCGTGTCGTATCCCGAATCGGCTCATTCAGATCATGGGTCACCAACCGATAGACCAAGCCTGTAACAAAGGCTGCACCAGGAACTGCTAACAGAAATAAAAGGCTATAACAACTCTCTTCGCAGCTGCTTCGATGGAGAAAGATATTAATCAAAATAAAGGTCAGTACCAGCACTACCCCCAAAATCATATAGAGAATGGCTGCATCTTTTGGTCTTTTCGTTCCTTCTCTGCTTTTACTGTCATCAACATATCCGAACATTTCTTTGCTCCTTCCTCCGTGTTTCTTCCACGATATGCTGTTCATATACTGCAATAAGTTTTCTATATGTTTCATTTTCAAGGATGTTATATCTCTTACCCATTTTCGGTCTGGCGCCACGCCTGAACAAAATCTGATTCCCGATTTTCATGTGAAGTATATCCTCCAGCGGCCTGTTTGCACGAAGACTGATATTTTGAGCAGTTGTCAGATCATTGGAACCCAAAAACACATACGTATCACAATTATTAATAATCGTTGTTGCCTCTTCAGCGCCATAAAGAGAAGATAACTGAGATTCCGCCTGAATCAGAAGTGTAACGGAAATCTGTTTCTCCCTGAAAATCGAGATATACTGATCAAACATCGGAACAGGACAGCCGGTGGCAAAATCATCTGCAAGCAGATGTACAGGGATTGGAAGCATGCCGTCGGGCTGCTCTTCTGCAAACTCAAACAGCTGTTTAAATGCATATCCGTAAAACATATTGATAAAACAGTTAATAGCCGGATTTACCGGACTGGATGTAATAAACAGGGCCGTTTTCTTCTTTGCCAGATATTCAAAATCCACCTTTTTCTTCATACGAAACATGGAACGCAGTTCGGAGTTGAATACAGAAGCTATCGCCGTATTTAGTGTTCCAAATACACAGCTTGCCGTTCTGATCGGAAGTCTCTTAAAGTTCCTCCAATTGGAAACTGCAAAGTTCGATGCATCCTTCTCTTCCAAAACTTCAAACTCCCTGTCATAATTGGTGCTGATCTGTCCGGAATATTCCTCAAATGTCAGATTATCAAGCATTTCAAGCACATCAGCAAAATTGGCGTTATTTTTCGTCATCCGTACATAAGCAATCATTGCTGCCAGTAAGGAAATTGCCGCCTCATCCCAGTAGGGGTCTGCATTGGAACGCTCTTTCTTAGGATTCGCCATAACAACACTTCTGGCAGCAAAGGTAATATCATAATCGCTGCCAATATAATTCAGTGGATCATAAGCAATATTTCCTCTTTCCGGATGTACAAAGTCAAGATCCCATACATCATATCCCCGGCTTCGCAGCAATGGCGTATATTTATTAACGATTTTTCGCTTCGTCACAGTAGCGATAATACTCCGTCTGAAGGATTCCAGAAGAAAAGGTTCTGCCACAGACATCGTCTTTCCGGAGCCTGAGCCGCCAACTACCAACACATTATTATTGAGCCCGGTCTCTCCGCAGTCGGTACTGAACATGCAATCGAAGCCATCTCCCAGAATCACCTGATCAAATTCATGGATTCTGCCTGTTTCATCTGCTCTGTTCAATGCCTGGTTTACATTTTTCTCTGCTGCTATTTTTCCTGCCATTTATTACCCCTCCATACTTTCTGCAAAATCGATAATGTCCGCAAAGCTGATCACTCTGTCACAAAGTCGAAACTCCACGGCTTCGTAAGGCGAAAAGTAATGATCAAAACACGTAGCCTGATCTATTTCCTCCACAGTCCGTCCTGTATGCAATGCAATCAGTTTATTCAGTTTTTCCTTTGTTTCCAGGAGACTATCACTAATGCTCTTAATACTGGATGCATTCCCGGAAACTCGTCCGCCCAGAAGCGGCTGATGCAGCATCAGTTCACTGTTAGGCAGCATCAGCCGCTCATTTGCGCAGGCAAATAGAACTGCTCCCATACTGTAGGCCTTTCCCCTGCACACCATTCGAACCGGCGCTCTCGATCCGACAATTGCATCGTACATCATAAGCCCGCTGTTGATTTCACCTCCGGAGCTATTGATCAAAACTGTGATAGGATTCTTCGATTCCATATTCAGTTCCAACAGCTGATCTGTAAAATCAACAGCTGCATCCTCTGTAATTTCTCCCTGAATTGTGAGCAGCCGCTTACTAAAATGTTTAGATTCCATAGGAACCTGCGTAATACCGTTACTTGTTCTAATCAGTACATTCAATTATACAGCATCTCCTTTCCTACTCTGCGATTATTCTGTTTCGATATACCTTAATGACTCTTTCCTTCGTTTTCTCTCAAATAAAAATAATTTTTTGATACAAAAAAAGAGCTTAATTTTCCATCAGCGGACGAAAATTAAGCTCTCATGTTTATACAACCACGTTATACTATTTTAAATTCCCTCTGTCTCTTCTCTCACAATCCTTACTGCCTGTCCCAGTTTTTCCAGATTGCCATGAAGTTTATAAATATCCCGGAAAATATATTCCGTATGGCATTCCCTGGTCAGCTGGGCTGTATGCCGTATATATTTCCGAAACTCTTCCTCATCAAATTCTTTCTGAACACCGATAAAATTCGGCGATGGTTTTCTGGAATAGATCACATTTCCGCCGGACAGCCGTTCCGCCATCATTTCCTCATTGCACCATGGCGAAATAGAAACCTTGCGCAGATTTGCATAGTGAGAGATGTCTTTGTCCCAATAAAGCTCCACCGGCTCGCAGCAGCCATAATACAAAAGCCCGAACTCTTCAGCCATTCTGGAAAAATACGGAGCCATAAACTCATGGTACATCTCCGGCGATACTCCGATACTCTCCTGGCTGTTCATATGCCCCCACAGATGTCTGGACAGCACTTTCCCATGATAGTCCTCACCCGGAAGTTCTCTGGAAAAGCAATAGCTCCCGCTTCCCATATAATCATTTCCATTATTGAGAAACAAAACCTGCTGGTCTTCCTGCCAACGCAAAAAGCGAATCATTTCTTTCACCAGTTTGTCCATTAATCTGTGAAAATGATCCTCTTCCGTCACCATGGAGCAAAACATGTTCTCCATTCCCATCAGCCATACAACTTTCTCCGTCAAGGAAAACTCCCATTGGTTGATACTGTTTTTCAGTCTGACCTGCAGGATATCTCCCAGGGTATCCTGCGCCAGTTCCTGCAGCCGTCTTGTCTCCTGCTCATGGTTAATAAATACAGACTCCTTCAGCAAATCCATATCCTCTTCCAGGGATTCCATGATCGGTTCAATATGATAGCCGATCCCATCTGAGGCAAATTCCTTCTTCATTTCCACATCAAATAACCGATGCTCAATCTGCACGTCCACCGAAAATTCATCCGTCACAACTTTATCATCCTGAAAGATCTGCTGCGGCAGTATGGTTTTTAAAAGCTGTCTCTCCATCCTTCTGGCATCCGGATCCTGACAGCGAAGGGGCGGAAGGATCTCATCCAGAAACGTATCCTCTTCCATCACCACCATGGGACGCGGCCCTTTCAATTCATTGTGCAGATACCATAATTTTTTTCGTTCTTCCATTGCAGGAAGCTCTGACATTTCTCTTTGTTTTTGTGCCAATTCTCTCAGATAATTTCTTTCCTCTTTATTCATCTCTGACTCCCCTTATCTGCCATCTTCAAAAGTTCCTTCGCTTCCTCCTCTGATCCGGCTTCGATCATATACATCAGCCCTTCCGGCGGAAGCTCCTGCAGCATGGTCTCCAACTCCTCTGGCATTACCTGAATCTGTACACATTTCCCTGCCTGCTGAATTTTCCTGATCTCCGGTATCCAGTGGGATGCCGTTGGATTTCCGGCCCCATACACCCATTGAATTCCGTTCAGCTTGGGAATCTGCAAAAGACGATCCAGATGTTTCAGGGCATCCGGTCCATCCAGGTGATAAATGCTTGCATCCAGAAACTCAACTTCCTTTTCAATCTCTTCTATCAGCAGTTCTTCAAACATATCCGAAGAAACCATACAGGAAAAATCACAGCTCACCGGATACCATCTTTTCGGATGCCAGATTCCCATCCAACAGGTACTTCCTTTCTGATATTTCGTCGTCAGTCCGTAAAGCTCCTCATAAATTTTCTGAAAACCGGGCAGAAGATCCATAACGCCTTTGTGCAGAAACTCCGGATAATCAAAGGTATCATAGCAGAGGTTTTGCGGTCCCCGCATAGACACCAGGCCATCCCCTCCCGGATGAAGATCCGTAACTCCAACCATATACTTATCTTTTCCATCTTCCACAGCCGCTTTTGTTAATTCCAGCATCTTGGTATAATACTCATTTGCAGGATCCATGGCAAAATCTTTATGATTTTCCACATCCTCATCTGACATCCAGGGTTTTGCCCAGCTTGTGGATTCTCCAAATTCCAATGGTGTCCCGTAGCATGCAGCAAAAAAGTCCGGTCCCAGATCCGGATTCAATGCAGGAAATGCCTCTCCCAGATAACAGGTATTCTGCATTCTGAAGTTCGCACACTTAAGAACATATTCCGTATCCATCCACCGCTCCTTCAATGTCGCGTGACCAGATACCGGCGGATTTGCATTCTTATTTTTCGGTGCAGTAATAAACAGAAGGGGACGATCATGGTTTTCTCTGTCCCAAAACTCCATAAATTTCTTTTCTTTCTTCTCCCAATCCTCGCAGTACAGCATAATTCCTCTCTCTCTTTCCTGCGCGTGTTTTTGCGCAATTTCTAAAAAGTGATAATTTTCCCCTTTTGATACTCCGAAGGGGTGCATCCACAAAATAACTTGAATCTTTTGCTAAAATAATATTGGTCACAGTATCCCGTCATCTGTGCAATTTCGCTGTTGCGGTACTTCCCTTCTGCCAAAAGTTCTCTCGCCTTCTCAATGCGGATCTCCTCCAGCCTCTGTACAATAGTCTTTCCCGTCTGCATTTTGAAAACCCTTCTTATATAGCTGTTTTCAAAGAAAAGACTCTCTGCGATCTGTTTTACCGACAGGGATTGCTCACTGTAGTACTGCTGAAGATAGCTTTCAATTTTTCCCACTAATATCTCTTTTTTATTTCCCACACGAACAGTCATACAATCACTGAAAGCCTCATAGACATAATTCCGCACGATCTCCAGCATCTGCTCCGCTGTAGAGCACAATCCAATCTCCTGTATCAGGTTGGACTGATTATCCAAAATCTCAGTCAGATCCTTCTCCTCACTGTAATGATAATAACTATAGATACCATTAATTAAAGAGTAATAAGTAGCAATCACGTACTGAAAAGAAAACATCTGATTCTTGGACAGAGCAAATATCTTTTCAATCATACGATCCACCTGATCATATTCTTTCATTTCAAATGCTTTGATCAGAAGATTGGTATCACTGCTGCTCAGGAAGCTGCTCTCTTTATTCAGGTACTGAACCTCCTCATAACTGTTCACTGCTCCCCGCATCTTCACTCGGTTTTCTCTCACCATGCAGGCATGATGATATGTTTCCTGGAGCTTCTCCAATCCCTGTACCACATCTCCTATGGCAACCCATTCCAATTCCTCTTCCGGATGTCTGCCCAAAAACCGCTGATATCGCTCCTTAATCTCTTTTTGAGGGATTTCTTCCTGGGTCATCATATGAATTACAATTCCATATCCTTTTTGATTTCCCAAAAAGTAGGTATCCAAAGGAAAAAAGCTCTCTGAGAGAAGCTTTATGAATTCCTCTCTCTTTTCTATGTAACTTCTTTCTTCTTTCCAAACAAAACTGCTACATATCGATGACTCTTCATCCGCAGTTCCATCAATGACCATTCCTCCCCGGACATATCCGAGTCCAGAATACTTTTAAAAAAATTCTCCCGCTGTTCTCTTTCCCGCATTCTCTCCTTCTCAATCTCCTGCATACAATTCTGCAGGGCCTTTGTCAGTTCCTCTTCATCAAAGGGTTTCAGCAGGTAATCAAACACGTTCAGTTTAATGGCTCTGTGGGCAAAAGAAAATTCATTATAAGCTGTCATGATGATGACCCTGGCACTGCTGTTTCTTTCTCGCAGCACTTCACACGCCTCAAGCCCATTCATTTGAGACATATTGATATCCATAAAAACGATATCCGGAGCCTCTTCTTCCACAAGCCGTATCGCTTCCTGTCCGTTTTTTGCACATCCACAGATCCGGCAGCCCAGCGCTTCCCACTCGATCATACTCTGCAGGTATTGAAGATAAATTTGCTCGTCATCCACCAGCAGCACCTTATATTTCACGTTGATCCTCCTTTTTCAGGTCGATTGTCAGCTCAATACTTGTTCCTATCGGCACAGGGTTCAGTTCCATTCTGGTTCCTTTCCCATAAAACAATCGCAGTCTTTCCAACACACTTTTCATTCCAAAACTTTCCTGATCCGTACTTTCCCGTTTTCCGCTCAGAATTTCCTCAAACATCTGCTGGGTCATTCCTATTCCGTCATCTATTATAGAAATTGTAACTTCATCGTTGCGCAGCTCGCCGACAATCAGGATATGTCCTTTTTCCCCTTTGGGTTTGATTCCATGGTAGATTGCATTTTCCACAAGGGGCTGCAGCGTCATCTTGGGAATCTGAAATTCATTCAGCTCCTCATCTACCGAAATCGCATAGGACAGCAGTTCCCCATAACGGATGGACTGGATTGACAGATATTTTTCTACTGCATCCAGTTCCTCGGAAAAACCGATCCATTCAGCTCCATGATTCAGTACAAGGCGATAATAACCTGCCAGTTCTTTAATCACCCGGCCGGCTTCCTGATACTGCTTCATACGATTAAGGCAAAATGCCGTATCCAGCGTATTGTAAAGAAAATGGGGCTTGATCTGCATTTGCAAGAGTGCAAGCTCCAATTGTCTTTTCTCTTTTTCATCCTGCGCTACACGCTGTATCAGTTTTCCGTTTGTTTCAACCATCTGATTAAAGCTGGAAATCAGGATTCCCACTTCATCCTGAACAGGTCTCTCTTCGATCTTCTGGATCTGATGTGCTCCGGTTCTGCGCATATGATCAGCCAAAGCAATTACCGGATGCATTATTTTCTTCAAAATCCTAAAAGTGAAAAGGAAAAACAGAGCCATCAGGATCATGCTGACACCGACGATATTCCCGGTAATCACCCGCACACCCTGCATTCCGGCTTTTATATCCAGAACAGTTACGATTTCCCAGGCCTTTGATGTACGATACCACTTCACATATTGATCCCGCTTCCCGGCCCTCTTTCTCAGCTCCTGCTCTGTCTCCTTTGACAATTCCTGCCGTTTTTCCAAAGAACCGGCAGTATAAATCTCCTGCACCACATCTCTTTGTGTAGAAGAAATTAATCCCTGGTTTTCATCAAAAATATAGATTTCAGACGGATTCTCTGTTTTCTCATTCTGATACGTCTGATAAATGACCTTCTCATCCATCCGAAGCATGATATATCCAACAGGGACGTTTCCGGCGATATCTCTGAATACTTTCAAAAAATATACTGCCGGCTCAGCACCCGGATAAAAATACCACATTCCCCTGGTATCCACCCCTGATTCCCTGAATTCCAGAATCAGATTCTGCTCTCCCTGGGAAAACAGAAAATTCCGATTACGCTCTTTCAAATACACGTCTCCGTTTTCGTAAGCAATCAGGATCTGGCTGACATCAGGATAAAGCAGGAAATTATTTTCCATAACTCCAAGAATCTTCTCTCTTATGGTGTTGTTATATTTCGCCGGTGAACCGAGGAGCCCCTCCTTGCTTCCGATGGAGAGATTCAGATTAATAATCATATTGTTGCAGCAGCTTTCCATATTCTGCTCCATCCGCTCCATCTGATGCAGGATCAATTCATCTTCATAATGTCCCCTCTGGATCAGTTCCTCATACATCTGCTCTTTATACACATCATGAAGCACCAAAATAATACAGAAAAGAAGGACAAGAAAACATCCCAAAAATAAACCGCTGATTTTTTTCTGAATTGACAAATTCCGGAATCTTTTCATTGTCCTTTCTCCTTCTGACGAATATTTATGATTATACCACAAGGGCATATGTTCTCACTAAATTCGCCCGGCGCTTTGCTTGGGCTCATTAAGTGTTCACATTATACCATAATATTTCAGATATGCTTATTAATTTTTCATGCCGGAATAGGTCATTGCATCGCTTACCTGGTTACTGAAAAACAGGTAGATTACAATCACAGGGAGGCTAGCGATCACAAGAGCTGCTCCAACAGGCCCCCAGTCCGTGGAAAACATGCCGTAAAATCCTGCCAGACCCAAAGGCAGTGTCTTCAGTTCATTTTTCGTGATCAGGATCAGCGCAAGACTGAATTCATTCCAATGGGACATAAACTGATAAATAACCAATACAGCAATTACCGATTTCAACTGAGGGAAAATAATACTGAAATACGTTCTGTAAAACCCTGCTCCCTCTATATATGCGGATTCCTCCAGTTCTATAGGCAGGCTTCTGTAAAATCCATACAGAACCATCACGGCGAACGGAAAACTCAAAGCCACATAAGGAACGATCAGCGACCATCTGGTGTTGCTCAGATGAAGATTCTTCACCATAACTACCAGTGGCGTCATAACAGCCTGGATAGGAATAAACATTCCCACAGTCACAAGTGTCTGACAAAAACGCGTTGTCTTTGTCCTCACCCTGGCAACCACATAGGTAAACATCAGGCTGAAAAGAATTCCGAAAAACATAGCTGCTATGGATACGAGCACACTGTTTTTAAAATACAGTAAAATATCAAACTGATCCAATGCTTTTGAGTAATTGCTCCACTGCGGATCAAGAGGCGGTCCAAAGGGATTTGTCACAAAAATCTCTTCATTGTTCTTCAGTGAATAAAAAGCCATCCAAATCATGGGATAAAGACTGATGATCCCATAAAAAACCATAACAAGAAATACCAATACTTTTGATATTGTCCACTTTTTCATCGTCTATCCCCCCTAGTATTGTTCATCAAACCGTGCGGTCAGCTTATTGATCAGGAGCATAAGTCCGACACAGAATACTACGATTACCACAGCAATGGCGCTTCCATATCCGTATTTCTGAAGGTTAAAAAGTGCCTTATACATCATAATCGGAAGAGTATGGCTGAAATTGCCGGGTCCTCCCCCAGTCATCAGGAAAATCATTTCAAAAGCACGGAATCCGTATGTAATACACATCACCACACAGACCTTAATTGTCGGTATGGTAAGAGGCAGTGTAATGTTGAAAAACTGCTGGCCCTTGCTTGCGCCGTCAATATAGGCCGCCTCATAGTAGACCCTGGGCACATTTCTCATGGCAGCATAGATGATCAGCATATGATACCCCATACCTTTCCATGCTTCTGCAAGAACAATAGCGATGATTCCTTTCACAGGTTCATTCAGCCAGTTCTGCTGCCATTCCCCTCCGGCCATCTTGGCCAGCTGATTGATCAGTCCAAAATCTCCGTGGTAGATGGAAATCCAAAGCTGGGCCACAACCGAAGCAGACAAGAGCACCGGAAAGAAATATACATTTTTGAAGAAGCCTTTTGTCCTATACTCAAAATTGCTGAAAACATACGCAAAAAAAGTACCAAAGCCCACCTGATAAATTGTTAAAACCACAGAATAAAGAATACTGTTTCTCACGGAAACAGACAAATCTCTGGATTTAAATAATTTTTTATAATTATCCAGTCCGTTAAATACCGCTTTATTCACACCGTCCCATTCCGTAAAACTCATAACTGCTGACTGCAGCAATGGAA
The DNA here is from genome assembly GCA_021772055.1 of Blautia sp. GTDB lineage: Bacteria > Bacillota > Clostridia > Lachnospirales > Lachnospiraceae > Blautia_A. Next base: position 8,975 of record JAETNR010000062.1, on the reverse strand, counting down.
TTACAATAATCAGGCTGAATAAGATCATTACCGGAGCCATAAAAACAATCATGGCGCCTTTTTTCTTTTTAAATAAAACGTTCATCCTGCCCTCCTGTTTTATCTTTCTTTTTCGCTGTAAACCTGGTCTACCGCTGCCATCGCTTTATACGCTCATGAACAAAGAAAAGGAGCTTTCGCAAAAGCTCCTTTCCCCTTTCTGTTATTCTCCAAGGGCCTCCGGAATTCTTTCCTCCAGGTCTGCGATAAAGTCTTCTGCTGTATAGCTTCCTGTATTCAACAGCTCGCTTGTGTCCTCAAGGGCAACGATCAATTCCTGATTATTCAAAGACCACTCAAATTTTGTTGTGGACTTGATATCTCCCACATGATCTGCAAAATCCTGATAAGATGCCGGTCTTGCATCTTTGGGCTCTGCAGGATTTTTCAAAGCTGTAACCTTTCCGATTTCGGAAGATACGATTGCTCTCTGTTCTACCCAGTCAACCACTACCTGTTTGCAGAATTCTGCATATTCACCTTTTGCACTTACTGCATATCCGCCCATGCTTCCGGTACCGCCGGACATATTCCAATGAACCTCTTCTTCTTTTCCGGCGTCCGCAAATGGATTGTACTCAATATAATCAATGTGATCCTGCCAGCCGCCTGCAACTGCATCATCAAAGAACCAGCTTCCGTTGATCAGCATACCTGCCTGACCGGTTCCTACCAGCTCGAATGCCTGGCTCGCATTGGTGTTCAGCGCTCCTTTTCCGATCAGTCCCAATGATACCAGTTCCTCGATTTTCTTAGCTGCTTCCAGATATTCCGGATCAGAGATGGATGTAGTTCCGTCTTCCAGCCCGGTCAGTCCAAGAGGCTGCCCCTGTCCGACTACCGCCATATCAAACATCTGCAGTCCCGGCCATTTCTGCTGTGCAAATAATGCCAACGGGATAATATCATTGTCTGCCAGAGTCTGCACTACATTTTTTAATTCATCAAAGTTTTTCGGCTCTTCCAGTCCCAACTTCTCAAATACTTCCGTATTATAGTACATCAGACATGCTTCCGGTCCGGTCTGCTCAATTGCATAATAATGTCCGTCATCCGATTTCTTTATATCCAGATTTCCGTCTATTAATTTGTCTGCCAGCCCTTTTTCTTCAACCGCATCGTCAAGCACTGCCAAATCACCGGATTTTCTCAGGATATCTGTAAGCTGTCCTGTACACTCGAAGATATCAGGCAGCTCGCCAACTGCTGCTCTGGTTTTCAGTACTGCACCGTCAGAGTCTGTACGATGTTCAATGTTAATCTTCAGATCCGGATAGATTTCTTTCAGATTTTCTACTGTACCATCTACTACGGGAACGGAAGCATCTGCATAGTAAGTATAAATTGTGATCTCATCCGGCACTTTCATTTCCTCTGCCATTACTGGTGTCACACTAACCATACTTCCCATTACCAGTCCTGCCGACATTACGGAACATAACAATGTGTTCATCTTTCTTCGTTTCATTTTGATTCCCTCCTATAAATGGTTGGTTTATGTAATTGATGAACTTATTTTAACCTGTTTCTCCCTCAAATAAAATGAGCCAGATGTGTCTGATTTGTATTATCCGTGTTTTTTTCACAGTGTCTATGGTGAAGTATAATCTGAATAGCTAACCTACAGCAACAGCAAGGCAGACTCACCAGACACAAGCGGGGCTTTTTCCATTTTTTAAAATGCACCGCAAAAACAGCTAAAGTCAAATACCCCTCAGTAAGTTACGGGGCATCAATCCTGCAGCCCAAATGCAAATATCATTCTTCCATAAATATCTTACTGATTTCTCCATATCCCGATTTCTCTGCTAATCTTTTAATCCCATCCAGTACTTCTTCTTTTGTGTAGTTATGTTCTGCCAAAAAATCATCATCCTTTTCGCCGATATATTGATACAGCGATATTGCAGCAAGGATTTCTTCTTTTCGGGTATAATCAATATTTTCCAGCAGCATGTTTTCTGCTTCGTTTATGAAACCGTCGTCAACCATCCTTTCAAATTCCGTTAATGCTTTCCCTGAAACTTCATATTTGTTTTCATCAGGCAGCTCAACCGATGTATATTCCTTTCCCAGCATCAAAGAAAAAAGAACCCTTACCATTTCTTTAATAATACGCATAATGTAGTCTTTTTCGTCACTGAAATTCATTTTGACCTCCCCTATAAAGTAAAGAAGAATCCCCGGACTGTGCTGCAACACGGTTCGGGGATTTCGTTCTTTGTCCACATGGAACTTTTTGCATCTCTTTTTGCCTATCGGCATTCTAGCATATTCAGGAGTGTTTTTCAATGTGCTTTTTCCAGCCTGTCTCTACTTCCAGATACCTACCCGATCCTCAGGAGCCACGTACATCCCGTCCCCCTCCTTCACGTTGTACACATCGTAAAATACATCACAGGAACTCATCACAGCATTCACCCTCACCTTATGGGGCGAATGAGTATCTGTGTTCAGCAGATACTGCGTAAAACTTTCCGTACACACCTCTGCCCAGATGTATGCAGTCTGCCAAAAGGCATCCTCCAACATTTCCTTATCATCGCCAATGATTGATGTAATACAAGTCATGGCCCCAAGATCGGCAATGTTTTCTGCCAAAGTCCGCTCTCCATCCACATGTGTGCCCATCACTTCATACTTATCATAATACTCTGCAATGGATTGGGTCATTTTCTCATAGGCATCCAGATCTTCCTCCGTCCACCATACATGATAATTCCCATACTCATCATAAAGTGCACCGTCTGAGTCAAAAGCGTGGCTAACCTCATGGGCCAATACAAAACCGATTCCGCCCAGGTTCGTTCCATCGCTGTACTCACTGCTGTAGAAAGGTTCCTGCAGCATTGCTGCCGGAAAGGAGATTTCATTATTCAACGGATCGTAAAAGGCATTCACCGTCTGCGGCGTCACGTCCCATTCCGTCCTGTCAACCTCTGTTCCCAACTTAGCCAGGTCGTTTTCCAAGGAAACCTGCAGATTTTTAACCAGATTCGACAGCAGACTGCCTCCCTCTGAAACGGGAGTCACCTGCATCGTGTCACAGACCGCAGGCCATTTATCCGGATAACCGATTTTAATCTGCATAGTCTTAAGCTTTCTGATTGCCTTTTCCTTTGTCGACGGGCTCATCCAGTCCTGCCTTTGGATAATCTTCTCATATTCCTCCAGAATCAGATCCAGCATCTCCTCCACTGTTTCCTTGTCCTCTTCGGAAAAGTGCTTCTGCACATAAATCTTCCCGCAATCCCATGGAAGCATTTTCTGCGTCAGATCCATCCAGATAAATTCATCCTCCCAACTCTCCGTAATACCATATAGCATATTCTGCATGTCAGTATAGAGTCCGGCATAAGTACTATTCATATATTCTGCCATGTCGTTTAGCATCACAAAGGTAGAATAATCTTTCAGAGCCTGAAGATTTTCCTCCACCAGCAAAGAGTTGATTTTCTGTGCCTGATCTACATCCATCACGACATAGTATTCCTGTCCGTCTATCCGGATTGTCTCAAGCATCCCGTGCACGTCTACATTGGTATAAAGCTCCTGCAGTTCCTGCTCCGTATACACATTATAAGTCAGAGAAGGGTCATAATACTGTTCCGCAGACATTGACGACTCACAGATATCCCTCAGAAGTCCTTCGATGGAAGCCGCACTCCGCTCTGCCTGTTCCCCGGTCATGCCGAATTCTGTCAGCATATTCCTAACATAGTCGAAGTACAATTCCACATACTCCTGCGTATCCTCGTCCTCCACGTACTCCTTCCCAATCAAAGTATCCGCATATAACAGATAGACTACATATTTTCCGGAATCAGCCTTATCCTGCATGATGCTGTAACCACCCAGTATGCTGCTGTACCCCATCTCACCGCTTAAATAAGCCAGCGCCTCCACATATTCCTCTATGTCTGACGCACCGCGGATCTTATCCATATAGGGCTGCAACGGGCCAAGGCCCGTCTCATTACGGTTATCCATATCGGAAATGCACTGGTACAGATCCCTTATTTTCTGCTCCGGACTGCCTTTTTCATAGGTTTCTCCTCCATTTACCAGTTCCCGGATGGTTTCCTCCATCTCGCCTCTGACCACGGTCTCCGCATCCGAGAACCAATCCCAGCCCGCTTCGGTAGGCTCAAGGGTAATCTCCTCTATCTTTTTCCCATTGACGAACTCATAATAATCATCCTGTGCCCTTTCCGCCTGCCCAAAGACCAGAGTCTGTAAAAACAGAAGCAAAACCGCTGAAAGTACCGCTATCCTTTTCCCCATATCCGCCACCTTCCTCCTCCATTTTGTAATCTGCTTTTATCTTAATATAAAGTCCCGGAATAATCAATGATTTCTATCGTCTGCAATACAGCCTTGCGGGAAGCATTCATCACCAATGATTGCTGTAATAAAAGGAGATCTCATTGTTCAAGGATATATGCCGCAATTGCCAGCTTCGCAAATTCTGCGGTTCCTACTCCGCCGGCTTTATCGATATTTGTGGTCATTTCTCCGCCTGCTGCATACATTTGTCCCAAAGATTCCAGAATTTCGTTAGTACATGTATAATAATGGGCAGTAATATGATCCTGCAGTTTTTTTGCCAGGGCAATCGCTTCCGGTGATTTCGGGCTTGTATCCTTGATCCTGCCGAACTCTGCAAAAATATCCATCATCTCCATATTAAGCACCTGCTGTTCTTCCTTAGTACGTCCTGCAGACTTTTTCTCGTATTCTTTATACGCCTCAGTATTTCCCCAGGATGCCTTTGCCTGTGCTGCATACTCATCCATCTTTTTTGTATCAAATGCAATAAAGCCTGATTTACTCATTTTCTTCACTCCAATCGTTTTTATTCCATGGGCCAGATCAATCAAATTCTCCAGATGTTCCTTGCGAAGCTCCAATAGATGAATCTGTTGTTCCAGAGCTTTGCTCCGATCAAAATCCGGGCTGTCTAAAATGGCCGCAATCTCTTTCAATGGAAATTGAAGTTCTTTAAATAACAAAACCATCTGCAGCCGCTCCAAAGCCTTATCGTCATAAAGCCTGTAACCCGCAGCCGTAACCTCCGTGGCCGGCAGAAGTCCAATCTTGTCATAATGATGCAGGGATCGTATACTCACCCCTGATAGTTCACTGACATCTTTCACTGTCATCATAACGTTCTCCCCTTTCCATTAAATCCAAGTATACACTATGACATAATGTCAGGGTCAATAGAAAATTTTTATTGAGTTTATTCTTTCACGGTTAATACTTTTGAGGCCTATTCAAATTTCCTGCTTTTCTTCAGACGATTATCCATATACTCATGAGCCAGGATATCCTTCAGAACCAGCATGGCATCCTGCTCTGAATAGCCGTAATCTGCCTGAAGCTCTGTAAACATGCGGCGGATCTCCGCAGCATACTTTGGAATATCTACTTCTTTCTGATAGGTGGCAAGAACAGGGTATCTTGTACTCCATACTTTGGTCCAGTCTACCTTTTCCTGACTCTCTTCGGTTGCGTTTCGAATAACTTCTTCAATCGGTTCCATTTGTATCTCCTTATCTCAGGCATGTTTTCCAGTATCATAGCACCATACAGCAATTCTTTCAATCAGATTAGTATCAACCGTTTGAAACAGTCTGGCTATTTCTTCCCCTGTGTCTCTTTGCATAATCCGCACGTACCGGAGCCATGCAGGCATCAAAAGCCTTATCCATCTCCGCTTTCGTTGCGGATCTTCTCATAGCAGAAACGGTCTGAGAAATTGCTTCGTAATTCAGCAATGTTCCCTCTTCATCACATTCATAGTCAATCGCTCTGTCAGCCCCGATTCCAAATCGTCCTGCGACAGATACTGCATCGATGTTTGCACCCAGAAACAGAAATTCCCATCCGTATTTTTCTTTTTCCTTCTCTACCATCCTTTTCACTTTTTCATAGCTGTAGATGCGGCTGGCATTTTCCATACCGTCAGTGGTAATGATAAAAATTGTTTTTTCCGGACGTTCTTCCTCACGGGCATATTTATGAACATTTGCAATATGATGGATTGCTCCTCCCACAGCATCAAGAAGTGCAGTACAGCCTCGTACATAGTATTCTTTGTCCGTCATCGGAACCACTTTATCAATAGAAACACGATCGTAAATCACATCTGTCCGATCATCAAAGAGAACTGCAGATATGACAGCCTCTCCATCTTCCTTTTTCTGTTTCCGGATCATACTGTTAAAACCGCCGATTGTATCTGCTTCAAGCCCGCTCATTGATCCGCTTCTGTCCAAAATAAAAACTACCTCTGTTAATCCTTTACGCATAATTGTTGTCCTCCCGTATTTATGATTTGTTTTGTTTCATCTGATGGGATCATTATAACAAAAGGGTTAAAAAAACAGGTCGCTTCAGAAACGACCTGTAAATTAATATCTGCTATGAAATAATGCACGGAAGTCCGTGTTCCTCCAACTTACGTTTGTACACTTCGCCATGACACCGAGCCAATCAATTGATACCCTATATCCATTGTTAAAATCAAAAACACTCCCATAGCGGAAACATGGCAGATACACTCCCAAATTGCCCTGTAATCTTTCCGGAATATCAGAAACACCAATGCCAGGAGAATAAAAATTGTAACCATGTTTATCATAACTTTTCGGTACTTTTGTTTATCCACAATACAGCCACCCGCCTCTTCTTAACTTACAGAACCTGCCACCGGCAACGGAGCTTTTCTTACCTTATTCTTTTGCTTATCCCCATACCGAAAGCTCCGTGGCCCACATGGCAGAACTCCTCATGGGTAAGATTAACCCCCTCGTAATATGTTTTTCCTTCCAGGATCACCGGCAGCGGAATAACGTGGACACCCATTTTTTTCCTTCTTCTGTGAAGATACCACTGTTGCTGTCTGTTACAATCGCAACGTTCATCTCATAAACCTCCGCTTTTTTATTGTTGCTGCAGATATGACTTCAACACATCCGCTTTATCTGATTTCTCCCGCGGAAGATCCAGATCATCTCTTCCAAAATGTCCATATTGCAGCCCGTTTTTCCTTTTTAGAACCGCCAAAAAACATGCCTCTCTCCTTAATCTGTTATCCCCTTTTTCGATCTGCTTTCTCTCCATAATGCTTCTGCCGCCGGTTTCCAATGCTCTGCATATTTATCGCACTTTGCACACAGATGTTCTGCCGTTTCCGGGGACTGAAGATCTGTGGAATGGGCATCCGTTCCTGCCACCATCGCTCTCAGCTTTTCCGGGTTTTCCAGCATCGGACATGGACACAGCATATTTTCATTAAATGGCTGGTTATCATGATATGCCATCATCATCGGGGACTGCAGCGCCTCCAGAATCGTCTTTTCCCGGATATTGGAATCGGAATAATGAATGAATACGCATGGGTCAATATCTCCATTTGCATTAATATGGAAGTAGCGGCGTCCTCCGGCAATGCAGCCGCCCACATACTCCGCATCATTCTGGAAATCCATTGCAAACAGCGGTTTCGCAGCGCGGTAATGGCGGATACGGTGATAGGTTTCTACCCTCTGCTCCGGTGTTGGCATCAGTTCCACAGACGCGTCATTTCCCACCGGCATATAGTGGAAATACCAGATAAAATAGGCTCCCAGATCAATCAGGCTGTCAAAAAATTCTTCTGATGTAATGGACTCAAAGTTTGCACTGGTATAACAGGAAGAAATACCATAAAACAGTTTCTTTTCCCGGAGAAGCTTCATGGCTGATGTTGCCTTTTTGAACACACCGTCTCCACGGCGCAGATCCGTAGCAGTTTCAAATCCTTCCAGGGAAATTGCCGGGACAAAGTTTCCAACCCGCAGAATTTCATCCGCAAAAGCTTCATTGATCAGTGTCCCATTGGTGAAGCACAGGAACACACAATCCGAATGCTTCTCACAGATGCGTATCAGATCTTTCTTACGTACAAGCGGTTCCCCACCGGTATATATATACATGTAAACACCCAGTTCCTTGCCCTGACGGATAATGTCATCAATCTCATCAACAGTCAGATTCAGCTTATTGCCATATTCCGCAGCCCAACATCCGGTACAGTGCAGATTGCAGGCACTGGTGGGGTCAAGCAGGATTGTCCAGGGAATATTGCAGCCATATTTTTCACGGCATTCATTTTGCTTTGGCCATCCCACCAACGCAGCATTGATAAAAAAATTCACCGCTGTTGTTTTCATGACATGGGGATCAATATCTTTCATGATATGCTGGATATACCCGTAATATGGATGCTCCGGGTTAGTAATTGCTTCACGGACTACTTTTCTCTGCGATACAAATTCGTTTCCTGCAAATTTATCTGCCCAGTCCATAAGTTTGAGGAGATTCTTCTCCGGATCTTTATAGAGATACTTAAAAGCCTGCTCCAAACCAAATTTTTTAATTGTTGTTGATACATCCATGATTATATTCCTCCTTAGTTTTATTTTCTTGTTTTCGTTATCTGTTGTCTTCGCATATCTGTTCTTCTTACCCGCCGGTATTTTCATTCTGATCCGAAAACCGCTTTGTTACTTTCACAGTTTCCTTAACAGTCAGATGATTCATGATTCCTTCCGCAAACAGCCCGCATCCCGCAATAATGCGGCTTGTCTGTCCTCCCGGAAACGGCTTTATAATAATCAGTACGCCGAAAACAGCCACTATGATGGAAAAGGTCAGTATCCATTTCCACGTTTCAAGTCCGAACACTTTTGCATCCTTTGCAGTCTGAACTTTTAAAACAGCATCCATCAAAATCAAAAGGCCAAGTCCCGGGGAAAGATATGGATATATCCGTAAATTAACTCGTTGTGCTACTTGAAAATTGTACTGCCTGTTAGCTCAAAATTGCCCAAAATATCCCTGTGCAACTCAAAAACGGATTTTTTAGAAAATAAGATGTTTTATTTTTC
>JAETNR010000143.1 GCA_021772055.1 Blautia sp. | reverse complement strand
CCAATGTCATTTAGATAAGGACAACATTGCAGTTAGGATTCTTTTTACAGCGAGTAAACATTTTGTTTATTCGCTGTTTTTCTATATTTAAAAGCATTCAACGTAATAAATTTGTACGACAAACAGACAGATGCTTTCATCTGTCTTAAAAATGGTATATACTAATATTTGATTAGGCTGCTCTATATAGAAAGCTTATCGCGGACTGGGGTTTGACTTTGCGAGGGTCTGTTCTCCCAGAACGTACAGGAAGAAGCTCATGTCCGATTAGATACTCTACATCGGGTGGAGCTTTTTCTTCTTTTATTGATAGAAAATGACAGCAAATTCGCATCGCACGGGTATAATTCAGCTGATATATATATTTGCAGCCGACTTTCTGCTTGACAACCACATTAGTCGCTATAATCTCACAGAAATTATACAGAGTCATTCTTGACCATATTTCCTGCACAATATATTCTGGTTTCTTTGCATGAAACCGTGTTAATCCTAATGCATATTTTAACTCGCGAAAAGAGGTTTCTATTCCCCAGCGTTTCGCATATAACTGTTTGATTTCACCAGAACTAAATTTTTCTTGTGGCAGATTTGTAATAATACATTCATAAGAGTCTTGCGAGATTGGAAAACGCACTACTCTCATTTTTATTTCGTAAAACTTATTAAAATGCAGGTCAAGATAATCAAAAGGTGTTTTTTTCATAATAATTCTGTATTTTTGGGGATTTGCTTTTACTTCATTTGTCTGCTTTTTTGTGAGCGTAAGATTAACCCATTCGTCAAATTCATCACCCTCTGGCAGCATTGTTAGTTTCGAAGCTATTCCATTACTTGTTACATCTTTGACGCGTATTAAGTAATACATTCCTTTATGTTCCGCATGAGCAAATATATTGTAGTTCTCATAACCCCTGTCTGCGATAAAAACAGCAGGCTGGCCACGGTATCTGTCAATCAATTCACACATAGCACTATTTTCATTTTTCAATCGGGCAGGTTGGATAATTGCATCTGTGTATCTTCTGCTGCATAAATCATAAAAAGCGTTTAAATGCAGCTGGTTGAAGCCTTTGCTGTCAGGAAGCGGTTGAAAATAGGTTGTTTCATCTTTAGGGTTGCAGGCAATGCATAAATCCGAACCATCACAGGCAATTAATCTAAGTCCTTTATATGTAACATTATCATTAAAAGATTTAGTGAATTCTTGAAATAAGAACTCAAATGCTTCTGGCAATATCTGTGCCCTGCGCTGGTTAAATGCTGAATCCGATGGCGTGGAACTGTCAAAATCAAAATATTCCAACAATTCATCTCTTAATGCTTTGCCCTCCATTGTAAGCATAAACTTCATTATCTCTTCAAATGACCATTTCTTTTTACGTGAAAAATCCGTTTCTGGATTCTTTGTAAACAACCAACGGTAAGAATCCATCTCTGTAATAATGGATAATAGTTTTTGCTTTACCTCTGTAGAATAATTCATTGTGTAATCCTCCGGCCACACATTTGGTTTATCCTGTCAAGTGCTTTATGAAATTATACAAAAAAAGAACAGGGTACATATTTCTACATACACTGTTCTTTGCATCGTCCTTATCTAAATGACATTGGTGTACTCACCGGCTTTTTTCAAATGATGAAATGCGGTTTGTGAGAGCGTGTCTGAATCAGATAGGTTCACTCTTCCACGGAAACAGAATTGATAATTGTTTTCCATAGGGCATCGCACTGACTGAGAGAGTCAACGGTTTTGCCGGAAGCAAAGTATCTTCTGCCGAGGCTTAAGCCGGAGAGAAATTCCTGGCTGTCCCCTGTGATATTATTCTCACCGAGGGGGATCGTGTAGGAGCCCAACGGCATGTCTGCGAGGGTGCGGCTGTCGGCCCAGAGAATCACTTTATCCGCGGTGGAAACATCCGCTTCATCAGGGGCGCTGCCGTCCGGAGCGGCGAAAAGCTGAAAACTCTGCTGCAGTGCCTCCGGATCGTCTGTCAGGAAAAAGTAACTCTGGCAGGCGGAGATATCGCCCATCAGACGTACCTCGGAAGTATAATTTGTGGAGGCTGTCTGCGGATCGGAAGACCGGAGATCCAGGGTATACTGGTTGAGTTTCACAATGGCTTCTCCGTCACCGTTAAAATCTCCGGTAAGTTCGGCAAAGGCCTGTTCCAGAGCGGAGACGGTATCATCGGGAAGAGACATTTTTCCGATATAGGCGATCTGAAGATCCGGCTCTTTCGTCCAGAAACCCAGCATGTTCCCTGCGATATTCCAGAGCATCAAAATCAGTAAAATGCCGCAGATCACATACCATTTGTGATAGTACCACCAGCTTTTCAGGCGGTAGGGTAATGGCCTGGTACTCAGGTCCAGGGGATCGGTATCTGTCTGTTTGTCCGTCTCTTCCTGAGGCAGCAGTGATGGATCGTAAAGTTTCATAGAATTTCCTCCCTTCCGGCATATTCATTGTATGTGGCTGTGTCGGAATCATAAAGATTCATGGAATCTCCATTGTTTCGGCATCTTCTTTCAGCGATGCGGTATGCTCTCTGGTTGTCCCGCCGCAGGCGTAGGTGACCGGAAGGCAGACCAGGGGCGGCATTGTGGAGAGGCTTTCTCTGGTCAGAAGTTCCACACACATTTCCGCAATCTCCTGCACCGGCTGCACGATGGTGGAACAGATATAATCTTCGTCGCCGAAATAGCGGATGCCGTCAAAACCGATCACCTGCACATCCTCCGGCACATGGATGCCCAGTTTTCCAAGCGCTTTGATAATCAGCCAAGCGAGTCTGTCCGTGACGCAGAAGATGCCGTCAAAAGTGAACTTTCCCCCCCTGATATGCTCCCTCAGAAATTCCTTAAACAGAGAGAACGGTTCCCCGTCGTTTAAGATTTTCATTTCACAGGATAACCCTCTGGAGAGACAGCCGTTCTCAAAACCGGAGCGGCGTTTGTTGGTCTCGCTGTTTAAGGAAGAACCGATCCGCAGAAAGGCAACGTTTTTGCAGCCCAGGTCGGCCAGCTTTTCGGCAGCCAGCTGTCCGCCGGCAAAGTTGTCGCTGGCGACACAGGGGAAGCGGGGGCTCATGGAGCGGTCGATGGCCACGAAGGGAGTGCCTTCCTCTATGACAAGGTTTGGGTTGTAGGTCAGGCCGATGATACCGTCTACCTTGCCGCGCTGTGCCATGTTGATATACTCCTGCTCAGAGGCCGGATCGAAATCGGTGCAGCACAAAAGCATCCGGTATTTCTGGCGGGAAAGCGTCATATTGATATGATGGGCGAGGGAAGCGAAATAGGGATTCTGCGTATTGGGAAGCAGCAGCGCAACGGTGTAGGTCTTGTCCGCCTTCAGGCCCTGGGCGTAGGTGTTAACCTGATAATTCAGCTTTCTGATGGCCTCTTCCACCCGGATTCTGTAAGATTCGCCCACCGGCAGATCGTTGACGACTTTGGACACGGTGCCGAGGGCTACGCCGGCCTCCCTGGCTACATCTTTCATGGTTGGCGCCTGATTTTCTTTCTTCATCATAATAAAAAGGTCCTTTCTGTATTTGCAGTCATGCTCTCTGTTTTATGATAGGGCAGAGAATAGGCGGATGTCATATCTGTGATTCCATTGTATCATGTATTTCATGAAATTCAAGAGATAATTTCATGGATTAGATGAAATGAGTAACAGTACAGTGTACGGGAAGAAATGATATCCGACACAAAAAGGGAAACAGGAAAGGAGAGAAAATATGAAAGGAAATACCTTAACTGTGGGG
>JAETNR010000142.1 GCA_021772055.1 Blautia sp. | reverse complement strand
AAATCTTTTTTGTTCCGTCATCCAGATGCAGCCCCGGTACTTCTTCACATTGTTCTGTAAATGTATACATGGCTGAATCACATCGGAATATATCATCGCGGGTAATAAAAATAATAGTTGTGGACGGCAGATGTTTATATTTCGTCTTCTTTCCTGATTTTAATACCGGTGTATCCAGAAGTCCCTGATAAAAACGGGATCTCTTTCTTAAATTATCCTGCTTTGCATCATTCTGCATTTCCGTATTAATGTGACGATTCTGTTCATCACGTGCCCAGGCATCCAGACGTATGGCACGTTTCCCTGATTTATTCAGGACTACCTGCTCCACCTTTACTTCCTTCAGCTTCAGATCCGGCTCATCAAGGATGATGCTCAGAGTGTTTTCGTAAGCTGTCTTGTTCTTCATAACGGACAGAAACAGGGCAAAATCACTCAGGTTAAACGTATAATCCTCCGGCAGAGCCTCCAGGATTGTTTTGTTACTGCTATTTTCGTTCATAGGCGTTCCTCTCTTTCATTTACGCAGAAAGAAGACACGCCGTTTCTCCTCCCTGCTTATTTTGTTGTCAGCAAGGAGTTCATGCATAAAACATGCATTAGATACCGTCCGGCAGTCGATTCACTGCTGCGGCACGGTTCAGAATCTTTCAGAAAATCAGATGGGGTGAATTCATTGCCTGTATAAATTCTAGCATATCAAAATAAGCTATGCAACGATATTTAAAACATAATTTTATTCAATATATAATTATCATGCAGCACAGAAACAGCATATAAAGCAGAAAGTTTTATTGCCCTTCCTCCAATACACCTGTATACTGTATGTAGTAGAAAAGTACAGCCCTTCAGGAGGACAGCCTATGATTTATTTCATGGAGAATAATATTGTCATACGCAGGATGCAGGAAACGGATCCGCAGATTTTCAGCGATGAAGAGTGTGCGCAGGACTGGCATGCTTCGCCTGAAAAATATGATATTTCTTGTAAAAAAAAATGATAGAACTAAAATAGGCACCTGTGGATTTCACTGTTGTAACAAGGAAAAATCCAGTGCAGAAGTTGGATATGACTTAAAAGAAGCATTTTGGGGAAATGGCTATATGCAGGAAGCATTGAAAGAAATAATAGCATTTGCTGCTAAAAGTATGAATATCAAGAGAATAGATGCGGTTATCTATGTAGAAAATCCTAAATCAATTTCAGTTGTAGAACGACTGGGTTTCTCCTTTGATGGTAAAATAAAGAATGAAATTTTTAGAGATTCGGAGTATTTACATCGTATCTATTCGATTTACTGCACAAAATAAGCATAATTCTTGTGTTTGACTGCGCAATGCTGCTCTTCCCGGAAAGCGCCGGCTTTACAAAAGACGATAACCTGTTCACCTACCAGGCCAAGATTATCCGCCAGCTGGCGGAGGAAGGCTCCTGCGTCCTGATCGGACGATGCGCCGACCATGTCCTGAAGGAAATGCCCGGCATGGTCCGTGTATTTGTCCATGCCCCGGCAGACTTCTGCCTCCGGGAGGCCATGAAGGTCAACAGCCAGCCTGAAAATGAGGTGGTGAAGCTCATTGCCGAAACGGACACTACAGAGCTCGTTATTATAAGTACTATACCGGAAAAGAATGGAAGTATGACCTGAATTATGATCTGTCCCTGGACAGCTCCAGGTTAGGCTTCGACGGTACTGTGGAGGCAATATTGGCCTACATTGAGGTACGTAAGAAATTCGATCCGCAGATGCAGGATTAACGGAATATCTGAAATTTTAGAGCATAAATATTACACAGCCCCGGCCATGAATTCTCTTCATGTCCGGGGGCTGTTGGTTGGCTTTTAGAAAAAGGGATATTATCACGTAGCTTTATCAGGAGCTATCCTACGCTCAAATTCCTCTATCGACTCGGCTTTTGCGGCCAGCTTCAGCCATTTGCTGAGGGTTTCAGAGTCATGCTGAGCTAATATCTTTTGCTTTAACTGTTCTGAGACCTTCCCTGTTTCTTCCAACAATTCCAAAATAGAAGCCGCTTTTCCTTTTTCGATTCCAATCTCAAGAATATTCATCTTCACAGCCTCCCATTCTTCCGATTGCTTCACTTCATTCACTATCCTGTCCAGACTTTGTATTCTCTTATCCTTTACGATTATTTCCGGATTATCCAAAGTCGTATTTTTCATGTACTGCAGGAGACTGATTAATTCAGGCCTTCCATTCCTGCTCGTCATATTCAGAAAAATCTTTTTTGTTCCGTCATCCAGATGCAGCCCCGGTACTTCTTCACATTGTTCTGTAAA
>JAETNR010000061.1 GCA_021772055.1 Blautia sp. | reverse complement strand
GTTCGTTGGGAAGCGTGATATTTTCAGATTTTGGTGTAGAAAATGGTGTAGTAGGTGAATTTAAGAACCGCTAATGCCAAAACAAAATAGACTTTGTTCTCTGATTGTGCTATACTAAAACTAACTTAACAACCGTTTTGTAATTGAACTGAGGAGGTGAAGCACAATGCCGACAAGTTTAGAGGTAACAAAACAAGCCATTGAGGATTTTGCGAAAATCCAAAGACACATGTTAATAGCGAAAGAAGAGGGTGCAACAAAAACATATGCAAGCCTTAAAAAAGAGTATTTAACAATTAAGGCGTTACTGAATGTTTCTGGTGTAAACCTGACAGACATTGACGAGATAAAAGAGTAACAATAAAATAGTAGACGACAATTAGGGCGCGAGTCTATTATATAGAACTTACGCCCTTGTTTTATATAGGAAGTAGGTGAACACATGACGATTAAAACGAATCAGGAGCTTGCACAGGCGGTAAATGAAGCTATAAAAGAATCTGGTATCAAGAAAACGGCACTTGCTCAAAACTCACAAAGTTCTTGTCAGTCCCGATCATAAGATAAGTTTTCACTTACCATTGATACATTCTATTACATCCATTTCTTTAGAAAAGTCAATGAAAAATCCCAAAACGAAAATTGTAACAGTATTTACACCTGAAAGATGCCAAAAGGCAGCGTGTACTTGCAAAACGTGAAGAGCAAACAGCGTAGAAATGTTTCTTATGTTATCTGGACATACTGGCCACATCCGGGACGGTATCCAATGGGAGTCAGGAACTATACAAGCCAGAAATAAAGCCTATACATCGTATTATGATTGAGTACTATTTATATAAAGGTCATAAGTGCATATACCGGGACTGAGAAAACAATAAATCCGTGACATAAGCTTTTTCATATTTGAAAGATTGTACGTACAAAGAAGGAAGTTGCTTTAGGTTATGGGCTTACGATTGAAAAGAAAGCTACGGTATAAGTTTATGGAAAAAACTATAAAAACTTTTGCTCAATTTTTCAATGAACAGCTAAAGGATCCGGATTTTAGAAAAGAATGGGAATACTTGCAGCCAGACTTATGGATTGTCAGAAAAACCGCAGACTTTATAAATATGTTGTCATTAATGGAATGGATAATGTTGCACGAAGGATAAGTTAGATGAATAGAGTAGTGATTTGCTTCAAAATTTACAAAAGTATGAGGCAATATGGAAAAGTATTTCAAATAAATTAGCACTCACCCCTTGACTCTGCTAACAACCGGTGTTATAGTTTGTATAGAACAAAGAAAAAACAATAAGCAAAAGTGAGGCCGGATATGAGATAAACAAAAACGGCAGAGAGGAGCGCTTATGAATATATCGAAATTTACTCAGAAATCCATGCAGGCAGTGGAACAGTGCGAGAAACTTGCCTATGAATACGGCAACCAGGAAATCGAGCAGGAACATCTCCTGTACAGCCTTTTGACGATTGAAGACAGCCTGATTCTGAAATTAATTGAAAAAATGGAGATCCAGAAGGAGCATTTCCTGAACCGGGCGGAAGCAGCGTTGCAGAAGAGGGTAAAGGTGCAGGGAGGAAGGGTTTATGTAGGCAAAGACTTAAACCAGGTGCTGATCAATGCGGAAGATGAAGCAAAGCAGCTAGGCGATGAATATGTTTCCGTGGAACACTTGTTTCTTTCCATGTTAAAGCATCCCAATAAAGAAATAAAAGAAATTTTCCGCGAATACGGCATCACGAGGGAACGTTTCCTGCAAGCGCTGTCCACGGTCAGGGGAAACCAGAGGGTGACTTCCGATAACCCGGAGGCTACGTATGATACCCTGGAAAAATACGGGCAGGAACTGGTGGAAAAAGCGAGAAACCAGAAACTGGACCCAGTGATTGGCAGGGACAGCGAAATAAGAAACATTATCCGTATCCTTTCCAGAAAAACGAAAAACAATCCTGTCCTGATCGGGGAACCTGGTGTCGGGAAAACGGCGGTGGTAGAAGGATTGGCGCAACGTATCGTACGGGGGGACGTGCCGCAGGGGCTAAAGGATAAAAAGATATTTGCCTTGGATATGGGCGCGCTTGTAGCGGGGGCAAAGTACAGGGGCGAGTTTGAAGAGCGTTTGAAGGCCGTGCTGGAAGACGTGAAAAACAGCGATGGGCAGATTATTTTATTTATCGATGAGCTTCATACGATCGTAGGGGCCGGCAAGACGGACGGCGCGTTGGATGCGGGCAATATGCTCAAGCCCATGCTGGCAAGAGGGGAGCTGCATTGCATCGGCGCTACCACATTGGATGAATACAGGCAGTATATTGAAAAAGATGCGGCGCTGGAACGGCGGTTCCAGCCGGTGATGGTGGAAGAGCCTACAGTAGAGGATACCATCTCCATTTTAAGGGGATTGAAAGAACGGTACGAAGTATACCATGGCGTAAAAATCATGGATAACGCATTAGTGAGTGCGGCCGCTTTGTCCCATCGTTATATTTCGGATCGTTTTCTGCCTGATAAGGCGATCGATCTGGTGGATGAAGCTTGTGCGCTTATAAAAACGGAGCTGGATTCGATGCCGACGGAACTGGACGAGTTACAGCGCAAGATCATGCAGATGGAAATTGAAGAGGCGGCATTGAAAAAGGAAGATGACAGGCTCAGCCAGGAAAGGCTGGCTTCCCTCCAAAAGGAACTGGCGGAATGGAAAGAAGAGTTTAATAACAGAAAGGCCCAATGGGATAATGAAAAAGCATCGGTCGAAAAACTTTCCAAACTGAGGGAGCAGATTGAATCCATAAACAGCGAGATCCAGATCGCCCAGAGGGAAGGGAATCTGGAGAAAGCGGCAGAACTAAGCTATGGAAAACTGCCCGCTTTGAAAAAACAGTTGGAAATAGAAGAAAATAAGGTGAAAAATGAGGATTTGTCTTTAGTCCATGAGAGTGTCAGCGATGAAGAGATCGCGAAAATTATTTCCCGGTGGACGGGTATTCCGGTGGCAAAGCTGACGGAAAGCGAGCGGAATAAAACGCTGCATCTGGACGAGGAACTGCATAAACGGGTGGTTGGGCAGGAAGAAGGCGTTACGAAAGTAACGGAGGCGATCATCCGTTCCAAGGCAGGAATTAAGGATCCGGCGAAACCGATAGGTTCCTTCCTTTTCCTCGGCCCTACGGGCGTCGGGAAAACGGAGCTGGCGAAAGCACTGGCGGCTTCCCTTTTTGACGATGAGAACAATATGGTGCGTATAGATATGAGTGAGTATATGGAAAAATATTCCGTGTCACGGCTGATCGGAGCGCCTCCAGGATATGTAGGTTATGAAGAGGGCGGGCAGCTGACGGAGGCCGTCAGAAGAAAGCCTTATTCGGTCGTATTGTTTGATGAAATCGAAAAAGCTCATCCCGATGTGTTTAATGTGCTTTTACAAGTGCTGGATGACGGCCGCATCACGGATTCCCAAGGGCGCACGGTAGACTTTAAAAATACGATCCTGATCATGACTTCGAATATCGGCGCCGGATATCTGCTGGAAGGAATCAGCGATGACGGCAGTATCAGCAGCGAGGCAGAAGGATTGGTGATGAATGAGCTTCGCGCCCATTTTCGGCCGGAATTTTTGAACAGGCTGGATGAAACGATACTGTTTAAGCCTTTGACCAAAGAAGATATCGGAGGCATTGTCCATTTGATCGTGGATGATTTGAACAGACGGCTGGAAGACAGGGAGCTTCGCATTGAGATTTTGCCGGAAGCGGAAGAATTCATTGTGGAAAATGCCTATGATCCGGTGTATGGTGCCAGACCTTTGAAGCGCTATATACAGAAATACGTGGAAACCCTTTCCGCAAAGCTGATACTTGCCGATAAAGTAAGGGCAAAGGATGTCATAGAGATATCGGTGCAGGACGGGGTCTTGACAGGAACCGCCAGAAGGAATTAAATAGAAGGAGGAAAGTCATATGATTCCAAAGGATCCGGCGATGCTCCTAAGCTATGTGAATCTGAAGCTGAGGGATTACTATAACAGTCTGGATGAAATGTGCGAAGACATGGATACCAGCAGGGAAATGATCATGGAAAAGCTGGCTTCTATTGATTATCATTATAGTGAGGAGAAAAATCAATTTGTCTGAACAGATCAGGATAAGACTAATAGCAAAAGAAGGCGGAAATGAGGCGGAATTGTTCCATGACCGGAACCGGACATTGCTTCATACACTACGGGAAGGCGGGATCTCTCTGCCTTCCCTTTGTGATGCATTGGGAAAGTGCGGCAGATGCCTGGTAAGGTTTTGCGGATATGCGCCGTTGCCCACGCCGTCGGACAGAGCTTTGCTTCGGCCGGAACAGCTAAGGAATGGATATCGGCTTGCCTGTATGGCGAGGCCCGTAAAGGACTGCAAGGTGGAAACGGCTTTTGCCGAAGAGAGGCGGATGGATATCCTGACGGCAAGCAGCACAGTGGATAGGCCGGCAAGGGGCGGGGAATGCAAGAAGAATGGCGGGAGGAAGGATATTAAAGCAGACGCTATTGCGGATATCGGAACAACAACGATAGCCATGCAGATGGTGGAAGCGGGATCGGGATGTATTTTGGATACTTTTACTTGCCTGAATCCCCAAAGAATCTATGGAATGGATGTGATTTCCAGAATACGGGCCGGAATGGAAGGGAATGGGGAAGTTCTTCAAAAATTAGTGAGAAATGCCTTGGAAGACGGCATAAGGAAAATGGTAAAAAATGTGGAAGACGGAGGAGTCTGCAGGCTGGAATGCATATTTTTATCAGCAAATACCGTAATGGGACATTTATTTATGGGATATCCGGTAGAAACATTGGGGAAAAGCCCGTTTATGCCGATGCATATAAAAAGGGACGGCCTGGACTGGCTGGGGGCGCCGGCGGTACTGGTTCCCGGAATCTCAGCGTTTGTGGGAGGGGATATTGTTTCCGGTTTATATGCCTGTGGGCTTTGTGGACATCAGGGAAACGGAAAATGGTTGTTTTTGGATCTTGGCACGAATGCGGAGATGGTTATGGGAAACGGAGACCGCATTGCTGCTACAGCGGCGGCGGCAGGGCCTGCTTTTGAAGGAAGAGGGGGAGAGGGGATCGCCGGGGCGGAAAGGATATCCGCGATAGCCGCCCTCCTGGACCAGGGGATTGTCGATGAAACGGGCCTGATGGCGGATCCTTATTTCGAAACAGGAATCGAAAGGATAATAAAGCGGGAAGGAAGAACCGGGATCAAGGTGAAAATTTGCCAGGAGGATATCCGGGATATTCAAATGGCAAAGGCGGCCATACGGGCGGGTATCCATTTTTTAATGGAGCATCTGGCAGTTGAGGGATATGAGGAAATCGAAAGGGTATATATTGCCGGGGGATTCGGCTTTTATCTCGATAAAAAAGCGGCGGCGCGGATCGGCCTGATACCGTATGAATGGGCGGAGAAGGCAAAGACAGTGGGAAATACATCCCTTGCCGGAGTGCGTTTATTGGAAAGGGAAAGGGTAAAGCAGGGCGGCGGAAACATTCTGGAATGGGATGTCTGGGATGATTTGGAGCGATTTGCAGGGAAAGCAGAGGTATTCCAGCTGGCAGAGGAGCCTGGATTTGATAAAGTATATGTGGATTTTATGAATTTTGATGTTTGGCAATATTGATATGTGATGGTATAATAAAAAATATACGCATAAATGAATATATGAAATGGCAGGAGCAGCTATGGATAAGAATCGGAATGGAGAAGAAAAGGATTTTTTGATGTGGGATGCTATTTTCAGCATCGAGGAAGGAAGAAGGAAGCTGGGGGAAGAGATGCCGGTGGCATTTTATCGTATGTTTGAGTATTCGATCAGGGATACTTTGATTCAAATGTATGGGAAAGAAAGCATGATAAAGATATTCCGTACTGCAGGAGAAAAAGCGGGCAGGGAATTTTATCTGAGAAACCTGGACGGCAGTTTGATGCTGAATGATTTTCTGGCCCAGCTTCAGCAGAAACTGATGGAATATAAAGTCGGTATGCTGCGGGTGGAAAAATTTGATGCCCAGACGGGGCACGCGGTGCTGACGGTAGGAGAAGACTTGGATTGCTCTGGGTTTCCGGATTCCGGGGAAACGGTGTGCAATTATGACGAAGGCTTTATCGCCGGTATCTTAAAAGCATATACCCAAAAAGAATATATAGTGACGGAAATAGATTGTTGGGCAAATGGAAGCGATGTGTGCCGGTTTGATGCCAAGGTATGGAATGAAGTTTGAACATGGAGGAGAAAGGATGGAAAAATGGCTGGAACGTATCTCGGGAAAGGAGTTGAAGTTTTTCAGTATCTTTTCCATGGTTCTGCTTGTCATGGCCGCGGTGGCCGCAGGAACCCCTGCCGGACTGGCAGAAGGAATATGGCGTATTATTGTGTCCAGGGATGCGCTGATCACGGATTATTTCGAACTGGCAGGTTATGGGGCGGCATTTTTAAATGCCGCATTGGTGATGGGAATCAGTATTTTCTTTATTGTTGCAGAAAAAATTCCTTTTACGGGGCTGACAGTGGCGGCTTTGTTTATGAACGCCGGATACGGGCTTTGGGGAAAGAACCCGGTCAATATTCTGCCCGTTATCCTTGGCACGGCTTTGTATGCAAAAATACACAGGACAAAGTTAAACCGCTATATTTATACGGCGCTGTTCGGTACATGTCTTGCGCCTTTGATTACGGAACTGGTATTCTTATTTCCGTTTGGACGGGCGGCCAATCTTTTCCTTGCGGCGGCAATCGGTATCGCCATAGGATTTATACTGCCTCCTCTTTCCATACATACAGCATCGATGCATATGGGCTATAATCTGTTTAATATAGGTTTTTCCGGCGGGATACTGGCTTTTATTATGGTAAGCCTCCTGCGGGCTTTTGGAATGGAAAGCGATTCGGTGATGATATGGAAAAGCGGGCAGAATGTGAGGATCGGAGTCTTCTTGTTCTTATACTTTGCTTTAACGATTTTATTGGGTTTTTTGATGAGCGGAAAAAAGGCGGGAGGTTTGAAAGGAATCATGAAACATCCCGGCCGTACAGTAACCGATTTCGTCCTTATGGACGGAGTGGGGCCGACACTTATGAACATGGGGCTGATCGGCATTTTTTGTGAGATTTATATCGTCTTGACAGGCGGCGATTTTTCGGGGCCGGTAGTAGGGGCTATACTGGCGGTTTTCGGTTTTTCCGCTTTCGGCGTACATATCAAAAACTATCTGCCTGTGCTTGCGGGTGTGTACATATCCACTCTTTTTACCATATTTTCGCCGGATACTCCCGGCATCCAGCTGGCAGCGGTTTTTTCGGCGGGGCTGTCGCCGATTGCAGGACAGTTCGGGCCATTGGCTGGTATGATAGCCGGATTTCTGCATGCGGCAGTGGTGATGTGTACCGGACAAATGTACGGCGGGCTGAACTTGTATAATAACGGGTTCAGCGCGGGATGGGTGGCTGTGATCATGGTACCCGCGACGGAAAGCTTTATGAAATATTGGAGAGGGAGAAAATCGGAAAGGGAGAAGGAAAAATAAATGATTCACGAGAGGAAAAAAATAGCGAGAATAGTGGAAGAACTCACCTTGTTCTTTTTTGCCCTAGGGGCGGACAGGATCCAGTCCGGGATTAAAGAAGACGGAAAAGATGTGATTATTGATTTTCAGGCGAATTACCGGCCGGAAAATGAGTATAAGCTGGAACAGATGGAGAAAGACCTGAATTGTCCGAAAAACGACGGGATGAGGGATGTTTACTGGGAACTGGCCGGTTCGGGAAAACCGGAGGATACGGAGCAGCTGCTGCTGGTCGGCATGATGATTGATAAGGTGCAAATACGGAAAGAAAAGGGGCAAGTTTATTTGAAGCTGTATAAAGAACAACAGGAATAAGGCAGTATTTGCCTTGCATATATATAGGATAAGGCAAAAAAGAGAGTCTGCGGTATGAATTGGAAAAAAAGAATGTTATCCTGTATTATTTTGTTGGCTTTACTGGCGGCTGTTTGCATGATCGGCTGCAGGGAACGGGGAGGCTTCCCTGTCTTTGGGAAGACACTGGAGGAAGCAGGGGAGAAGAAGATCGCGCTGACTTTTGATGACGGGCCCCATCCGTATTATACAGAACAGTTGTTGGATGGTTTGAAGAAACGCGGGGTAAAAGCCACGTTTTTTGTAACAGGCGCGCATGCGGAACTGCATCCTGAAGTGATAAAGAGGATGAGCGAGGAAGGTGGTTGAGTTATAATAATGACAGAAGGAAAAATCTAGGGGTTGCCGGGGGTTTCGCCTTTTGTCCAATATTGTTTTACATCATTTCTATAGTTTCTGGTCTTGGTCTTGATATTTTGTGGTTTTTCGTCAAAGTATATCAATTTTCGGTTGATTTTTTAGCGTTTCCCAGAATGGAGAATAGTCAATCATTATAGAACCTCCTTGCTGTATTTTCTATATAGCATAATGCATATTTTTACGCATGAATATATTTGTTATAACGAATATATTCATGCGTAAAAATATGGCTCGGATTACACGCTTTGTCAGTTTTGGAAGGCTTGAAAGCCATAATGAAAGACATTTTTTTAAATCTTCATTTTCCCGTTTGTGTCTGCGCTGCATCCACAAAGAGGGAAGCCAAATTAGTTTATATAACAAAACAGAGCAGAAATGAGGAAAAGTATCATGGCAGAGTCAATGAATGTATTGCCTTGTGAAATAAGGATTACGAACAAGCCGGTAATACGGACAAACAGGGAGGGAATATACTGGTAAAAATTGCTTGTAGGAATCGGAAAACCATGGGGAGAAAGAAAGATGCCCGGGCAGTATGCGGGAAGGACGGCAGCAGGCCCGCAGACGGATATACGGCAGAATGTATGGCAGGCGATATACGGCTGGAAGATCTTGTGAGAATGAGGAACATGAATATACAGGAAGCAGATAGGGAGGCTTTGGCTGATATCATGGAGATTAAGATAGGCAAGGATTTAAGCAGCACCGAAAAAAAGCGGGAATTTATCAGGCAGATAAAAAATCCGTACCTTTATAGGCAGGGGGAATATGTCATTAAATTAAGCTTTGCAGATACGGATATTACATTGACCGATTGTTTAAAAGGATACATAGAACACATGGCGGCCGCCGGATTGCAATAAAATGAGGGGCATGTAAGGAGTTTTGGCATGGAAAAAATGAATCAGACAGAGCCTGAAAAGAAGGCTTATGCGGCAGCGGTATATCTGCGCCTTTCCAAAGAGGACGGGGATGTATGCGGCAGGGGCCGCAAGGAGGAGAGCAACAGCATCACGAACCAGAAGAGGCTCATCCACGATTTTTTGAAAGACAGGGAGGATATCCGTGTCTTTAAGGAGTATGTGGACGACGGGTACAGCGGTTCCGACTTCCTCCGCCCTTCCTTTCAGGAGATGATAAGCGACATGGAAGCGGGAAAGGTCAATCTCATTATTGTGAAGGATCTTTCCCGTTTTGGCAGGGAATACATAGAGGCAGGGAGGTATTTGCAGAAGATATTCCCGGCGGCAGGGGTGCGGTTTATTGCCGTCACCGACCATTATGACTCTTTGACCGCAGGGCGGACGGAAAGGAATATTGTTGTGCCGGTAAAGAATTTTGTGAATGATGCCTACAGCGCAGACCTTTCGGTGAAAATCAGAAGCCATCTGGAAAGCAAGCGGGGAAACGGGGAGTATACGGGGGCATATGTTTCTTACGGTTTCCTGAAAGACGGCGATAATCATAACAGGCTGAGGGCTGACCCGGTGGCAGGGGAGAATGTGAAGCGTATCTTTCGGTGGAAGCTGGACGGCATGAGCAACCGCCAGATTGCGGAAAGGCTGAACGCCCTTGGGGTGCTGGCTCCGGCGGATTATAAGCGGAGCCTTGGCATCCGTTATAAAAGCGGGTTTCAGAAAAACCTTGCTTCCGGCTGGAGTCCGGTAGCAGTAGGGCGGGTGCTTTCCAATCCCTTATGCAAAGGGCTGGTAGTGCAGGGGAAGCAGGGGCGCATCAACCATAAGATGAAAAAGATGGTGGCAAGGCCGGAATCGGAACAGAGCCGGTTTGTGCAGGAAGATTTGGCCCTGATAGGGGAAAAACAGTTCGGGATTATGCAGGAGCTATTGAAAAAGGACACGAGGACAACACCGGGCCGGGATGGGGTATCCCTTTTTGGCGGCATTCTTTTCTGCCCTGACTGCGGCAGACCGATGATACGGCGGAAAACGGCATATAAGGGAAAACAGACGGTTTTTTATATCTGCAAAACATATAATGTGGAAAAAAACTGTACGAGGCACAGCATCAAAGAGCCAGAGCTGATTGCCCTTGTAGCAGAGGCGGTAAAGGCGCAGACTGAACTGGTGGCTGATGCGGAGGAAACGTTGAAGGCGGCGGAAGAGGCCATGGAAAGGATGGGGAAAGTATCTTTTTCGGACAGCCGTTTGCCGGA
The DNA here is from genome assembly GCA_021772055.1 of Blautia sp. Lineage (GTDB taxonomy): Bacteria > Bacillota > Clostridia > Lachnospirales > Lachnospiraceae > Blautia_A. Next base: position 13,157 of record JAETNR010000061.1, on the reverse strand, counting down.
ACTGGAAAAAGAGCTTGCGGAAAATGCGGCCATGTTTTCCGGTCTTTATACGGACTGGATGGAAGGGATACTTTCGGAAGAAGAATATGAAGAGATGAAAGCATTTTATTCCGAACGCTGCGAAGAATTGAAGGGGCAGATTAAGGAGCGGAAGGACAGGATGGGGAGGGCAGGAGATGTTATAAAGGAAGCGAGACAATGGCTTGCTGGATGGAAAGAGATAAAAGAAGGGATGCCGAATCCGGCGGGAAAAATCCGGCGGGGGCTTGTTTGTTCCCTTTTTGAAAAAATATGGGTATATGAAGGAAAGCGAGTGGAATTCTCCTTTCTTTATCAGGATAGGCTGGTCGAAGTATATGCCCTCTGCGGTATGCTAAAGGAAGAGCCGCTTGGGGAAAGGGGGGCGGTATAAAATGGCACGGAGAAAGGACAGGACAAGGCAGGAATGCCGGACGGCGGCCTCTATTGGGGGTCTCGGGAGTTTCATGAAGGGTTCGGAACATGTGGAGGCCGCTGTTCCTATTTTTCAGACTGCCACTTATGCAAGGCTTTCCGTAGCTGGGGAGTTGACAGAAAGCGATTCCATCTCCAGCCAGCAGATGTTGATGCGCAACTATATCCAGGGGAGAGAAGAGTTTTTCCTTGTAAAAGAATACCAGGATGACGGGGTGAGCGGCACAAGGTTTGACCGCCGGGCGTTTGACTGTTTGCTTGGAGAAGTAAGGAAGGGGAACATCAACTGTATTATCGTAAAAGATTTTTCCCGGTTCGGGAGGGATCACATAGAGGTGGGCAATTATCTGGAAAAAATATTTCCGTTCCTCGGGGTGCGCTTTATGTCCATCAATGACGGATATGACAGCTTTGACAGGGAATGTGCGGATAAAAAGTTGGCCGTCATTCTGAAAAACCTTGTGAATGAATATGTGGCAAAGGATATTTCCCTAAAAGTAGCTTCCAGCTATATGACGAAGCAGGAAAATGGCGAATATGACGGAGGGAGGGTTCCTTACGGGTTTGCATTTGCCGACAGGAGGAAGACGAAATTTGTGGTGGACGAAAAACCGGCGGGGGTTGTAAGGGATATGTTCGTATGGACGATACAGGGGGATTCTGCCCCTGCGATTGTAAAAAGGCTAACGGAAAGGAAGATCAATCCGCCGAAAGTCTATCAGGACACCGGCGAGTTTTACCGGCAGGAAAAGGGGCGTTGCTATTGGAATGAGTTCACGGTGAATGCTATCCTGCAGAACGTGGCATATGCTGGGCATATGGCGCTCCATAAATGGGAAGAGTCCAAGGCCGATGGAATCCGTCGGCATAAATTGGATGAATCGGAGTGGAAGATAACAAGGGGTACTCATGAAGCCATTGTGCCGGAAGAGGAATTCCGTCTGGTGCAGGAAATCTTAAGGCTGAGGAAAGAGCATTATAAAAGCCGCTGTGCTATGGATGAAGGTACTGTCCGTCCGGAGAACCTTCTGAAAGGAAAGGTTTTCTGCGGGGATTGCCGAAAACCGGCTTCCCGGATGGGAACAAACTATCAAAGGAAGGACGGAAAAGTCCGCATTTACCGTTACCGCTGCCGGACTTACCGGGAGAAAGGGGCGCAGGAATGCACTTCCAAATCCATTGGGGAAAGGGAGCTGGAAGGAATCATCTATCAGGCGGTTATGACGTTTATTCACCAGATCGGCCAACTGGACAGTGTGATTTCCGGCTTTCATGGGGAGTTTTTCAAGAAAATGAAAGGGAGAATAGAAAAGGAAAAGCGCATAGCAGAGGCAGGGATTTGCCAGGGGAAAAAGGAAAAGATACTATTGTATCAGGAGTATAGCAGAAAGGAACATTCAGACAGTGATAAGGAATGGTATTTAGAAAAAAAACAGGAAAAGGAGGAAGAAATCCACAGCTATGAAAAGAGAAAAATAGAGCTGGAAGAGAAAATGGCATTTTTAGAACGTATGGAAAAGGAGCAAAAGGGATGGATGAGGAAGATTTTGGCTTATAAGGATACAAGCTTCCCAAAAACCGAAGGGAGATTGACTGCACAGATGGTTTCTTTATTCGTAGATAAGATATTCTTATATGATGGAAGAAAGGTAGAAATCGTGATGAACTTTAAAGATGAATATGAAAATTTGTATTCCGGCATGGAGAAGATTTTCGGGAAAGAGAGTGTTATATATGGATGAAATGGCAGTTGCCTTATATATGAGGCTTTCCAAGGAAGACAGAAAAGCGGATGGAGACGGCTTGGGGAAGGATGAAAGCAACAGCATCAAGAACCAGAGGAAGCTTCTGCTTGGTTTTTTAAAGAGGCGGCGGGAGTTTGCTGGTAGCCCTGTTGTCCAGTATGTGGACGACGGTTTCTCCGGTACCGGATTTGAAAGACCGGGCTTTGTGCAGATGATGGAGGACATAAAAAAAGGGAAGATACAGTGCGTCATAGTCAAGGATTTTTCCCGTTTTGGCAGGGATTATATTGAATTGGGAGATTATATCGAGCATATCTTTCCCTTTATGCAGGTACGGTTTATTTCCGTCAATGATGGTTATGACAGTGAAGAATATAAGGGTAAAACCCCGGACATTGATGTACCTTTTCGCAACCTCGCTTATGCTCTTTATAGCCAGGATATCTCGGACAAGGTAAAGTTATCCCTTGCGGCGCGGAGAAAAAAGGGGCTGTATATCGGTTCTCTTCCGCCTTATGGTTATCGGAGGAACAGGAACGGATTGCTGGAGCCGGATGAAGAGACAAAGGCTGTGGTACAGAGGATATATAGGGAATATCTGGAAGGAACGGGGCTTACGGAGCTGGCAAGGAAGCTAAACGGGGAAGGGATACTATCTCCGAAACAGTACAAGATAAATAAAGGGGTTCTGCGGGGGGAAAAGGAAAAAAGCTTGGAGGAGAAAGATTATTTTTGGGTTCCTACTACCCTTCAGCAGATATTACGCAATGAAATTTATATAGGAGTTATATCCACCGGCGCATACAAAAATGGCCCACTAGGGAGCGGGAAACGTGTTTTTGTGCCGGAGGGGGAACGTGTCTGCGTGGAGGATGCCCATCCGGCGATTATAGACAAAGCTGTTTTCCGAGGGGTGCAGGAAAAGATGCAGACAAAAAAGAAAGGGGAAGCAAGTCTGTTCCTACTGAAAGGGCTTGTGAGGTGCGGGGAGTGCGGGCGGCTTATGGTAAGGAAAAAAGGGCTGTTCCGATGTAAATATCAGGAGTTTACAGAGCATAGGGATATGGGAAGCTTCCAGGAACAGGAATTGGAAGAGATTGTGTGGAAAGCGGTGCATGTCCAACTACAGCACTTGGAAGAAAAGGAGGAAGTATTCCGGCAGGAAAGGGAGCTGTGCGAAAGGCGGCGGAAGGAACTGGACGCGGAGATTCAAAGGAAGAGACGGCAGACAGAGAAAAAGAAGGAAGAGTGGAAACCGCTTTATCAGCAGTATCGAAAGGGGGAGATAGGAAAAACGGAGTACTTTGCGCGGAAGAAATGGGAAGGAAGACGGGCGGAGGAAATGGAAAGGGAATTGGAGGAGATGGAAGCGGAAATGGAAAGTCTGGGGAAGAGGATAGAGGAGATGGATGGGAATGGTGGTTCTATAGCGGAATGGATGGGATGTAAGGAAAATAAAAGGGAACTGCTGCTCTGTATGGTGGAAAGTATGGATGTATATGTAGGTAAAAATATTGAGGTACGGTGGAAATTTAGGGATACAATCGAAGATGGATAATAAGAGAAAGTAACAGAAATGGAATATATTTATATTAGTAGAAAAAGAATTTCTGCATAAGCAGTAATTCTTTATAAAAATTGAAATAAGAGCCATGCACTAGGCAGAAAGAATTTACTTGCATTGATCAATATGATAAAATAAAAAAATAATAAAGGAAAAGTTCAAAAGAGGAATTGAAGGATATGGATGTAAAAGAGAAGGTTTTTCAACTGATAAAATATTGTGGGGGATACGAAGGCCATTCTTTTATGATGGATGAGCGGAATGAAGATGGTTTTAATATTGTGCTGCCGCAGGAAAAGGAAATCCGGGAAAAGATTTCAGGGCTTAAATTTATTTTATTGACGGGAGAAGCAGGGGACGGGAAAACGAGGCTGTTACGAAATTTGGAGGATGTATTGAAGAAACATGAGTTTCAGGTCTGTATGGATTTTTCAGCGATTAAAGATAATGATAAAAAAGATATAATAGAAAAAATCCAGGAATTGGAAAAGGGGAAGAGTGAGGGAAAATACATAGTGGCAGCTAATATTGGTATTTTTACGAAAATGGTTCTGCGGTATTGTCCGGAATTGCTTGAGAAATTGAAAGCGGGAAGGGATGATATGTTAATCGTTAATTTTGAAAGACGGAATTTGGCAGCGGATAAGGATCTTTTTCAGGATGTTGCTGCTTCTTTTCTTGCCTTTGACAGAAATAGCGACTGTGGGGAGATAGATTGTCCATGGAGAGGGAACTGCGTCTATAAGAAGAATTTGATTGACCTGACGGACAAAGGTATGGAAGGATTACGTATTTTGTGTGATGCTGTTTATTTGACGGGAGGCCATATTACATTTCGAGAACTTCTGTCATTGATTTCCTATATGGTTACATTTGGACAAAGCTGCGAAATGCGCAAGAAAGAGCAGGAACAAGATAAGTTTCGATATTATCAGATTTTTGATATAGAGGATGATCCTAGAATGCAGAAATTTTGTTCTTTAGATCCGGCAAAGGCAAGGACTAGGAATGCAAATAGACAGTATGCCAGTAGGGAAGAATGCATTATAGAAAAAAGGAGAAATTTTTTTGAAAAAGAAATAGACGCAGAAGAGAGATATACGCTTTTATATGCGGATTATCTGACGGAGTTCCATTCCGCGTTAAAGATGATTAATAGTAAACCGCCTTATTTTTTTAGTACTATGGATACAAGCAATGAAAATCTGGTTAAGCTAAAGCTGGGTTTGAGCAAGATTACTAGGGCGGGGAATACGAATTTGAAAATGACTGTAGCAGACACGCCTAGTATATTTGATGGAAGTATCCAAACAGAATTCGATATAAGCAGCGACATAGAAACCATATGGAAGCGATATGATTTAGATTTGAGAAATAGGAACAATGGCATATCTGCGGCAGGGCAGGAAAACCGTTTTTTTCTCTGCTATGTTTATTTGGAAGGAGAAGAACTGCAGGAGAAAAGTATGTTAATTGATTACCCTCTGTTCCGTTTCCTTTTGATGGCGGCAGATGACTATTATATGAACAGGAATGGTATTTCTATTGAAGAATATGCGGTAAATACCTTTTATCGTAAAGTATTGCATTCTATGCCGGATGCTTATCGGAAAGCGCATATTCGGTTTGATGAAACTAAGAGAAAAGATTTTATAAATTTTAGTCTGGAACTGAAACAACAGAACAGTATTCTGTTTGAGAGTAGTACAAAAGTGATGATTGAAAAAGAAGCGGAGGCTTGAAGATGAAAGGTGAGGCATTAACAGCGCTTGTAGGTGTTTCCGCACCTGAAACGCCGAAGTATTTATTATTAAATAATTTTCTTGCTGATTATTTTGGAGCGCGGAGCCATGAGAAAGACAATTATACATTTTCTTTTTATGAAAAAGAAAAAAAAATATTAGTCTGCCAGGAAAGCAATCCTGAAATTAAGGCAGATTTGGAACGCTCTTTTGAAGAATTTCTTCAGTGTTTTATGGGAAGGGATCAGTTGTCAGGGATAAGGAGTGGGAAAGATAAAATATGGATGCCTCTTTCTCTGGACATGCTGGGAAGCGCAAATGTGAATTTGCGTCATTTACTTTATTATTTAGCCCTTGGCGATGGCAAACCTTCTGAGAAGGAGCAGATACGAGAAGAGTTGTATCATTATTTGTATGGAGATTCCACTGGAATCTATGGTATTGTAAGACAGTTTTGCGGAATAGAAAAAGAACGACAGAGCAAAGAAAAAGAACCCGGCGGATTTGAAAAATTAAGGGAAGAATCTTTTTTTAAGAAGTTGGGAAAGCGGTTCAATCGGGATTTGCACTCGTTACTGACCAATTCGTATTTTAAAGGACAGGATTTTTATAAGAGACTGGATGACTTAGCAGTATTGCTTACTATGTATGTCGTATTCTTTTTTATCCACCGGGTCATGGCAGAAACGTCAGGAATACCGATTTTATTGTGTAAAGGATCTACAGATAGCGGATTGAATGAAGGTGGCCTGCATCGTGCTTGTACGTCTAATTATCAGTCGTTTCGAGATAGCTTTTCGGATTTGCTGTCGGATTTTTATATGGAAAGGGTTGTGTTCCAAGAAAAAGGAATGGAAAAATTCATTGTAGTCAGCAATCAAGATGGTTCCATTTATATCGGAGATTTGTTGCTAAAAGAATATTTGAATAAGGTTTTTGATGCGAATTACCGGAATGACGAAAGGCTGAATTCTAAGGCAGCGGATGTTTTTCATTTGAAAGCGGGAGAAAAAACCAATCCATTGTCTTTGGAAGAATTTGTTGATTATTATATGCAGTTGACAGGAAAAATATCAGGAACAAATCAGAAAAGGATTTTTAGCGTATTACAGAGCAGTGGTAAGGAAATTGGGTTTGTATATCCGGCAACCCGTTCCAAATTTAAGTATTTTGCTTTGTCTGGGGGATTGACTGCTTTTTTGGTGAGGCTATATTTGGCTGAAAAGAATTTGCCTTATGCTTTTGTGGATGATTTCATTAAATATTTGGAAGTGAATTATGGGATTTATATTCGGAAATGTAGTAAAACGGAGGGCTTAGTTTCAAAATACAAAATCCGCGTGACGCAGCAGGAATTTAGCAGGAATGAGCAGGCTTTTTTGGAAACGCTAGACCAGGTTAATTGCCTTATACGGTTATCGGACAGTGGCTATATTGTTACCTTGCCTGAAAAAAAAGGAGAATTTAGATTACTATGAAGGAAGAGAAAGGAAAGAAAGTATTTCGATTAACGGCAAAATATTTGGCGGCGTATATTCAGGCATTGACGGATGGAAAAGAAGAAGTGTTTTTAGCGATTACAAATATTAATGCTGAAATGTTGCCAGACGAGTATCTGCTGCCGGTAGAAGGGTGTCAGTTCATTCGAGTGGAACAGGAGGATTATGCAGATGCTGTACGGTATCGGAATGACGAAGAGGTAAAGAAATTGGTATTACTTTGTTCGGATTCCATAAGGAAGATCGATTCATTGAAAGATTTTATCGAGTATCCAATGATACCTGATGATAAAGAGCTTTTATGGAAATTGTTATACCAGGCATTTGAAATAACTGCTACAGATGAAGACATAGAAGAGTATGTGTATACTTTGGTGCAAAGTATACCAATAGAAATTGGGGAATTGATGGAGTATTTAGCAGATTGTCTTTCACAAGAAGAAGGCAGAAAGTTTTCTAGAAGGAAGATTAATGATAATGTGAATCGGTTGGGCATTTGGAGAACAAAAGGAGATGGGCTGGACAAAAGAAGATTAAAACGGCAAATTCAGTATTCAAAGCCGGATATAGTGCGCCAAAGGCTGGAAAAGGCTTTGGGGGACGAAAATATGCCGGAGGGTCTGCGGAAAAAGATTATCTCTGCATTAGGAAAGGATAAATTGGAGAAATTTATCAAAGAATCGGAATTTGACCAGGTGGAAGATTATTTTCGGTATAAAAAAGCAGTGAAAAAACAGAAGAAAGAACCTGAACAGGAAGAACATATTTATGATTATTCTTATGATATGTGTTTGAAGGAAGAAGGGTGGGATGTTGGTGCTGCAGAAGAGGAAATTAAGGCCGGATGGGAGGATTCCCAGGAAGAATCTGACGGAAGGGAAGGTTCGTTTGCAAAGGCTAGGAAGTTGTTTGTAATAGGGGAAGAAGAGTTGAAGGAGTGTAGAAAAGAACTGGATAATTTGTTTGAATTGGTGGAGGAATATGGAATTCTAAAAGAAAAGAAGGAAAAGTGGAAAGCATATTTGACAGAGTTTTGCTCTGCATTTGACGAGGCGGTGGAAAGGGGGGATTTTCAGAAGATTACCCCTGTGATGCTTGCCGAGTATTGCAAAAATCAGAAAAGGTTGATATCTACATATTTTTCGACACTGGGATGGCTATTGATGGATGAAGCCATGAATCATTTGGCTGAGAATACAGAAATTGTTGAAGCATTCCAGACATTGTTTTGCAAGGAAGATAAAGGCCGGATAGAGATGCCTTTTTATCATCCGGTTGTAGGTTTGTATTTCCTTCGGTTAAAAAGGCTGTATGAAACGGCTTGTCAGGAGGCGGAAGGTTTAGAAATTATATCGCCTATTCCTTCCTTTATGGTGGAGCAGGAAAAACTTTGGTTCCCGGTTCGATTTTTACAGAAGGGACATAAGCTGTATCAGCTGGATTATACAAGTGTTCGCAAACCAGGGAAGATTATATTTTATGAGAAGGAAAGCAGGGGCGCTAATTCACCGGTGAATTTCCGATTATTAAACAGTGTGATTGAAGAATATATTATCCGGAACCCATATTTGGGGAAGTTATTAGTCACTATAGTGGATTTAGATGATTTCCAAGGCTTGCCTTTTTTGCTCCGCAGATTGCAAAAACTGGTGAATGGTCGAAACTGCCTTTTGAGCAGGATTACCATCCAAGTAGTCAGTGCAAGAGAAAGGGAACTGAAACGAGAACTGGAAAGACTATATAATATGGGAATGGGAGATCCGAGCATTTATTTTCAATTTATCAAAGGGAAATATGCAAGAGGAGGAAATGAACTGGAAATTGAGGATTTGTTGGAGAACTGTGATTTGCTCTTTTTTGCGGATACGGATGTTATCTACAATTCCGGCAAAATGGTTCGGTACACACAGGAGCCGAATGAGGTAAAGAAAAAGCTGGGGAGATTTAATTTAGAGGAACAAATGGATTTCCTGCAGACTGGTAAGAACTATATAGAACTTTTATGGGATACTTTGCAACGCATCCAGAATGGGGGAGGCGTGGTTTTATCTAAATGGAACAGTCAGGAATTAAATATACGCAAGCTGAAAGAAATAAGCATCAAGGCGCAAAACGATGCGCATTTTGAGGCAGTTATCATCAGCGCGAACTCGCATTTGCTCCGACATATTTATCGGGAAGAGAACTATCAAATCAGGAAAAGCCGGATAAGTGGAAGTGAAAGCCTTTTGCTCATGCTATCACAGAAAAATAAGAAGCAGAAATTGAAGGAAGGGGGGAGGGAAGAGGCAGAAATTTCTTTAAGCGGGCTTTTGGATGAATTGGCTGGGGAGGAAGATTTTTGCAAACAGCTGTTAGAGTCAGAAGGTTTACAAGAGATATTTATACAAGCTGCTTATACAGATGGAAGACTGTGTTTCCGGTTTGTGGTGGAAACAAAGGATAAAGAAACAGCGGAAGAAGAAAGAGAAAAATATCAGCAATTTGCAGAGGAATTAGTGAAAAAAGTTTTTAGCGGATGCGGCTATATGCTGGTAAAATTTCGGGAAATGCTGATAAATGAATTTTATGGGAAAACAGAAAATTATCCTTTGGCACTAGCACTTTATCAGCTTGGTTGGGGCAAGGGGGATATCCCTGAAACGATAATACAAATACAGGAAGCAGGGGAAAGGGAATATTCCCGCTACCAAGCGACAGATATCATGGAATTAATGGATATGCTGGAATTTTTCGAAGAAGTAATAGAAGCGGATGAAAGTTCCATAACAAGGTTTATGGAATACTATAGAGAGGAAATGTTGCAGCATGTTTTATCTGTGGCAGAAAAAGAGGGATTTTTAGACGAAAAGATGAAAAGGAACATGAAAATTGTGTACGAAAGGATAAAAAGTTGAAATGACAGGGGAAAAGAAAGATAATAAGATTGTTATGGTGAATTCATTTAAGGGAGGTGCTGGCAAGACAACAGCGGCGCTTTGCAGATGCGTATCTGAATATATGGAGAAAACATACCAAAATATATATTATGTAGATTTGGATATACTGGGAACAGGAGTGGAGTATATTCTGTCACTAAAAGAACAAACCTCATATTATAATGATGTGGACGATGGTAAAAGGAATAAATTACAGAACAAAGTACAAGAGATTATGAGGAATGGTGGGAACTGTTTATATGCAGCGGTTTTGAATCCGCTATCCAGAATGAAGGAAGCTTATGGAGGACAGGACAGACTTCGTTCCCATCCGGATGTAGAGAGGGGTGTGTTCCGTAAGAAAGTAAAAGAACTGCTTAATCAGATGTTAAATACAAAGGGGAAAAATTTAATTGTGCTGGATTGCGCGCCAGGAATTTCCTATACAGAAGAGTGTATTTTGGCAGATATATATGAAATGAGAGACAATGCAAAAAAGAATGTGGATGTGGAGGAAATCTATGTGACTACGCCGGATGCTTCCCACATTAAAAAGACAGCGAACAATCTGAACGCATATAGCGCATATTTAAAGGAGCAAAAGCGGGTGGTAACATTGCTGGTTAATGATTTATATGATTGTGAAGGGATGGATAAAAGAGGAAAAGAAGAAAATGATGACCGTTTTCTTTTTAACAAAGAGGAAATTATAAAGGATATAGAAAACCTTTTCGACCTTCCTTCATTGAACATATTGTATCTGCCATATAAAGAGGATTTATTGCAGAAAAACATTATAAAAAATGAATCAAAATTAGTGAATAGGCCTGATGACTATAATGTTTGGCCGATGGAATATAAAGTGGAAAAGAAGAAAAGCTGAAAGGGGAATTCATGAAAAAAAAGAAAAGTGTCCAAATCATAAATGATGAAAAAATGTATGATTATTTTCATAGTTTGCTGGAAGGCGAACTGGATTTTTTAAAACCGGGAAAAAAGGATATGAAAAAAGGAGGAGCATGGCAGAAGAGCATCACTTCATATAATTTTGAACAAATTTATGAAACGAGAAAAGCGATATACTCAGAGGATGAGGTCTGTAATGAACTTTGCATGATGGATGATATTCTCCATATTTTTCAAGAATATTTTTGTATTCCGGGGATTGACCGTTTGCTGGTGAATAATTATGGGGCTTTGGAAAATGATATTTTCTTGGAATATGATGGAGAAAGTGGGGTTCCAAAGAGGATAAGGGAACATTATAAGCACCAGTACCGCAATGTATATCTGGGTTCGGTTTTGTTATTGCAATATGGTTTTTTGGATGCCATGACGGAGTGTATTCTAAAAACGAATACTATAGTTTCCAGCTATATAAAGGCACAGACAGAAGAAAATGAAAAAGCTATAAGAAGGGTTTTATACCAAGGTTATTTTGTCAGTGCCATGTTTCATGATATCGGATACCCTTTGGATTTTTTTATGCGAAAAGTGAAACAAATTCACAAATATGCGCCTTTTTATAAAATTATTTCATCGAATATTAAAGAAGAATTTACGGAACTGCGGGCTTCTTTGGCAGAAAGCCTGTTATTTGAGTTAATTCGGGAGGAAGAGATAGAAAAAAAGTATAATCGGAATGATCACGGATGCTTATCAGCTCTCAGCTTTTTGCTGAATTTTTATTCCTCTGGGAGTATTTTTTCATTGAATAATGAGGAACGCTGCATGGTAGAATTGGCAGCTTTGGCAATCTACAAACATACTGATATTTTGAAAAATGACTATATGATATTTGAAGAGGATCCTTTATCTTATCTGGTACGTTTGTGCGATGATTTGCAGGAATGGGAAAGGTTTCTCCTGCTGATTAATGAAAAACATAATTATTTAAAATGTACAGAATGTGGTAGCATCATACATTCGGAGGGACGTATTTATAAGTGCAGTTGCGGTGCAAAATATGAAAAAATTACGGATATAGAGAATAAAAAGGTGAATTATATTAGTTTGTGTAATCATTTACAGCTGGATTTTAACGAGGAGGAGGAAGAACTGGAGATTTATCTGGAGTTTGATTATTATAAACAAATTGAAATTTTACTGGATGATTATAGTGCGGTAATAAAGCGGAAAAAAGATCTCGAAACAGTAAAAAATTATCTTGAATTTCAGAAATTTATGCCTAAAATAAAGTTAAAAGAAAATCTATCCAATAATCCGATTGACTTAATTTATGATTTTTTAGAGCAAGAAGGGTTGCTATTAGAACAATTAAAGAAAAAAGAAATGCCTTGGAATGACGATGGAAAAAAGAAAATGTTGGAATTTCTGGAGAAGCTGGAGAATTATAGGGAAAGAGAAGAAAGAGAAAAAGAATTTGGAAAGAAATTGGAGAGTAATGTGTTTGATTATGGTGAAAATGTGGAAAAATTTGTAGAAGAATATTTGGGTCAGATACATTCTATAATGAAGTAGGTGGAAGCGAGATTGAAATAAGCCAGAAATGAATAAGAAAATTTATAGTATTTAAAAGGCTATTACCCATATTTAGAAAAGCCAGAGGCCAAAAAACCTCTGGCTTCAGACCGCCCACAATATTGCGCCGAAACCAGCTCGTGGGAGAAGTCTTAAATATTATATGTCAATATGGAATGGATATTACAATTTATTTTGCCAGTCGCTGCGGAAACCATAGTAGTCCATTCTTACAAACGGATATTTTTTAGTTAGTGCTATGATAGATTCCTTCATTTTATGGAATTTATCGGCAGGAAGAATCCGCTTCATAATAAAAAGAAATCCGTAAAAATGGGCATTGTCAAGTTTTCCGTTGCTGTCTTTTATCAAAAGTGCTTTTTCATCTTTATTTAGCGAAGGTTTCTGCTCAAAGAGACGGTTATATATTCGGCTCCCATGTGCGCATAGATTGCGGATGATTGTCATACTATGCATATAACTTCCAAGAATGGAAGAGCCTTTCTTCATGGTCAAACCGAAAGTGCGGGCAATGGCATCTTTGATAGATTGTTCGGAAATAGAATATAAAAATGAGATATCGGATATGGTAAACAAATCCACATATGCCCATAAAGGGATATCCTGTTGTAAATCATTTACAAAATGCTTTAGATAAGCTTCATGAGGAAGCCGCCGGATTTTCTGCTGGTTTGCTTTATCGATGATTTCTTTATGTTTGGCTTTGTCAGTAAAAAATGATGCATTGAGATAAC
>JAETNR010000141.1 GCA_021772055.1 Blautia sp. | reverse complement strand
ATGGTGTTTATGATACACTAGAATTACCGAAAAAAAGCGTCAGAATTCCCTGAAATCAGCAAGGGAAATTCCCCAAAAAAGGCGGGACATATTGAACCACCTCTACATTACCATTATCCTTTATCTAAGCACGACCATAGATAAAGGAGGAAAGGAAGATGCTCACTATGTCCCAAATCAATCATATCAAAGATTTGAGCAATTGTGGATACCGTATCAGTGAAATTTCTGAAAAAACTGGTGCTGATCCTAAAACAATACGGAAATATCTATCACAGGATGATTTTTCTCCTGAGCCACCGATTGTCCAGGAGAAGCCTTCAAAGCTGGATCCTTTTAAGCCAATCATACATGAATGGCTGGAGGAAGATAAAAAGCACTGGCGCAAGCAGCACCACACAGCCCAGCGAGTTTATGAACGCTTGATAGAAGAACACGGTTATACCGGAAGCTACAGCATCGTCCAGCGCTACATGAAAAAGTGCCGCTCTATACAGACGGAAAAGGCTAACCTGGAACTGATCTGGGATCCTGGCCCTGCACAGGTGGATTTTGGAGAAGCAGACTTCTACGAAGCCGGAAAGCTGTGCCGCAAGAAATACCTTACTGTATCATTCCCATTCAGCAATGATGGCTACAGTCAGGTATTCGGCGGGGAGACAGCTGAGTGTGTCTGCCAAGGGCTTCAGGATATCTTTGAATTTATAGGCGGTGTACCGCCATTACTGATCTTCGACAATGCGACTGGTGTCGGCCGGAGGATCGGTGATGCCATTCATGAATCGGAGCTCTTCTCGCGGTTCCGTGCCCACTATCACTTCCGGGTGCGTTTCTGTAATCCTTACTCTGGCTGGGAGAAAGGGAACGTGAAACGTAAGGTGGATTATAACCGGTCAAACCTGTTTGTACCGGTACCTCATTTCACGGAGATTGAAAAATATAATCAGAAACTGCTTTCCCGTCATGAAAAGAAAGCCGCTGAACTTCATTATAAGAAACAAGTGCCCATTGGGGAACTGTTTGAAGAAGATCGAAAGGCGCTCCTGATGCTGCCTCCAAAAAGGTTTAACGTCTGCCGGTATGAATGGCAGAAAGCAGATGGGTACGGGAAAGTCTGTATGGATGGAAAACATTTTTACTCCACTATGCCGGAAAATGCCCACCAAAAAGTACTGGTTGGGATACATGCCCATACAATTGATATCCTCACAGAAGAAGGACAGGTCATCACTACCCACCGCGTGCTTTCGGAGAAGGACGTACGGACATCAGTGATTACAGCACAACTCTGGCTGTTCTCATGAAAAACTCCGGTGCGTGGGGAAACAGCGGCCTACGCCGTGAGACACCGGATGCCCTTCGTGCCTATATGGATGCCCAGCCAAAAGAGAAGCTGAAAGACTGCCTGCGGATCATGAATGAGCTGACCAATCAGTATGGATTCCGTGCGGCCACCAGTGCCATGGAAATGACCTGTGCAAGAGGAAACATAAACATCTGTGATGCTTCCGTACTGGCTGCCCGGATTACCGGTTATGGTATCTATACCCCACCGGAGACCGGCCCCTCACTGGCAGTATATGATGAGGCTTTCCTAAAGGAAGGAGGCACTGCATCGTGATGACACCAAAGATGAAAGAAGAGATCTGTGCTCAGATACTTGTGGCAAGCAGACAGTTGTTCCTCTCGTCCAGAATATCAGAGATCTGCCTTGAAAAAGGGACACAGAAACAGCTGGAATTCGTTCTGGAACTTATGAATGAGGAACTTACCTTGCGGGATGAGAACCGCCGTAAGCGTTTGATTAAACGCGCCGGTTTTCCAATCTATAAGACTTTCGAGGATTACAGCTATCAAAGTGTGAAGTTTCCCCCTGCATTCTGCAGGGAGGAGCTTGAAGCACTGGAATTTGTTCCTGAAAAGAAAAATCTGGTGCTTTATGGGCCGGTTGGCATTGGGAAGACGCATATGGCGATAGCGGTGGGTGTGAAAGCATGTAATCTTGGCTACAAGACAAAATTTTATACCGTCACGGAGCTTGTTTTGAAGCTGGCAGAAGCCCGTAAAAACGGGACCTTGGAACGGCTTCTCAGGGATCTGCGCAGTCTTGACCTGCTCATTCTGGATGAATGGGGATATGTTCCTGTGGACAAGGATGGATCGCAGCTCCTGTTCCGAGTCATATCTGACAGCTATGAAAGTAAAAGTCTAATATTGACTACAAACCTGGAGTTTTCTAAATGGGGTGGTATCTTCACGGATGATCAGATGGCGGCAGCCATGATCGATCGGCTCGTCCATCATGGACATCTGCTGATC
>JAETNR010000140.1 GCA_021772055.1 Blautia sp. | reverse complement strand
GGTTGTAGTGCATTGATTTTTTGAAGTTAATGGTGTTCAGCACTTTTACCTTGTACCCGTTCTTTAAAAGCATTTTTCCGCACTCGACCAGCACTGTTCCCTTTGGATCAGTGACCACATAACTGCTGTGCATCTGCATAAGGTTTGGTTTTACAAAAAACCTCGTCTTGCCGGAGCCTGAACCGCCGATGACAAGGATATTTTTATTCCTCGCATACTTCGGCTCTCTCGGTCTGCCCGACATCATCAGCCTTTCCGTTTCTGTGAGCAGAACATTATTCTCAAAAACCGGATCAATATAAGGCTCAATATCCTTTGCAGTCCCCCACCTTGCAGAACCGTACTCCATTCCATGCCGGAACTTTTTGGCGTTCTTGGCTTTGAAATACACCACAAGGCGGAGCGCAATGCCGCACCCTGCCCCTATCAACAAATCTTTTGGGTAAAAACTTGGTAACGGGTTAGAAAATAAGTCCTCCATCCCCGCCATAACCGCCATCATCTTTGCGGAAGCGTCCTGCCCTGGCGATACCCGCCACAGCCACGCTATTTTGTCGCAGAAATACCCGGCAAGCACATAGGGAAGATTCATAAGGAGAAGTTTCTTTTTATCAACATTCCCCGTCTTTGCCTTGAACTTTTCGGGAATGGATTTTAGGTCTTTGGCAATGCCTTCTACGATTTTACTCATAATGACTGCCCCCTGTCCTTCTGGTGTTCCCTTGCTCGCTCCCGGTTTTTGTCCTTTCCCAACTGCTCCCGGAACTCTGCCAGCTTCTCCTTTACGGAGATGCGGTTATGCTTTTTCTCATTAACCTTTACAAATTCCTTAAATGCCTGCGTAATCACATCGGCATCTTTGCCCTTGAAAAATACCATGTACTTCGGCGGTGCAACCGTCTTATCCTTCTTCACAGCAAAGTCTACATTGTATTTCCTCGCCACTCTCTCAAAAGACTTGATGTTGTTATCCGTCACTTCAATGCCCGAAGCACCCATACCCTGACCAACCAGATCTTTTACTGACATTTTTCCATGTGATGCCTGTTTTCCCTGTTTCCGGTGTTCCAGATACATCTTCATTGCTTTTTTCAGCACATCGGCAGTCAGCCGGGAAGATTTAAACACAAGGGCAATCGTTTTCTGTGTCACTTCCTCCTGCATGGTTTCCCTCCTTCTTCTTTATTGCTGTACTCCTGTCAGGGTGGGACATACAGCCTGTAAAGCAGATATTTCATAAACTCTCCTTTCCACTTCTGGTCAAAAAGTCCAAAAGTTCCATAAACACAAAAAGGGCAGCTACAAACCACTGTTTCCGGTCTATAACTGCCCTTACGCTGTTTACCATATTCAATTTACCTTACCGGATCACCGGACACTGCTTCGTCTTTTTCCCGACTTTCCTGCGTTCCAGAGCAAAGACCATATCCCCGGTACGCTCAAAATATCCTATATCTTTCTTCCAGCTCATGCCGCATTTACAGTGCTGCAAACCGATAAACTGTTGTTTCATCTTCCTGCCGCAGTTCGGGCATACCTTTTTGCTCATACTCTTTTTCTTGGCTTTTGGCTTGTCTGTATCGTCTTTCTTTTCCTCTGCCTTTTCCGGAAGCCCATTCTCCGCTATCCTTGTTTCATAACGCGGCAATCGGTAAAGATACAGACTGTATATTTCATCAAAGGAAGCCTTTTCCGCTAACCCCTTTACCCTCTGGTAGATTTGTCCCGCAATTTTTTCACAGTCCTCTCCTTCCGGCATCTTGCCATGCTTCCTGTAATAGTCACAGGTCTTTTCAAACATACCGTCCGCTATCTTTGCTTTCTGTTTCTGCTTTAAATCTTTATATGTCCTGTCCACCCTTTTCAGCCGCTTCCTGTTTCCCAAATACACCACTCCTGCCTTTATCCTGATACGGTCTATTTTAACAGAAAACGCTCTGGGATTGTAAAATATCTCCCTTTTCGGAAAAGCGTTCCCATTAATTACTCTATAAACTGAAATTTATTTTAAGCTATCACGTTTTACCTTTTTAAGCCTTACTATCATTACCATAGGAATTTCTTTGTTGTTTTTGAAACATTCTTCATAAAATCCATCAATGACAAATCCAGCTCTAAAACAAAGGTTAAAAATATCTTGTATGGAACGATGATAATAAATCTGCTCCTCCGGTTGCCCTTCAATCGCTATACCATAGTAACTGTGCGGTGTCATATATTTTTCAGTCAACGTGATAAAACAAGGGTGTTGCGTTGCAAAGACAAAAATTCCGCTTTCCTCCAACAGTTCATAAACAGCCATAAGAAGTGGTTCAATATCCGTAATATCCATAATTGCCAT
>JAETNR010000060.1 GCA_021772055.1 Blautia sp. | reverse complement strand
GAGGATGAAACGGACACCTGTCCGTTTCATCCTCCCGCTCCCTCCCTGAAGTGTACCCCTTTTTGTCTGTACATCTGATATTCAGTCATACATTTTGCGAAATTCCGTGGGCGTGCAGTTGTTGGCCAGGCGGAACATGCGAAGGAATGCGGAGATGCTGGTAAAGCCTGACTGGAATGCCACATCCGTGACGGAAAGATCCGGATCCAGCAGCAGGTTTTTGGCGTGGGCAATGCGTTTATGGTTCAGATATTTATAGAAGGTAGTTCCTGCATACTGCCGGAACAGCCTTGTAAAGTGGTACTTGCTGAAGCCTGCAAGAGAAGCCACCTGTTCCAGATTAAGGTCTTCTGTAAAATGTTCATTAATATAATTCGTAACAAAAAGGAATTTCTCCATATATTCTTTCTGGGTACTGTTCTTGGCATCAAAATTCTGCTGAATGATTTCCGCCTGGCTCCGGCCCACCTCTGCAAGAATTTTAAGAAAATGAGAATAAACCAGTGTGCCGCTGTAGGGAAGTGCCTGGGCAAATTCTTTTTTGATCTGCAGCATAAGCTGGCGGATTTCTTCGTGAATCTGGGGATATTTTTCCGGTGTAATGAGGATGGCAGGGCTGATGATGGAAGACAGCACATCCAGTTCACTTAAAGCAATGGAGGAAAGGCTGGACTGGAAGATCATCCGTTCCCCGGAGGCAGGCGCAAAAAGTTCATGAATGACACCCGGACAAATAATAAGAATATCGGATTCCCGCAGGAAAAATTCCTTGCTGACGCATTTGGCCCGGTAAGAATTGCTTATTGGCATAATCAGCTCAAAAGGAATGTGCCAGTGAGGCGGATAGTCCTCTGCCTCATTATTATTATAGAGTTGAATTTCCATGTCTGTTCCGTAGTTGACGGTTTCATGTATTCCATTCAGATTTTCAATCATATTCGAGCCCCTTCCTCTGTAAAAAAAACAAAAAATTGGCGATGCGAAATTTGTAAAAATTGCGGGAATCTTATTTTATCATCCGGCAAAAAATAAAAAAATATCTGTAAAAATTAGTATAAATAGAAAAATAATAAAATGCAATGAAAATCTGATTAGTCATTTTGAATAAAAAAGTAGCATTGATATTGTCTGAAATTGACAGTGCAAAAATAAACAGAGCAATAATTAGGAACTAAAGAACAATAATTATAAAGATAAAAACAATTCTATCTGTTATCATTGATTCATCAAAACAAATACAACACTGCAACACACAATGTAAAGGAGGATCATTATGAGTAAGAAAAAATGGATTTCAGCAGCGCTGACAATGACTATGGCTATGGGCATGCTTTCCGGCGCAGCAGTAACTGTACATGCAGATGATGTGGAAGAAATCACATGGATGTTCTGGGATGATCTGGAGGCAACCGAGGATCTGATTACAAAGGGCTACAAAGAGATTATTGACCGTTACAATACAGAGTACGAGGGAAAGTATCATGTAACACCAATTACCACAAATCTGGAAGAGTATGACGGCAAATTAAACGCCCTCATCGCAGCAGGCCAGACACCGGACTGCTATATCTGTAATCCCGGACCGAATATGGACGTATATGTAAATGCCGGCGCAGCAGCAGATCTTACAGATATTCTTACAAATCAGGAAGCAGACTGGTATGCAACCTTTACAGACGGTATTTTTGAAAGAATGACATACGACGGCAAGATCATGGCAGTTCCTACCAACTTTGCTGCAGCATGTGTATACTATAACACAGAAATTTTTGAAACTGCAGGCGTAGAAGTGCCGACCACTTATGATGAATTGCTTGCAGCCTGCCAGAAGATTAAGGATGCAGGATATACTCCGATTTCCTGTTCCGCAGGTACCGCATGGTGTCTCTCCATGGTGGCAGGTTATCTCTGTGACCGTCAGGGCGTAGATCTGAATGCCATTGCTTCCCATGAGGCAAACTGGACGGACGAAAACTGTATTGCAGCAGGCGAAAAACTGAAAGAATTATCCCAGTATTTTCAGGAAACAGCAGCAGGGGATTCCAACGATCAGGCAACTGCAAACCTTTACAACGGCGAAGCTGCAATGCTGATCCAGGGTTCCTGGGCAATTGCTCAGATCAATGGAAATAATCCTGATTTCGAATCCAAATGCGGCGTATTCCAGTTCCCTGGCATCGAAGGCGCAAATGATCCGAATCGTATGATCGTAAAAACTGATAACCTGCTTATGAGCTCCACAACCGAACATCAGGATGCAGTTGTTGCTCTGATGAAGATGTTCACAGATGAAACCGCTCAGAAATACACAGCAGAAGTTGGCGGCAAGTTCCCGATCATCAAGAACATTGAAATTGATTATGATGCTGCTCCTGCACAGCTGAAATATGTTCAGGATATTATGGCAAATGCAACCGGTACATTTGGATTCTACAATGAATCTCTGGTATCTGTAGAAGCCGGCGACTGCTTCGACAATGCTATGGTTGATATTTTCCTTGGAAACCAGACTCCGGAAGAAGCATTCCAGACGGTACAGACATTCTATGAGGATAATGTCTGGGAATAAGAGTAAAAGGATCCATAAGATAAATAAGGAAAGGCCGCTGCAAAACGGAGGAAAGCTGCGTTTGCCAGCGGCCTTTCTCATACAAAGACGGGACATGATAGGAAAGGAGAAGTTATGGATAAGATTTTAAGAAACAAAAAGGCTATTTTTATTTTTATCGCCCCGGCGTTTCTGATGTTTGTGGTGATTCTGGTAATTCCCATCTTTCAGATGATTTATTATTCCTTCTGTGATTATGCGGCTTTGACGCCGCCAAAATTTACAGGACTGGCAAACTATAAGAAATTGCTTTTTAAGGATGCAACCTTTAAGATCGCTTTGAAGAATTCCATTTTCTTTATGATTTTTTCTGCTATCAGCCAGCAGGTGATCGGTCTTTTGCTGGCTGTATTTTTAACCAATATTCCAAGAGGACGCAATATTTTTAAGAACATTTATTACCTTCCCTGTGTACTTTCTTCTGCCGCACTCGGACTTTTGTGGGCGTTTATGTTCAATCCAAAGATTGGTATTAACCAGCTTCTTGCCAAATTCGGAATCAAGGGGCCGATGTGGCTGATGGAATCCAAGGGTTTCATTGTCCTTCCCATGTGGGTGATCGCGTTTGTAGCCCTTTGGCAGTATGTGGGCCAGAATATGATGCTGTACATGGCGCAGATCACCGGCATTTCCCGGGACGTGTATGAGGCTGCTTATATTGACGGCGCATCAAAGGTGAAGGCATTCCGCTATATTACCATGCCGCTGGTAAAGCCTATGATCGTCACATCCCTTTCTTTGAACTGTATCGGATCCCTGAAGTTTTTCGATCTGGTTTATAACATGACCCAGGGCGGACCGAACCACAGGACGGAAGTTCTTGCTACACAGCTTTATGCAGAAGGCTTCAATTATTTTAAATATGGCTATGCAAGTGCAATTTCTGTCATTCTGCTGGTTTTGTGCCTGGTGGTAACGCTGCTTGTAAAAAAAGTAATTAAAGTAGAAACATACGAAGCTTAGGAGGGAAGAAGCATGGGTGAAAAAACAACAGTAAAAAAACATAATAAAAAACTAAGCCCTGTGATCATAGCAATCTATGTGCTTCTGGTTATCCTGGCAGTCATTTATATTGCACCGCTTTTGTGGATGTTTTCGGTTTCTTTGAAAGATAATGCGGAACTGATGGCTTCTCCTTTTGGATTTCCCAAAGCAATGCAGTTTGCCAATTATGCAGAGGCCTGGTCTTTGGGAAAATTGGGGAAGGCCCTTTTTAATTCCGTACTGGTCTGCGGCGTGACATTGGTTGTCAGTATGTTTTTCGGTGCAATGGCTGCTTTTGCAATTGGAAGGATGCGGTGGAAATTTGCAGAAGGGATGCATACGTTTTTCCTGATTGGTATGATGGTTCCGGTTCACTGTATTTTGATTCCTCTGTTTGTACGTTTTGCAAAGCTGGGGATGACCAATTCCAGATTCGGGCTGATGCTTCCTTATATTACTTTTTCTCTGCCAATGACCATTTTTCTTCTCACCGGATTTTTTAAATCCATGCCTGGGGAATTGTTTGAAGCTGCTGCCATTGACGGATGCGGGATTTACAGATGTTTCTTTAAGATTGCGCTGCCCCTTTGCAGAACTGGCTTTTTTGTATCCGGCCTGATGACCTTTGTCAATAACTGGAATGAACTTTTGCTGGCGATGGTATTTATTTCAGATCCGGAAAAGAAAACGCTGCCGGTTACTCTGACGTATTTCGTCGGTCCGTATGCAACCAATTATGTACAGATGTTTGCGGCAATTATCATTGCAATCGCTCCTACGGTGATCGTGTATTGCCTGTTCAGCAACCAGATCGTGGAAGGTTTGACCACCGGTGCAGTGAAAGGCTGATCACTTAAGGGAATCAACAGATGGAGCTGCCGGCAGAAAAGGCAGCGGACAGATTTTATAGAGCAAGCTTGGAGGAGACAGATATGAGAAGAGAAGAGGCGAGGAAAAAGGCACAGGCGCTGGTTGAAAAAATGACGATAGAGGAAAAAGCGAGTCAGATGCGGTATAATGCGCCAGCAATCAAACGCCTGGGAATTCCGGCATATAATTGGTGGAATGAAAGCCTGCACGGAGTTGCAAGAGCAGGGCAGGCGACTGTTTTTCCCCAGGCAATCGGACTTGGGGCAACCTTTGATACGGAGCTTTTAGGGGAGGTTGCAGATGCGATTGCCACGGAGGGACGGGCAAAATACAATGCTTATTCAGGCCAGGAGGACAGGGATATTTATAAAGGACTGACTTTTTGGGGACCGAATGTGAATATATTCCGGGATCCCCGCTGGGGAAGAGGCCATGAGACCTATGGCGAAGATCCGTACCTTACCAGCCGGCTTGGGGTAGCCTATGTTAAGGGTCTGCAGGGCGACGGCGAGACAATGAAGGCGGCTGCCTGTGCAAAGCATTTTGCTGTTCATTCCGGACCGGAGGCACTGCGCCATGAGTTTGATGCAGAAGTAAGCAAAAAGGATATGCATGAAACCTATCTGCCTGCATTTCGGGCCCTTGTGGAAGAGGCCGGGGTGGAGTCAGTGATGGGGGCTTATAACCGTGTGAACGGGGAGGCAAGCTGTGCAAGCCCTACATTCCAGAAGATTTTGAAAGAGGACTGGAAGTTTCAGGGGCATTTCCTTTCGGATTGCTGGGCAATCCGCGATTTTCACGAAAGCCATATGATTACGGCAACTCCCAGGGAATCTGCTGCCCTTGCGGTGAATACAGGCTGTGACCTGAACTGCGGAAATACCTATCTTCATGTTCTGAAGGCGCTTGAAGCAGGGCTGATTCAGGAGAAAACGATTACAGAGGCTGTGGTGCGGCTGTTTACCACGCGTTATCTTCTGGGAATGTTTGACGGAAGCGAGTATGACACAATTCCTTATTCTGAAGTGGAAAGCCCTGCCCATTTGAAGCTTGCACGGAAGGCTGCAAGGGAGAGTATGGTTCTTTTAAAGAATAACGGGATTTTGCCGCTTAAGAAGGAGAAACTGAAATCGATTGGAATTATCGGCCCGAATGCAGACAGCAGGGCTGCATTGATCGGGAATTATCATGGGACTGCCTCCAGATATGTGACTATTCAGGAAGGAATTCAGGAGTATCTGGGTGAGGATGTGCGGGTTTACAGCTCCGTAGGGTGCGAGTTGTTTAAAGACAGGACAGAGGGACTGGCTTATCCGGGAGATCGTTTGTCAGAAGCAAAGATCGTGGCAGAGAACAGCGACGTGGTAATTTTATGTGTCGGACTAGATGAAACCCTGGAGGGCGAGGAAGGCGATACAGGAAACAGCTATGCTTCCGGCGATAAAGTGGATCTGAAGCTTCCAAAGGTGCAGAGGGAGCTCATGGAGGCAGTTGCGGAAACCGGAAAACCGGTGGTACTCTGCCTGATGGCGGGAAGCGATATTGACCTTGGATTTGCAGCGGAGCATTTTGATGCAGTGCTTCAGATGTGGTATCCGGGCGCACAGGGAGGATATGCGGCGGCAGAGATTCTATTTGGGGATGTTTCTCCCTCAGGAAAGCTGCCTGTGACTTTTTATCAGTCTTTGGAGGAACTGCCTGCCTTTACGGATTATTCCATGAAAGGAAGGACTTATCGTTATATGGAACATGCGGCACAGTATCCCTTTGGCTATGGACTGACCTACGGGGATGTTCGCGTGGTTTCCGCAGAAGTCATACCGGAGGAGCATGGTGTGGTGATTCAGGCGGAAGCAGAAAATGGGGGAGCAATGGAGACAGACGAGGTGGTACAGGTGTACCTGAAAAATCTGGACAGCCCTTTGGCACCCAGGAACCCTGTTTTGTGTGGATTTACCAGAGTCCATCTTTCTCCGGGGGAGAAAAGGACCGTTCAGATCCCGGTGCGGGAGTGTGCCTTTTACGTTGTGGATGAGAAGGGCATGGAGAAAGAGGAAGGAAGCAGATTCCTGTTTTATGCAGGCTGTTCCCAGCCTGATTTACGCAGCCTGGAACTGACAGGAAATAGGGCGGTAGAAATTCCGTTTGAAAAAAAGTAAGAAAATGAAAACCCGGCACGTCAGACAAAAGCTTCTGACGTGCCTTTTTCTATAAAAATATAGGTTATATCTTGTAATTAAAAGTCAGTAAGGGTAAAATAAAAACAAATTTTTTGGAAGAGAGGAGAACCGGAATGATAGACGAGGCACTGAAAGAAAGAATCCAAAGCCTGATGGATGAGGCCATTGCGGATGGCACCACTGCCGGAATTAGTATGATGGTCAGGAAAGAGAATGAAGAACTTTTCTACATAAACCGCGGCTATAAAAACAGAGAGGAAAAGAGCAAAATAGAAAGGGATACCATTTTCCGTATGTATTCCATGACAAAGCCAATCACTGCAGCTGCCGTAATGATTTTGATGGAGCAGGGGAAGCTTGATCTGGGACAGCCTGTGGAGGAGTTTCTGCCGGGCTTTGCAAACCTTAAGGTGGAAGAAAATGGCGCGCTCCGCCCGGCCGGAAAACCTGTTACATGCCATTATCTTTTGAATATGACCTCCGGGCTGACTTATGGCGGCGATGAAACGATGGCGGGCAGGATGATTGATGAATACCTTAAGGAATGTGAGGCCGGAATGTTTACAGACAGGGCTGTGACCACAGAAGAATTCGCAAATCATATTGGAACGATTCCCCTTGCTTATGATCCGGACAGTTCCTTCCGATATGGACTTTCCGCAGACATTCTGGGAGCTGTTATTGAGAAAGCCTCCGGTATGCGTTTTGGAGAATTCCTGGAGAAATATCTGTTCAGTCCTCTTGGAATGAAGGATACCGGATTCTGGGTTCCGGAAGAAAAACAGCACCGTCTGGCGGATGCTTATGAGCTGGCGGAAAAAGGAAACATGCATCCCTATACAGGAAATCATCTGGTGATTTCCTATAAAATGGATCGGCCGCCTGCCTTTGAATCCGGAGGAGCAGGCCTGGTGTCCACCATTGATGATTATGCAAAATTTGCCCAGATGCTGCTGAATGAAGGAAGCCTAAACGGCGTGAGGATCCTGTCTCCTGAGACAGTACGCTTCCTGACATCAGGAGGGCTCACTGCACCCCAGCAGGAAGCACTGGGCCAGTGGGTAGGACTGGAGGGCTATACCTATTCTCATTTAATGCGCAGAGTGCTTGACACAGGCAGGACAAGCGGACTTTCAAGAGAGGGAGAATATGGCTGGGACGGATGGCTTGGCTGCTACTTTGCAAACTTCCCCAGGGAGAAGATGATGATTCTGATGATGCAGCAAAGAAAAGATGCAGGAACGATTCCGCTGACCCGGAAGCTGCGAAATGTAGTGCTGATGAATTTGTAAAGTTTAAAGGGAATGTTCCTGATAGGAACATTCCCTGAGTTGTTTTTTGGGGATGCTGCAGCACTGGTTTTAATAATTTCTTGCGGTAAAAACGGCTACAGATCTTGGACGCATGATAAAAGTACCGTCAATGCGGGCCTCCCGGCCTTCCGGATAGCAGAAGCGGCCCTGCCCGTCACCGTAGGTGTTCACACTTAAATACCATGCACCGCGGCCGTGAAGGTTAGGAAGGGTAATGGTAACATCCTCCCAGAAGGTATTTACGGAAACATAAACCAGGTCGTCCTGCCCTTTATCTTTGTCATAGCCTGCGAAGCTGACAGAGAAAGTTCTGGCATCTTTTGGGATGTTCAGACTTTCCGCATTGATATTATGGGTATGGAGCGGTTCCATTCCGCAGACGGCATCCGGCAGCTTTTTGCGAATAACAGGATGAAGAAGGCGGTATTGGATCATAAATTTAAAAAATTCAAAAAGCTCCCTGTTTTTATGCAGCAGTTCCCAGTTTAGCCAGGAAATCTCGTTGTCCTGGCAATACCCGTTGTTATTGCCGAACTGGGTATTTCCAAATTCATCTCCTGCAAGAAACATGGGCGTACCGCGGCTGCACATGAGTACTGCGCACGCGTTGCGGATCATGCGGTATCGGAGCTTCAGGACTTCCGGGTCGCTGGTTTCCCCTTCTGCTCCGCAGTTCCAGCTTAAATTATTGCCGGAGCCGTCTGTGTTATTCCAGCCATTGCATTCGTTATGTTTTTCATTATAGGAATAAAGATCATACAAAGTAAAACCATCATGGCAGGTCAGAAAATTCACGCAGGAATTGTAGCCTGCATAATTACTGGCGTTTTCTCCATAAAATCCGCCGTACAGATCTCCGGAACCGGAAATGCTCCAGGCAGCATCCCAGGCCTGCCAGCAGTCCCCTTTCAGAAAACCTCTTAAAGCATCCCGGTATCTGCCGTTCCATTCCGCCCAGCGCCTGCTTGCAGGAAATTTTCCTACCTGATACATCCCGCCTGCATCCCAGGCCTCTGCGATCAGCTTCACATTGCTGAGAATGGGGTCATATGCAAGACTTTTCAGAAGAGGCGGATTGTTCATAGGGGAACCGTCCACATTTCTTCCGAGAATACTTGCCAGGTCGAAGCGGAAGCCGTCCACGCGGTAGCTGATCGTCCAGTAACGGAGACATTCCAGGATGAGCTGCTGTACAATGGGATGGTTGCAGTTCAGAGTATTGCCGCAGCCGCTGAAATTATAGTAATTTCCGTCAGGGGTCAGCATATAGTAAATGTTATTATCCAGGCCTTTGAAGCAGAAAACAGGGCCTTTTTCGTTGCCCTCTGCGGTGTGGTTAAAAACCACGTCCAGAATGACCTCAATGCCATTGCCATGCAGAGCCTTAATAAGAGTTTTCAGTTCATTCCCTTCTTGGTTGTATTCCTGAGCAGCCGTGTAGCTGGTATTGGGGGCAAAAAAGCTGACCGTATTATAGCCCCAGTATTCCAGCAGCTTTTTTCCGTCTACTTCCCGTGTATTGACCGTCTCGTCAAATTCAAAAATGGGCATCAGCTCCACTGCATTGATGCCAAGTTCTTTGAGATAGGGGATTTTTTCCATCAGTCCGGCAAAGGTTCCTCTGTGCGTTACGCCGGAAGAAAGATGCTGGGTAAAGCCCCGCACATGCAGTTCATAGATAATAAGGTCGCTCATTTCCCTCTGGGACTGCGGCATGTCTCCCCAGTCAAACGTGTCCTTTACCACACGGGCATGATAAGCATTTTCCTGCTTAAATCCCCAGATATGCTGTCCTGCTACTGCTTTTGCGTAAGGATCCAGAAGAATGGTGTTTTTGTTGAAAATCTTTCCCTGTTCCGGAAGGTACGGGCCGTCAATGCGGTAGGCGTATTCGAAATCCTCAATGTTCAGCCCGAATACGACCATAGAATAAACATCACCGATTTTGTATGCTTCCGGAAAGGGAAGGACTGCATAGGGCTCATTCTGGCCTTTGTGGAAGAGCAGCAGCTCGCATGAGGTGCCGCCGTGGGTATGGATCGTAAAATTGACCCCACTCTGCAATGGGGTTGCACCATTGACATCATACATTCCCGGACGAACCGGAAAGCCCGCAATCTCTGCCATGGGAGTAACTTCCAGTGGGTAGTCCGTGATAAATTTATGATTATATAATTTCATGGTTTGTGACCAGCCTTTCTTTGAATAATCTTTTTTATTTTAACACACTTTCCTCTGTTTGAACCAGGAATTCATAGCGGCAGGTAAAAAAAGTTTGTACTTATGGATTCGGAAGTGTAGCGAAGCTGACCGCCTTTCTGGCGGCAGTATCTGATAAAACGGCATGGCCGGGCGGTGAAAGAAAAGCCGCCCGGCCATATTTATAGGAAGAAATTTATAAAATTATTTGCACTTGGTAAAGTACATGGAAATTCCCTGTCCGCCGCCGATGCACATGCTGATCATGGCATCCTTTTTATCGCTGCGTATCAGTTCATAGAGAACTTTGACAGTGAGGATACATCCAGTAGCGCCGATGGGATGGCCGATGGAGATTCCTCCTCCGTAAATATTGACTTTATCCATATCCAGATCAAGATCCCTGGCAACTGCGAAGGCCTGGCTTGCAAATGCCTCGTTGATCTCAAACATATCAATGTCCCTCAGGTTCAGTCCCAGCTTTTTGGCCAGCTTTTCACTGGAGAATTTGGGGCTGTAGCCCATTAATTCCGGTTCAAAGCCTGCAATGGAATATCCATTGATAGAAAGAAGCGGTTTCACACCAAGTTCCTCTGCCTTTTCCCTGGACATAACGACCACAGCGGCAGCAGCGTCATTTAAACTGGAAGAGTTGGCAGCGGTCACGGTTCCTCCTTTTACAAAGCAGGGTTTGAGTTTTCCAAGCTTTTCCATGGACTGCCCTTCTCTCGGGCCTTCATCTGTGTCAAAAACGGTTACGTTTCCTTTTCGATCCACCAGCTCCACAGGAACGATCTCATCTTTGAAAATGCCTGCTTTGACAGCGGCAACAGCGCGGTTGTGGCTCTGCACTGCAAACGCATCCTGTTCTTCTCTGGTTACGTGGTATACCTCTGCAACTTTTTCGGCAGTAGTTCCGTTATGGCTATTGTCCAGAGGCCAGGTAAGGATATCAATGACACCGTCCTCAAAGGATTTGTGTCCCATACGTGCTCCCCAGCGTGCATCTTTCACATAATAAGGAAGCTGGGAAATATTTTCCGTACCGCATGCAACAACTACTTCAGACTGTCCGGTCTGGATCTCCATCATTGCTTCTGCAATTGACTGAAGCCCGGAACCGCACTGGCGGTTGACGGAATACGCCAGAGTTTCTTTGGGAAGACCGGCCTTTAGGCTCACGGCTCTTGCCACAAAGCCATTTTCTGCAATCTGGCCCACCTGTCCCACAACTACTTCATCCACTGCGGATGGATCGATTCCTGCACGGCGGACACTCTCTTTTACTACAAGTGCACCAAGGTCAATGGCAGAAATATCTTTCAGGCTTTTTCCGAAAGCGCCCACTGCAGTACGGCATCCACTTACGATCACAACTTCTTTTAATTCATTCATCACACATTTTCCTCCTGCTGATCTTTTGATAAAATAAGGATTAAACGATCATTCCGCCGCCCACATTGATGACTTCGGAAGTGATATAGGCAGCCTCATCGGATGCCAGGAATGCTACCATATTTCCCACGTCGGATGGTTTTCCTGCGTATCCCATGGGGATTCTCTGCATCATGCTGTCCCAGGCAGCGCCGTTGTTTACTTCTTTTAATTTCAGGGTCATGTCTGTTTCTATGAAGCCCGGGCAGATGGCATTGCAGGTAATGCCTTTTTTGGCATTTTCTCTGGCTGCGGTTTTGGTAAGCCCCACAACGCCTGCTTTGGAAGCCGCATAATTTGCCTGGCCGATATTTCCAAGCCAGCTTCCGGAGGAGATGTTGATGATCCTTCCGTAGTTTTTCGGGCGCATGATCGTAAGAGCTTCCTGTGTGCAGTAGAAAGTGCCTGTAAGATTGATGGCAATGACCAGATCCCAGTTTTCTACAGGCATTTTGTGGAGCATTCCGTCACGGTTGATTCCTGCATTGTTGACCATGATGTCCAGTGTTCCATAGGTGTCAAGGACAAACCGGAACAGTCCTTTTACTTCCTCCTGCCTGGAGATGTTTACCTGATAGCTGCTTGCAGTACCTCCAAGGGACTGAATCTCGGAAACCGCCTCTTTTGCATCCGCCATATCGGCGATGACTACCTTAGCTCCTTCTTTGGCAAGCTTTAAGGCAATTCCCTTCCCGAGACCTCTTGCCGCGCCTGTTACCAATGCTACTTTTCCTTCTAAACGTTTCATGTCTGATACCTCCGATTTGTGTATTTATTTTAATAAGTAATTTTTTAATCCAAAAGGACCGTCTTCCCGGAAAAGGGCCGGATCCATTTCTTTTAAATCCTCTGCAATGATGGGCGTGAATTCCATAAGGTCCAGGATCTGGGTTTTCAGATCGATCCCCGGAGCGATTTCTATAAGGACAAGTCCTTCGGGACGAAGTTCAAAAACGGCACGTTCCGTTACATAATGCATTTTCTGCTTTTTCGCCCTGGCAATGGTTCCGTTATAGGAAATCTGCTGTACCTTGTTGACAAATTTAATAAGAGAGCCCTCCTGGTCGATATGAAGCCTGCCGCCTGTGAAAGAACATTTCAGCCCTTTTCCTGTAAAGGAGGAGCAGAAGACCACATGCTTGGCATTGGTGGTGATATCGATAAACCCGCCGGCTCCGGTGGGATTGGGGCCAAGCGTCGTGGCATTTACATTTCCCATGGTATCCGCCTCGCCGGCTCCCATGTAGGTAACATCCACACCTGCGCCGTTGTAGAAATCAAACTGGTCGTCATGCCTTACCAGGGCAAAATTATTCTTTGCAATTCCGAAATCAATGCCGCCCAGAGGGATTCCCCCGTAAATGCCGGATTCTACAGTGATGGTAACGTCATCTGATACGCCTTCTTCTGCAATGATGGGGCCAACCACATCATTGGGAATGCCTGTCCCCACATTCAGGATATCATTCTGCCGAAGCTCACACAGGGCGCGCCGTCCGATGATCTTCCGAAGCGTGGCGGGGAGGGCGTCGGATGCTTCCGAAGGAACCTTGATATCTCCGCAGTAAGCAGGGTCAAAGGCAAAACTGTGGGTCTGCCGGTGATCTTCTTCCGGATTGGGGCTTTGTGATCTTGCCTGGTTCGCCCCCTGCCATACTGCGGTATAATTGAGCAAACTGCCCCTGGGGAATGCAGTATGCCAGAATCTTGTTGTTTGCGATCAGCTCCATCATTTTGGGCTGCAGGCCCCAATGACCGCCGATAATACGGGAGAGCATCTTTTCATGTGCGAAATGCTGAATTCCTCTGTCACGGTCACTCTGTCCGCAGGAATGTACCAGAGTGAGATTGTTGGGAGAACCGGTTTCAAGAAAGCGCTGCTCAATGGCTTTCAGTATGGTTTCTGAAGCAGAAACTAAAGTCATGCCGATGGTTGCAACGGTGCTGTTGTTCCGGATCAGTGCAGCAGCTTCCTCACCTGTCATAAAGATGGGTTTTTTCATGGGTTATACCTCCATTTCTTTATGAAATAATTCTTTGATTGCTTTTTTGTCTGTTTTGTGATTGGGCGTAACGGGAAGGCTTGGCAGTATTTTCAGATAAACCGGGATTTTGTATTTCGCCAGCTTGTCCGAAAGGTAAACTTTCAGCTCCTGAAGCGTCAGGGTAAAGCCCGGCTTCAGGACAATGGCTGCCGCGGCCACCTCTCCGTATACTTCGTCAGGAACACCTATGATGGCTGCTTCCTCCACCTGAGGCATTGTGTAAATGACATTTTCCACGTCATAACTGCAGATTTTCTCACCGCCGCGGTTGATCATGTCTTTTTTTCTGCCTGCAATAGAAAGATAACCATCTTGGTTTATATAACCAAGATCGCCGGTGAAAAACCATCCGTCTTTGTAAGCCGGGATATCCGTACCGTAATACTGATACAGAAGATTGGGTCCTTTGAGAAGAATTTCTCCTGTTTCCATAGGAGGAAGCTCTTCACCGCTGTCATTGACGATCTTGCATGACAATCCGGGAATGGGAATCCCGGAAGAGCCGATATAAGGGCTTGTGGCTGCATCCTCCGGAAAAATTGTGGCAGGACTTGTGGTTTCCGTAAGTCCGTAGACAGTCCGGAATTCCATATGGGGCATCCACTGATGCAGGGCTTCGATTTTGTCCGGAGCCATATTGCTGCTTCCGCATGCAAGAAGCCTCATATCCGGAAGGTCCGGAACCTTCGCCTGTTCCTTTAAAAGCATGGAAAAAACAGTGGGAGAAGCATGGAAAAAGGTGATACGCTCTTTTTTCATGGTTTTCGCTGCTTCCTCCGGGTGAAAGAACTTATGAAGGAAAACCGTTCCTCCGCTGAAAAGCATCAGGCCTAAAATAGCTGCCAGACCGGTAATATGATAGATGGGTACAGCCAGAAGCGTTCGGTCACAGCAGGTAATATGAAAGATCTTCTGGTAGGAACAAACGGCGTGCATGAAATTATAGTTGCAAAGAATGACGCCTTTGCTTCTGGATGTGGTTCCAGATGTAAACATCAAAAGAGCCGGTGCTTCTCTGTCTGTACAAAGCGCAGAGCCTGTCTTTACGCCTTCTGTTAAAAAAAGGGAATCCGCCTGGTTTTCCGGGAAAACCAGAATCCTGCCGGAAAGGCGGCTGTCCCCGGAAAACCAGTCCGCATAATCTTCATGGCAGATCAGAAAGGATATTTCCGCTTTTTCAATAAGGGAGAGAATCTCCTGCTGCCTGAATTTTCCGGGAAGGGGTACTGTAATGGCTCCAAGCTTATTCAAAGCCAGAAGCGCAGTACAAAATTCCACACTGTTATAGTGCAGCAATCCCACAACGCAGCCTTTGGTAATGTTCCATTTCTGCTCCAGGCAGGCTGCGAAGGAGTCTGTCATTTCCAGAAATTTTTCAAAGGTATAGGATTGTTTTTCGGGACTGACCAGAGCAGTATGATCAGGATACTTCCTGGCGGATTCTGCCAGTGCACAGTAGAGTGTGGCAGGTTCGTTTTTAAATATGGAATAGGAGATTCCGTGAAAAGAAACCGTTTCCATATCTGATGCAAGTTTGTTTTTCCATAAATCAGTTCCGCATATCATAGTTTGTTTTCTCCAAAATGCTATCATGAGTAAAGAAAATAATGAAATGCATTTGCGTAAATACGCAAAAAGATTTAACGTATTTTTATCATAAACAAGAATCGTACTTCTGTAAATAGGCAAAATACATAAAAATTTCGCTGATAAATTAAATGAAATACACAAAAAGAGAAAATATGAAATGATTTGCATAAAAAAGAAACGAAAATTGAGAGAAAATAGAACAGATAATTTGCGTAAAAAAAGGGATTGCCATTGACTTTTAAAGGGGACTATGGATATAATGAAATATATCAATTATGCCGTTCATGCGGTCAGCCGCAGGCGGAGGATCCTGAAAAACAGGATTCTTTCTTATAAACAAGACTTTGAGGATAAGTATATGGCAAGAAAATATACGATTACAGATGTGGCAGCAGATCTTGGGGTATCCTGCTCTACAGTTTCCAGGGCTTTGAGTAATTCTCCGGGTGTCAGCGAAAAGGTGCGTGACAGGATCATGGAATATGCAAGAGAAATCGGTTATGAGCCCAATAGTAAAAGCCATCAGAAGGAAGAGGAAGGCAATCGTGTGATTGCCCTGATCATTGGGGACATACGAAATCCTTTTTATGGGGAGCTGGCTTTTCATATTCAGAAAAATTTTAATGAAAACGGCTATATGGTTATGCTGTTTAACACGGAATACTGTGTAGATAAGGAAATCGAATTCCTACAGCTATGCAGAAAATACCGCTTTGCCGGAGTGATTATGATGACCACACAGGTGGAAAAGGTAAATGCAGAATTGGAAAAAATGGATGTTCCGGTGGTTCTGGTGAACCGCAACCTGAATTCCTTTCAGGGAGATATGGTTCTTCTGGATAATTTTAAGGCAGGCTATGAGGCAACGATGCATCTGATTGATCTGGGACACCGAAGAATCGGATTTGTGAAGGGGCATACCTCCTCCTCTGCATCAAGGCAGCGGTATGAAGGATATTGCCAGGCAATGAAGAATTACGGACTGGAAATCCTGGATAAGGATATTTATTACAGTGAAATGAAGATAGAGTCAGGAGAGAAGCTGGGGGAGGCATTTCTGAAAAATGAGGACCGCCCCACAGGGATGATCGTTGTAAATGATTCCACTGCCCTTGGATTTATGTCCAGGTGCATTTCCGGCGGGATCCAAATTCCGGAAGAACTGTCTATTGTAAGTTTTGACAATACGATTTTTGCTCAGTGGGGGAAAGTTCCCCTTACCAGTGTGGAACAGAATGTGGTAGAAATGGGAGAAAGATCGGTTCAGATGCTTCTGAAAAGGATAGAAAACCCGGAAAAGGAGGCAGAGCGGATTATTTTGAAGCCAATGCTGATCATCCGGGAATCTACAGGGAAGCCGCCGCACAGATCAGGAAAGAAATAGGAGAAATATCTGCAGGGGAGATGGAAGCGTGGTATTATCCGCAAAGCAAATGCAAAGCATCGCTGATGAAATAGGAGAGACCATCAATCGGAATGTGAATATTATGAATGAAGAGGGATACATCATTGCCAGTACAGATGTATCCCGTATCGGCATGCTCCACAAAGGCGCAAAGAAGATTATTGAAGAGAAGCTGGATGTGGAGATCATAAGCCGGGAGGATTCAGACCTGGAAACAAGAGCAGGGGTGAACTACCCTCTTATGGTAAACGGACAATTGGCCGGGGTTGTGGGAATCACCGGCGACTATGAGGAAATTGGCACACTTGGTAAGGTAATCCGCAAAATGACCGAGATCCTGATCATGGACCGCTACCGGAACAACCAGAAAAGAATCCGGGAAAATTTAAGGAAGAACATGGCGATCGAGTGGCTTTTTGGAAAGGATGGGGAAAGCCTGAAAAGCAGCGCATCCATCCTGGGAATCGATGTACAGCTAAAACGGCGGATCGTGGTTGCGGAAATGCTGCTGCCTTTGGAAGAAAAAGAGGGGATGGAGTTTCAGGAGCAGCATGAAGAAATGGACAGGCTGCTGCGCCAGAAGTTTGAAGATGATTCTCAGCAGCTTGTACTGTCTATGGGAAACAGAGAGATTCTGTTTTTAAAAGAAGGCTCTTCTTCTCTTTGTGAAGCCCCAAATTACATCCCACAGCTGGAAAAAAGATTTTCCTGTAAGCTCTATACTGGAATAGGCATTGCAGGGGAAGGCAAGGAAGGACTTATCAGATCCTACAAAACAGCGGAAGCAGCCTGCACTCTGGCCAAACAGCTGAAAGGGGAGCACATGATTGCATATGATGACAGTGACCTGCGCTTTCTGTTAGGCAGCATTCCGGGAGAAAAAAGAAAGAATTATCTGGAAAAAATCTGGGGAAAGGCCATAAACTATGAGGAACGGAAAGAAATCGTCCGGTGCTTAAAAAGCTACATCAGGAATGAAGGCTCTCTTACAAAAACAGCGGAGGAGTTGTATATTCATAAAAATACCCTGCAGTACCGTCTGTCGAAGATTAAAAATATCACCGGCTATGACCCGAGGAAAGTCAATGAGGTCATATACTTGAATATTGCTGTTCTTTTGGAAGAATTAACAGATTAGCTTTTATGCGGAACCTGTTACTGATGACAAAAAACAGAAAGAATCTTTGGTATGGGGAATCTTGTGTGGAAAAAAGGGTACTGCTATAATTGGCTTACACAAAATGCATAAGAGAAATAGAAAAGCATAAGGGTTGGCGTTATAAGCTGCAATGAAAATGAAATCGAGGGGGTATGATATCATGAAAATACTCATAGCTTCTGATTCCTACAAAGGAAGCTTAAGTACAGCTGAAGTTGCTGAAAAGATCAAAGCAGGAGCTTTAAAAGTATTTCCAAAGGCAGAATTTCACATGATGCCCGTGGCCGATGGGGGAGAAGGGACTGTGGAAACCCTCATAAGCTGTCTTGGAGGAAACTATGAAAGGGTAAAGGTACATAAACCGAACGGCGGTACCAAGGATGCCTTTTATGGGATCCTGGATGACGGAACTGCGGTTATGGAAATGGCCCAGGCGTCAGGAATTACGCTGGTTGAACCGGAAAAGTGTAATATCATGGAAGCGACTACCTATGGCACGGGGGAAATGATAAAAGGGGCACTGGACAAAGGATGCAGGAAAATCTGTATCGGGATCGGGGGCTCGGCTACCAATGATGCAGGGGTAGGAATGGCTCAGGCACTTGGGGCTTCCTTTAAAGATAGAGAAGGAAAAGAAATCGGCCCGGGAGGCGGTTCCTTAAAGGCTATTGCAGAGATTGATTTGACAGGTCTGGACAGCCGTTTAGCTGAGACGGAAATAACGGTTATGTGTGACGTAACCAATCCTTTATATGGCCCGGACGGTGCAGCCCGGATTTACGGCTCGCAAAAGGGCGCAACTCCTGAAAATATGGAAGCCCTTGATGAGGGGATGAAACATCTCTCAGACCTTATGAGCAGCCTTGAAAAAAAAGACATCCGCTGGGAAAAGGGAGCAGGTGCAGCCGGAGGGCTTGGCTGGGGTCTGGTAGTTTTTGCCGGTGCAAAGCTAAGACGGGGAATTGAAGCAATTCTGGATCTCTGCAGATTTGACAGGGAAGTGGAATGGGCAGACCTGATCGTTACAGGCGAGGGCCGGATAGATAACCAGTCTGTCTGCGGAAAAGTGATAGATGGAGTGGCTAAAAGAGCCAAGGCCCAGGGAAAGCCTGTGATTGCCATTGCGGGAGGTCTGTCGGAAAGCGCACAGGAGGTTTACCATGTGGGAGTCAGTACCATGGAGGCCTGTGTAAATCAGCCTATGAGTGTACAGCAGGCAATGGAACATGCAGATACTTATCTTGAAATGGCATCGGAGCGGATTTTCCGGGCAATCCGTCTGGGAATGGAAATGGCCAAAACAAGAAAGCCGGACTAAGTTAAGAGAAGGAACATAATAGGAAGTTCTGTATCTGGTTCTACGCATCCAAGCTCCAGGGGGATACGGTAAGTATTCAGCACGGTATCTATGGCGGACAGCTCCGATTCCACAGGGGGCTTGTAAAAGGAGAACATCCGGGTCAATGTAGCCCTGAAGATACCACCGGCGGATTTTTTTTAGGGTATCTTCAAGCGCTTCCTGTATGGACGTCCCATATTCTTCTGCCAGATCCTCAAGGGGAAAGAGCAGGTCCATGGAGACCAGATCTGCCATGGTATCGATATCCACCCGGATTCCCAGCCGCTCTGCCGTCATTTCGCTCAATGCTTCTTCCACCAGATCTTCATCGTCCGGCTTTTTGTCATCGAACATGACCATGTGGATGATTGGAAACGAAGGTTCCTTCTTTCATTCAATGTTATTCGGAGAGCTTTTCTTTAGTTTTTCAAGCTCTTTCTTAAGATGGGTAAGTTCCTGTTCCAGATCGAAAACTATTTTTTGGGCATTCTCAGCTTCCTTTTGCGCATTAGCGGCTTTTTTTTCTGCCTCGTCAGCCCTTTGGCGTTCCCGCTCCGTGTTCGCCTGTTCTTCTCTGCGTCCTTGTCGGATAAGCATTTCTTCACGTTCAAAAATCTTCATATATTCCAGTGACACCTCCTCGTCCTGCTTCACTGTCCTTACCATATCATGGATATGAAGCAGTGTTTCATTTACTGCATTTTCTTCTTTTGTGTCCTCCATATAATGAAGAAGCTGTCTAAGCTTTTCCGGAGGATTTCCTTCGGTTCCTTTTGTATACAGGAAGATAGTTCTGGCACCGTCTTCGTAAGGCATGGAAGGAACCTCTTCACACATATTGCGGATGGTATAAACCATGCGGTTTTCCTGGAAGGGGTCATCCGGCATGATCATAATGACACAGACCCGTTTTAACGAGTGGTAACTTTCGCCGGATCTCAGACTCCTGGAATCAATTTTGGCATGATAGAACCGAACGCGTAACGGCAGGGCCTCCAGGGACTCTGTATCTGTTTTCTTATCCGGTTCCACATCATAGACAACTGCCTTATTGTCCGGAAGGTCCTCCTCAAGGTAGACATCCAGCCGCGCTCCATGTTTGTCCGTATCACTTCCGTAATAAACTTTCTGCGGGATTACGGTAAGACTGCCGAATTTTCTTCCGAAGATGGTTTTTAGAAGCTCCCGAATAAATGCTTCTCCGATCTCGGGATAGGTTACCATACTTCCAAACAAAAAGTCATCCAGTAAATTCAATTCTTCCAGTGTCCTTTTAGGCATATGCATTCTCCTTTCTTTACGGGCAGAAAGGGAAACATATGTCATGGAGCCTTTGGAAAACCCTTTACGATGTCAGGTCCTTTTCCGCCATATTTGCATTGTATTCATATGGGGAAACAGCACCGAATGGTATAGAGTATTCCCAGATATGTAATGTCATTGTAGCAAGGTTTCCACTTAGTGTCAATACAGAAAAGAACAAATCGTTCGACAAATGATTACATTTCACTGAGTGGGGAAGGGCTCCCGGGTTCCTGTCTCTGGCAGGCTGCGGTTTCGGAGCGCAAGAAACAGTAAGTTCCCTGCACTTCTGCTAGAAACGTTCAGAAAATCCGCGAACTCACCTGACGGCTCAGACAACACGGATTTTCTGAACAACGCAGAAGCACAGAGAACAAACTGTTTCTAACATTCCTGCAAATGCAGCCTGCCAGAGACAGGAACCCGGGAGTCCTTCCCCACTCAGTAAAATATAACATATGATAAAACAATACGGCCGGGCTGTGAAAGAAAACAGCCCGGCTGTATGTTTTTAACCAGTTATATGCCTTCCGGATATTCCACTCCTTCAGGCAGGGGATCCCATTCATTCAGGCCAAGGCTTTGTTTGTATCTTGCCTGAGCCAGTGTGAGGCGGGGCGGGTCTTCCTCCAGATACTGGAGCAGTTCATCAATTCCCTCTCTGGTTACGTTATTTACCATAAAAATCCGCTCACATCCGGCATTAATCAGCCACTGTCTGACCATGGGGACATTGGCGTAGGGAGAATCGACTTTGGTGATAATGCCGATAATAGGACGGAGAATAAAGGAGCGGAGACTTGGACTGAACAGGTTGTAGGGCTCGTCTGCAGCCTGGACAATCGCCACTACATCTGCCTCAAAGGAAAAGCAGGCCAGCCCTACGCTGAAACGTTTGGATTCTGCATACTCTCCCGGGGAGTCGATGGTGTCATCTGCCGTATTGGTATATTGCGTTTTTTTGTAATGAAGTTCTTCGCCTTTCAGCGCCTGGGTAAGAGAGGTCTTTCCGGCTTCACTTCTGCCCATTAAAAAAAGTTTTTTCATTTGCCACCCTGTCCTGTTTCTTAGCTTTTATGAATCTCGCAGGTTTTAAAGCCCAGTGTTTCTTTAAAAAAACGAACAACTTCTTCAACAGCAGTCTCTACCTGGGAATGTCCGCCTGTAAGAATGAGAGAACCGCAGAAACGGTCCATAAACCCAATCTGCACGTGTGCACTTTTCACTGCCACATCTGCGGCAACCACAACAGCCTCCCATGGAGTAAAACGGATAAGGCCGATGGTTTCTCCCCGGTGATCTTCTCCTTCGTGAACTCCGATATGCAGTCCCAGGTTTTCGTAAATGCAGTCCTGTGACGGATTGATAATATGGGCCAGGCAGACTTCTTTTCCGGGAACGCGAACACGTGTCATGCGCAACCGTTTTCCCTTCAGCTGTTCATAATCCTGATGGAACAGCTTTTCCAACAGTTCTTCCTTCGTTATCTGAGCCATGGCTGCACTTCCTATCTCTTTGTGATATTACAAACTACATAACCAAGAGAATCCCTGAAATAATCTACGATTTCTGTCATAGCAGAAATTACGTCCGAGATTTCTCCTGTAATGATCAGAGTTCCTGTAAAACGGTCTGCAAATCCCAGATATACGTTGCCGCTCTTCACTGCGATATCGGATGCAATAACCGCGGACTCCGGAGGCGTCATGTTCATGATCCCGATCGCTGAGGAACGGTAATCCAGCTGAGGATTCAGCCCCAGCTTCTGATATATGATAGGAGCCGGGCCGCCCATTACATGTGCAAAGGTAATTTCCTTGCCCGCTACAGTTTCCTGTACGATTCTTATTTGTTCTTCATGTTCATTGGCCATTTGTGAGTTCCTTTCTTTCAGACAATTATTTTGTCCTTCCAACACTATCTCATACAAAAATCCTTCTATATAAATCATACTCTCTGGGTAATTTTCTGTCAAGCTGAAATCCGGAGAGCATTAGGGGGCTGTTGCATTGGAGGTTGGTAAACATCCAACGTAACAGCCCCTTTTCTTCCAGAAGGGTGCAATTTCTTAGACTCTGCCTTTCAGCAGGGCCTCCCTATTTACTCCCTGCGCGTCATACTCCATATTTTCCGCCCTGCCGATATCCTTTTTGTACTTCCGTTTCTTAGAAATCTCATAATTGGACGGCT
The DNA here is from genome assembly GCA_021772055.1 of Blautia sp. GTDB lineage: Bacteria > Bacillota > Clostridia > Lachnospirales > Lachnospiraceae > Blautia_A. Next base: position 1,917 of record JAETNR010000060.1, on the reverse strand, counting down.
TTATGTACGCCAGCTGCCTTTTCGCTTCCAGGCCGCTGTAATTCTCTTCGCTTTCATATCCCGCCTTAAGTTGTCCATTCCCCATGGCGTCCTCTTTCATCCGCATAAACGTGGCATCCGGATCTGTCTTGGAATAGCTGTTACGGTTGCCGCATATATGGAGCTTTTTGGTGTATTCTTTCAACTTGGACAAGTAGCCCTCCAAGGTTTCTATGCTCTTCTGCAGCATGCTTTTGCGGCTTCTTGCTCCATGCACAAACTCGATTCCCTCTGTTTCCTTCAAGGCGTACAGCTTTTTCCGCAGCTTTTTCAGGTTCTCATCCACTGCTTTTTTCCACACAAAAGTATATTTATTGGCACAAGCCTCTATTTTGGTCCCGTCTATAAAGATTACCTCTCCGGATATCTCCCCGGCTTTATACAGGAATTCCGTCACCTCTGCCATGACCTTCTTCGAACAAGGTGCAAAATGCAGGATTCGGAATCTGGCAATCGTCGTATGGTCCGGTATCTTCTTGCCTTCCAATAGCCACATGAAGTTGATGTCCCGCCGGCAGACCTCCTCAATTTTACTGCTGGAATAAATTTGGTTCATGTAGGCGTAAACAAGGACCTTGATCATCTGATGGGGTTTCCTTTCTGCATGAGCAGTGAAGAATTTAAAAATTATGCAAGGCTCCGTAATGGAGTCGAGACTGTTCCGTCAAATATCCGCAAGAATTACCATTTGGAAAAGATGCCTCATGGAAAACAGCGTGGCAAGTTCTTTTTCGGTTCCAAGATAGCAGCATTGAATTTCCGAAAACTCTTCAATTATGTGAAGGGGCAGGGAAACTATGCTCAAAATCCGGTACTTGTATAAAACAAGATAGGGAATAACCAGCATATATCCCCAAAAGTCCGGCATTACACTACAAAATATGAATTTTTCAAGGTACTGTAGGAATAGGGATCAATTTATTTATGGTTTTGACCTCAACATCATAAATATGACTTTAGATATTTACAGTCATGTTTTGCCCGATACAAAAGCGGCGGAATTGCAGAAGATTTCCGGCTGTTTTTGAAAGTTGGGTAAAAATTGGGTATAACTCTCTCAGGTTTTCCTTTTCCGGACAAATCTCAAAGCGCTTAAATTCCGCAAACCCCTATAAAACCACAGTGAAACACCCGGTAGGGGAGCTACCGGGTGTTTCGAGGGGAGTATAAATAATTAAATAAGGGGTTATGTAAAAAAGAATTTTTGAAGGGTAAATTCTTTTTACAAAAAAGATTATAATATAAATTGGAAAAAAAAGCAATATCATTTCGTCAATAATACGCTAAGTTTTTAGTCAAATGGACGAGACGGGAAGCAAAGATGAAAATCGTCCACTATTTTGAAAGATTAATACCTGTAATCCTCCAAAATGGAATGTTATATTAAATCCAACAAAAAAACAAATCCAATATCAAGGAGGGTATCGCATGAAAGCAAAATGGATGTCAGCTGCATTGGCAGCAGCAATGGAAGGAATGCCGGATGTGGTAAGTATTTGGGGGCAGCCTTCTTTCCTCAGCGAAGTGCTGGATGCAGGCGCAATGAACCTGTTTACGAATGGTCAGGATGCCATGTTCTACATGGGACGCTGGGAAGCATCCATGGCACTTAATGAAGATATTCCTGAAGAAATCCGCACCAACATTCGTGTATTCACCATGCCTGTAGTCGAAGGCGGTGCTGTTTCTGCAACAGATATTGCAGCATGGAACGGCGGTGGCTACGGCGTATCTGCAAACTCTGAACTCAAAGAGGAAGCAATTAAATTAACTCGTTGTGCTACTTGAAAATTGTACTGCCTGTTAGTTCAAAATTGCCCAAAATATCCCTGTGCAACTCAAAAACAGATTTTTTAGAAAATAAGATGTTTTATTTTT
>JAETNR010000006.1 GCA_021772055.1 Blautia sp. | reverse complement strand
GAGAAAAACACGTAAAGGAGTCTGTATGATGAAATCTATTGTAGAAGAAAAGCTGGTATCTTTCAAGACATTAGAGCAAAAAGTTTTCAGATATGTCTGCGAACTGGCACAGGAGATTAACTTAAAAAGACGGAGTACTTGCCACAAGATACTCCGTCGTATTTTTTATAGTTTATATCATAAATTTCCTTCTGTCAATAAAAAATCTTACAAATATTACTAAAAACAGACATTTCAGAATATTATCCTATTCCGCCTCATACTTTTCCAAAAACTCCAAAAATCCCATCGCTTTATTCCCACGAATACCGGTCAGGGTTTTTCCATGATAAAGGGAGCTGACGATTGCCTCCTCCACAGCTTCCACAGCAGCTTCAAAAACCATGTCCATATTGGCGTCATAAAACGTTCTCATATTCAGAATATTTTCCTTACTGTAGTGTTCCACCCTGTTTCCTGTAGTAAATGCAACAGCGATGTCGCCGCTTCCGTTTCCACAGTAAGACCCTGTTCTTCCAAGGCTTATCATGGAACGTCTGGCCACTCTTTTCAGCTGTCTCTCGCAAAGAGGAATATCCGTTGCGATCACAATAATGATGGAGCCCTTATCAGGCTCCCTCTCCTTTTGGGAATCCGCTCTGCATTTTCCGGTATCATAATGCTTTCCGCCGATTACAAGATTCCCCGGCGCCCCAAAATTTGACATCACCAGGGCGCCTATGGTGTACGTCTGCCCATCAACCTCGAGAATTCTGGAAGCAGAGCCGATTCCGCCCTTCAGGCCCTGGCACACCATTCCGGTACCGCCGCCTATGGCACCCTCTTGAAAATCCTCAGAAGCGTTTTCCAGAGCTTCCCTTACATGTTCTTCCTTTACATGCATGCCGCGGATATCATTCAGCCACCCGTCATTGCATTCCGTAACAACGCCGTTTACGGTTCCTGTCAGAATTCCGATATCCCTGTTTTGTTCCAGCATATATTTCACCAATGCATTTAAGGCTGTTCCCACCCCGAACGTATTGGTAAGTATGATGGGGGTTTCAATGGTGCCAAGTTCTTCAATCTGTACAAGACCCGTGCTCTTTCCGAATCCATTGATCACCGATACTCCGGCCATCACCTTATCCCTGAATAGATTCCCTTCATGGGGAATCACCGCTGTGACTCCTGTATGTGCATCTCCCTCATGAATGGTTGCATGGCCTACTTTTACCCCCGGAACATCACTGATCAGGTTTCTCACTCCATGCTGCCATCTGGAATACAGATCAAAACCGCTGTTTTCTGGTAGTCCCATTTTTTCTCCTCCTTGTTGTCAGTCATTTCTATTCTTTTTGTATTATACTGTCAGCCTGTCCTCCTTTGTCAACACATTTTTTTGAGGTTGCTTTTTTCCGTATTTTCCTTTAATATAACCTATGACATTGATTTTAGAAAGAAAGGATTTGCAGGAATGGATGGGATTATTTTTGATGTGGACGGTACCTTATGGGATTCTACTGCTATTGTGGCAAAAGCCTGGACCGCTTATCTTCAGCAGACTGAAAAGCTGGATATCACAATTACTTCAGAAAGGCTGATGTCTTTGTTCGGCCAGCTCCTGCCGGATATTGCGAAGGCTTTATTCCCGGAGTTTTCAGAGGAGGAGCAGCTTCGTATCATTGATGCCTGCTGCCAGGCAGAACATGAAGCCCTTCTTCGCCAATGCGCACCTCTTTATGAAGATCTGGAAGAGACTCTGGCTGCATTGTCCGGACAGTATCCGTTATTTATCGTAAGCAATTGCCAGGCAGGTTATATTGAAGTATTTCTAAAGGCAACAGGTTTTGGAAAATATTTTACTGATCATCTGTGCCCGGGAGATACGGGCATGGCAAAGGGAACCAATATCCGCCAAATCGTCAGGGAGCATCATCTGAAAGCCCCTGTTTATGTAGGAGATACCATGGGGGATTATAAAGCCTGTGAGGAAGCAGGCGTTCCGTTTATCTTCGCTTCTTACGGTTTCGGCCGGGTAGAACACCCTTATGCAGCAATCCAAAAGCCTGCGGATCTCATTCCCCTTTGTATAAAAGAAGTGTAAATCCGGATAAAGTCTCCGGCGTTTTCTATCTTCATCTGATTTACAAAAAAAGAGAAGCATGCTCATTTTGAGCATTCTCCTCTTTTTTTGTATCTGTTATTTCTTTTTGCATTTTTTCTGGTAATAGATCAGCAGTACTGCAAAAATCACCACCAGCACAAGTGTATAGGCGATCTTGGCTGCAACTCCTGTTGTATAGGAATCAATCCCAGTTGCAATTCCGATCAGGATCAGGGCAATTCCGGAAGCCTTCTCCATCTTTTTTTCATCATACATGGTGCTGCGTTTTTTGGCATTTCCGCCGCCCATAAAGATGCTGCCGTTTCCGGTCAGGAGCAGAATACCGATGATAACTGCGGCTGCTGCCAATATAAAATCAAATTTACTGTTCATCTCTTATCTCCAGCCCTTTCTCATTAGTAAAAACATACAATCGGTACACCATACTGAATAATCTCATAGAGAATTGCCGCATTATAAGGCGGCATATTAATACATCCGTGGGAACCGCCTGTTAAATAACGGTCTCCTCCGAAATAGGGCTGCCAGGATGCATCATGGAATCCGATTCCTCCGTTAAAGGGCATCCAGTACTCCACCTCTGTCTCGTATTCATATGTTCCGTCCGGTTTCTTTTCCCCCCGTAAAACATCCGGGCTCTTTTTATAATAGAGGGTGTAAATCCCTTCCGGCGTCTGGCGGTCACTGTAGCTCATATTTCCGGATACAATATCCGAATCAAAGATAATCCCGCCGTCCTGATAATAATACATATGCTGGTTTGACAGATCTACCTCAATATAAGTATTTCCCAGATCATTATAGCCTCTTGAATTTGCAGTCATGGCATAAACAGGATCTCTTGTAGTCTGTGCTCCGGACTGGATATCCTGGGTAAGCTGGGCTGCTTCTGCCTTCTGGTCGATCTGCCAGCCATATGCGGAGCCGTAAACGTATACTGTACGGCCGCTTGTGGTGTAAAATTCTCTGCTGGTACCCACAGTATCGTACTGAGCTGCAAGCTGTGCAACATATTCCGCAATGTGCTGCTGGAAGGATGCATCGTCCTGAACAAACTGACCTTTTTCATCAAACTGAAGCCAATCCTTAATAGTCGTTCCATCCAGGGTAACTGTTTCTTCGCCAAATGTATAAGTAATGCTGGCCTTTGTAAAATTATTGCATGCATCCAGGGTTGCTTTTAATCCCGGATCTTCGCTTGTGACAGCAGCCGCTACATAAGCATCGGAATTGCCGGAAAAATCAATGGTCTCCTGTTTTCCGGAAACCGCTTCGTCCAGAATCTGATATGCCTGCTTCACATTCAGCTCGCTGCCTTCTGTCTCCGGAACAATCTCAAAATGCGTATCTATAAAAGAAACATATGCATTCTCAGGCGCTACCTGGTTTTCCTTCTGTGCACAATTTAGCTGCAGCACCTGGTTCTGAAGGAGTTCCTTACTATAGGTCACATTTTCCGCAATGGTATAACTTTTTTCTTCAAAATAACCCCGGATCCATTTATAGGGCTTCTGATCCTTCAGAAGCTTCATGACTTCCCCGTCAGGTGCATATTTATAATCGATCAGACTGCCTTCAATCACCTGTGGCTCCAGATTTCTGGAAGAGACCTGAATGGAATAATTCTCCACATTCTTCGCTATCATCTGTTCTACTTCATAGGGTGTCTTTCCTGAACAGTCATAGCCATTGATGGTTGTTCCTTCAAAAAATTTATCGGAATAATAATAAGAAACACCTGCATAGGCACATCCCGCAGAGACAAGGAGCATAAGAGCTGCCGCTCCGGTGATCTTCAGTCCTTTATGCTTTCCCCTGGATTTTTTCTCCGGTATCAGCAGTTCATCGTCATCCATGGGAACATAGGTCAGCGGTTTCGGCCTGGCGGATTTTGCAGGTCTGGCAGGATTGCTGCTGCGTCCCTCTCTATCTCCGTCCCGGGCGATCCCTGACATGGCTGCGTTGATTCCTGCTTCAAATTCTTCATCACCTTCCGAATCCTCATGGGTATCTGCTTCTCCGTCAGAGTCCTGAACGTCCTCATATTCTTCCTCATCGAAGTCTTCGTCATCCTCAAATTCTTCTTCGTCGAAGTCTTCGTCATCCTCGTATTCCTCACCATCGAAGTCTTCGTCGTCCTCATATTCCTCACCATCGAAGTCTTCGTCGTCTTCGTATTCCTCACCATCGAAATCTTCGTATTCTTCTTCCTCCAGGTCTTCCTCATCTTCATATTCCCGGCGGTCTGATTCCTCCTCAAAGATCTCGTCGTCATATTCTTCTTCGTCAAAGTCCCCGCCATCGTCTTCGCCGCCGGAATCCTCATCGTCCTCGTATTCTTCCCCGGCAAAGTCCTGATCCAGTTCCTCATCCATCAGTTCTTCATCAGAAAAACGTTTCCATTCTTCTTTATTTCTCATTTACTTACTCTCCTCAAATAAGCCGCTGCCGCTCACACCTGCGGTGTAAACAGCAACATTTGCTATAACCACTATATTATAACATACTTCTCTTATTTTGCACCTATATTTCATTTATTCACAAAAGCTTAATATTTTCGTTATACTTGTTTCCTACATTTCCGAAACAGGCAGTAAGCTCTGCAAATGAAGAAAAAGCAGCCATATATATTGATTTCGCCAGGCTCCATCTTTTTGTATGGCTGCATTATACCCTAAACCTTAATGCATATTGTATCCTCTGTTTTTCTTTTTATTCTTTTCAGAATTTGATTCATTTCGAATCGGATTCAGCTTCCTGCCCATATCCTTCATAACATAGAAATACATCAATACCAGCAGCGCTGCTGCCACGAACCATGCCATGGGGCTTGCAAGGCAGGCGATAAAATAGTTTTTCTTATGTCCTGCGATCAGCGCCGTTACAGCTCGCCCTGACAGTTCCGCAACCCCGGCCATCATGGGAAGAATTCCGTATCCCATCCCCTGTATGCCATTGCGAAGGTCATTGACCAGATGAAGTGGCAGAAAAAATGCTGCTGCACATTTCAGATAGCGATCTACCATGGGAATTACCTCTGCCGCATTATCGGAAATAAAAAGATATGCAAGCTCCTTGCCCCAAAAGGCCAGAATCACGCCGGAAACCACTGCATACGTCATTCCCAGTATATGGGAAGCACGGAAGCCTTCTTTCACTCTGTCAAGGCGTCCGGCCCCGATATTCTGTGCATTATAGGTAGCCATAGTCGTTCCGATTGCCACAAATGCCTGGGAAAAAATGCTCTCGATCTTTACTCCGGCAGTATAGGCGGCCACTGCATAAGAGCCCAGAAGATTCAGGGAAGTCTGCACCATCATCGTTCCGATTGCTGTGATGGAATACTGGATTCCCATTGGAAAACCTACACTTAACTGGTTCACGGTAACACTTTTCTGCAGTTTCCAGTCCTCTTTTTCCAGATGAAGTTCAGGCACATCCTTTACAATATAAACCAGACAAAGGATTCCGGATACCCCCTGGGAGATCACCGTTGCCCAGGCAGCGCCGGAAACGCCCATATGAAACGTAATAATAAAAACCAGATCCAGCACCACATTTAAAAGAGCTGAGAAAACCAGGAAATAAAGAGGCGTCCTGCTGTTTCCCAAAGCCCTAAGAATACTTGCCAGAATATTATACAGGACCTGTGCAAAAATACCGCCGCATATAATCATAATATAAGAATAGGCATCCCTGAAAATATCCTCCGGAGTTTTCATAAACACCAGGAGTTTTCTCATAAAAAGCAGGCTTGCCGCTGTCATAACTATAGATACGATCCCGGATAAAATCGCGGCATTTCCCACTGTCTGACGCATTTCATCCATTCTTCCCGCGCCGAATTTCTGTGCTGTAAGTACTGTAAAACCGGCAGTTAATCCCATTAGAAATCCAAGGATCAGAAACATGATCGTTCCTGTAGCACCCACGGCTGCCAGTGCCTTTGTTCCCACGAATTTCCCCACGATCACTGCATCCATCATATTATAAAACTGCTGAAACACGCCTCCGATAAAAACAGGAATCGTGAAATCAACAATCATTTTCATCGGTTTTCCAACTGTCATATCTGTCTGCATTCTGTCCATCTCCATTGCTGCAAATTTTTGTACGAGGCGTATTATATTAAAATCCGGAACAGCTTTCAAGCTTTGATTTTCATTTTCCTCATTTTCTCCAAAATAACAAGAAACCCCTGCAAAAAGCAGAGGTTTTCTTGTTATTATCACGAAATTATTTCTCACAAACCAACAGGGATTTTCCGGTCATTTCTTCCGGCTGCTCCATGCCCATCAGCTCGATGAGAGTAGGAATGATATCAGCCAGACAGCCATTCTCGCGCAGGGAATATTTCGGGTCTGCATTTACCAGAATAAACGGTACCGGGTTGGTGGTATGTGCTGTGAAAGGATCTCCTGTTTTGTAGTCCACAAGCTGTTCTGCATTGCCGTGGTCTGCACAGATAAACATCTGTCCGTCTGCTTCCTTCAGCGCTTCCACTGCTCTTCCCACGCACTCGTCAACGGCCTCCACGGCTTTGATCGCAGCAGCTTCCACTCCCGTATGGCCCACCATATCCGGGTTTGCAAAATTGATGATGATCACATCGTATTTATCAGATTTGATTGCTTCCACAAGCTTGTCGCACACTGCAGGGGCGCTCATCTCAGGCTGCAGATCATAGGTGGCAACCTTGGGGGATTTTACCAGAATCCTGTCTTCTCCCTTATTCGGCTCTTCAATACCGCCGTTGAAAAAGAATGTTACATGAGCGTATTTTTCTGTTTCTGCAATACGAGCCTGCGTCATATTATGGGCAGCCAGATACTCTCCAAAGGTATTGGTAAGCTGTACCTTATGAAATGCTACGATTTTGTTAGGAATGGTATCGTCATACTCTGTAAAGCATACATAGGTCAGATCCAGCTTCTTCTCTCTTGCAAATCCATCAAACTCATCTGCACAGAAAGCTCTTGTGATCTCACGGGCACGGTCAGGACGGAAATTAAAGAAAACTACGGAATCCTTATCGGAAATCACAGTTACAGGTTTCCCATCCTTTTCAATGACTGTAGGAAGTACGAATTCATCTGTTTTCTCATTGTCATAAGATGCCTGAACAGCTTCTGCAGCGTCCGTTCCTTTTATGCCCTCGCCTTTTGTCAGGGCTTTATAAGCCATTTCCACACGATCCCAGCGGTTATCACGATCCATAGCATAGTAACGGCCGGAAACAACACCGATCTCGCCAACGCCGATCTCTTTCATCTTCGCCTGAAGTTCCTCAATATAACCTTTTCCGGATGCCGGAGGTGTGTCACGTCCGTCCAGAAAGCAGTGTACATAAACCTTCTCAAGGCCTTCCCGTTTTGCCATTTCCAGAAGTCCGTAAAGATGTGTATTATGACTGTGAACACCACCGTCAGACAAAAGGCCCATAAAGTGAATGGAGGAATTGTTCTCCTTGGCATTTCTCATTGCTGTAAGAAGTGCTTCATTTTTGAAAAAATCTCCATCTTCAATCTCTTTGGTAATCCTGGTAAGCTCCTGGTATACGATACGGCCTGCGCCCATGTTCAGATGTCCCACCTCAGAGTTTCCCATCTGCCCGTCCGGAAGGCCTACTGCCAGCCCGCTTGCATAGCCTTTTACAAAAGGATATTCTGCCATTAATTTGTCCATTACCGGTGTCTTTGCTTCGTATACAGCATTTGCTTCCTTCTTTTCATTTAATCCGTATCCATCAAGGATCATTAACACAGTTGGTTTTTTGCTCATAATGCTCTCCTTTTATTTGTAAATTTCCTCCGTTTCAAAAAACGGAAACATTTTGTACTGAAAGTTTCTTCCTTTATATACTATCAAAATTCTGAGATTTTTCAAGGATTTTCAGTTTTTATTTTCCGTAAACGCGAAGCAGACTGGATATCTTCTGGATGGAAGCTCTGCTTTTCAGTTCATCCATAGCTGTCCGGAAGTCGCCCTCACGCACTTTTGCTGTGATCACAACTACCTCTGCGCTTCCCTCTGTTTTTGTTTCCTTCTGGATGATCTGTGCGACACTTACATGGTATTTGGCAAATACTGCAGTCATCTCCGCAAGGACACCGCATCGGTCTTCCACCTGGAGACGGACAAAATAACGGTTATGCGTATCCTCCATTTTTTTCACAGGAGTATTCTTGTAACAGGTACAGCCGATGCGTGCGCAGCATCCTGCCAGGATATTACGGACTATGTCAAAAATATCTCCCACAACTGCACTTGCTGTGGGCAGCTCACCTGCACCCCGTCCGAAGAACATGGCATCTTCCACCGCATCTCCATGTACAAAAACAGCATTGTAGGAATCATTTACAGATGCAAGAGGATGGGTGCTTGGAATCAGCATAGGGCAAACGTAAGCCTCAATCCCGTCTTCTGCCTGGCGTGCTGCTCCAAGAAGCTTGATATCGCAGCCCATTTCCTTGGCATAGCGGATATCCTTTGCAGAAATCTTGGTGATTCCCTCTATGTATACATCATCAAATACCACCCGGGAATTAAAGGCAACGCTTGCGAGAATTGCAACCTTTCGCCCTGCATCCAGGCCTTCAATATCTGCGGTAGGGTCTGCTTCCGCGTAACCAAGCTCTGTGGCAAGAGCAAGGGCGTCTTTAAATTCCATCCCCTCCTGTGTCATCTTGGTCAGGATAAAATTGGTGGTTCCGTTGACAATTCCCATAACCTCTGTCATGTGATTGCCTGCCAGACACTGTTTCAACGGACGGATGATGGGAATTCCTCCTGCTACAGCAGCCTCAAAAAGGAAATCCACATGATTCTTTTCTGCCGCATCCAAAAGCTCCTTGCCATAAACTGCAATCAGGTCCTTATTTGCGGATACTACATGTTTACCTGCATTTAAAGCAGCAAGAATATAAGTTCTTGCCGGCTCAATCCCGCCCATCAGCTCAATTACAATGCTGATCTCCGGGTCATTCAGAATATCCTCCCACTGATTCGTTAAAACAGAGGCATCATCTACTTTTGCTGCTGCTTTTTCCAGATTACGCACCAGAATCTTTGTGATCTTCACCTTGCTTCCGATCTTGGCCTGCATTTCCTCTTCCTGATTTTTTAAAACTTTATACACACCGGTTCCCACTGTTCCAAGCCCCAGAAGGGCGGCTTTGATGACGCTATTTTCCATTGGAATGGCTCCTTTCCCTTTGCTTTCCTATGTTCGGTATGTTTATAGTAGGACAGAAACCGCTTTTTGTCAAGGCTGTGGGGACGAACACCTTTTCCGCTACTCCCCAAAAAAGAAAGCCCTGTAAATCGAGTTACTGTCAAACTACGGTTTACAGAGCTTTTTTCTTACTTAAGCATTATTTATAGTTTACAATAGCGCCAAAGTCCGGTTTCAGAGAAGCGCCGCCTACAAGGCCACCGTCGATGTCTGCCTGTGCAAACAGTTCCGGTGCGGTTTTTGCATTTACGGATCCGCCGTACTGGATGCGGATTTCTGCTGCTGTCGCATCATCATAGATTTCTGCGATGCATTCACGGATTGCTGCACAAACTTCCTGTGCCTGCTCGGTTGTGGCAGTCTTGCCGGTTCCGATAGCCCAGATCGGCTCGTAAGCGATCACTGCTGTCTTAGCCTGGTCTGCTGTTACGCCCTGGAAGCCAACCTTCACCTGCTGACGAATGAAGTCCATTGTTACGCCCTGCTCTCTCTGAGTGAGGGATTCGCCGCAGCACATGATCGGGGTGATGCCGTGTTCGAAAGCTTTCAGCATTTTCTTATTTACGGTTTCATTTGTCTCTGCAAAATACTCTCTTCTCTCAGAATGTCCAAGAACTACGTATTTTACGCCTACATCTGTAAGCATTGCAGGAGAAATCTCACCGGTGTATGCACCTTTTTCTTCATAGTACATATTCTCTGCACCAACCTGGATATTGGAACCTTTGCAGGCTTCCATTACAGGAATGATGTCGATTGCGGGTACACAGAATACTACATCTACTTCATCGTTTACTACTAATGGTTTTAAGGTATTTACCAGCTCAACTGCTTCGCTTGGAGTCATGTTCATCTTCCAGTTACCAGCGATAATTTTCTTTCTTGCCATGGTTTCTTATCCTCCTGGATTGTATTTAAAATATGAAATTTATTTGTCGTTTGCTGCTGCTACGCCCGGCAGTTCTTTGCCTTCCAGGAATTCCAGGGAAGCGCCGCCGCCTGTGGAGATGTGGGACATCTTATTGCCAAAGCCAAGCTGGTTTACTGCTGCTGCGGAATCGCCGCCGCCGATAATGGTGGTAGCATCTGTATCAGCAAGAGCCTGTGCTACAGCGATAGTACCTTTTGCAAGGATCGGGTTTTCGAACACGCCCATTGGTCCGTTCCATACAACAGTCTTTGCAGTTTTCACAGCTTCTGCATACAGATCTGCTGTTTTCGGTCCGATATCAAGTCCCATCATGTCAGCAGGGATTGCATCTGCATCTACAGCTGTCACTTCGATCTCAGCATCAATGGGGTTCGGGAAGTCTTTTGCAATTGTGGTATCAACAGGAAGAAGCAGTTTCTTGCCAAGCTTCTCTGCTTTTTCCATCATTTCCTTGCAATAGTCGATCTTTGTATCATCTACAAGAGAAGTACCAACTTCCAGGCCTTTTGCTTTCTGGAAGGTGTAAGCCATACCGCCGCCGATGATCAGGGTGTCACACTTTTCCAGAAGGTTGGAGATTACATTCAGTTTGTCAGCAACCTTTGCGCCGCCAAGGATTGCTACGAACGGTCTTTCCGGGCTGTTTACTGCGTTGCCGAGGAAATCGATTTCTTTCTGCATTAAGTATCCGACTACAGAAGTCTCTACGTACTGAGTTACGCCAACATTGGAGCAGTGTGCTCTGTGGGCAGTACCGAAAGCGTCATTTACAAATACGTCTGCAAGGGAAGCAAGATCTTTGCTGAATTCTTCGCCGTTCTTGGTTTCTTCTTTGCGATAACGGGTGTTCTCAAGAAGAACAACGTCGCCGTCCTTCATAGCTTCTACAGCAGCTTTTGCATTAGGGCCGACTACTTCTGCATCTGCGGCAAATTTTACTTCCTGGCCAAGTAATTCGGACAGGCGGACTGCAACAGGTGCAAGAGATAATTCCGGCTTCGGCTCTCCCTTCGGTTTGCCAAGATGGGAGCAAAGGATTACTTTGCCGCCGTCAGCGATAAGTTTCTTAATGGTAGGAAGGGCAGCAACCAGACGGTTTTCGTCAGTGATCTTCCCATCTTTTAACGGAACGTTAAAGTCACATCTTACCAGAACCCTCTGGCCTTTTACGTTGATGTCATCAACAGATTTCTTGTTAAGCATGTTATTTATGCCTCCTTGAATAATATACTAAAAAAGGATCCGGTCCTTATCAGACCGGACCCCCTGGTGAGTCTATACTTCTATCGGGCTTGGATTATGCGTTAAGCAGGCTTCCGAAGTGTTTGATAGTACGAACCATCTGGCTTGTGTAGGAGTTTTCATTGTCATACCAGGAAACTACCTGTACCTGTGTTGTGCCATTGTCCAGAGGAAGAACCATTGTCTGGGTAGCATCGAACAGGGAACCGAATTTCATTCCTACGATATCGCTGGATACGATTTCGTCTTCGTTGTATCCGAAGGACTCATTGGATGCTGCTTTCATAGCTGCATTGATCTGTTCTTTTGTTACAGTTCCTTCAACAACTGCCGTTAAGATCGTTGTAGAACCTGTTGGGGTCGGAACACGCTGAGCAGCGCCGATGAGCTTGCCGTTCAGTTCCGGGATAACAAGACCGATAGCTTTTGCAGCACCTGTGCTGTTCGGAACGATATTTACTGCTGCTGCACGGGATCTTCTCAGATCGCCTTTTCTCTGCGGTCCGTCAAGAGTCATCTGATCGCCTGTGTATGCATGGATTGTGCACATGATACCGGATTTGATCGGTGCGCAGTCATTTAATGCTTTTGCCATTGGTGCTAAGCAGTTTGTTGTACAGGAAGCTGCGGAGATGATCTTGTCTTCTTTTGTAAGACCAGCATGGTTTACATTGTAAACGATAGTTGGAAGATCGTTTCCGGCCGGAGCGGAAATGATAACATGTTTAGCGCCAGCATCGATATGAGCCTGAGCTTTATCTTTGGAGGTGTAGAATCCAGTACATTCCAGAACTACATCTACGCCGATTTCTCCCCATGGAAGTTCTGCAGCGTTTGCTTTTGCATAAATCTTGATTTCTTTTCCGTCTACAGTGATGGAATCTTCGCCAGCTTCAACTTTGTCACACAGAGCATATCTTCCCTGAGTGGAATCATATTTTAATAAGTGTGCCAGCATTTTCGGAGAAGTTAAATCGTTGATTGCTACGATCTCAAATCCTTCTGCTCCAAACATCTGACGGAATGCAAGACGACCGATACGGCCGAATCCATTGATTGCAACTTTTACTGCCATGATAAATTCCTCCTATAAATTAAGTGGTTAATATATGACATCTCTTCGTGTTTGTTAAAGAAACATCAACCTATGGGTTATTGTACCGAATTTCATACAAAAATTCAAGAGTATTTTATAAAAAATCCATGTAAAAAAGAAAAATATGGTATAATATCCCAGATATGTTCCTAAACGATACTAATTTCTGCATTTCCTGCAGAAGGATAATAAAAAAAAGGGGGACTCCTTTCTATGAATAAACAGATTTTATGGGATTGCCACATACATTCTTCTTTTTCTGCTGATTCCCAGACTCCTATGGAGGATATGATACAGGGTGCGGTCAGGCAGGGGCTTTCGGGCATCTGCTTTACAGAACATCTGGATCCGGATTATCCGGATACACCGGATTCCATTACATTTTCTCTGGATATTCCGGCATACAGGCAAAAGCTGTTCTTTTTAAAGGGAAAATTTGGTGATAAGATCCAGATACGGTTTGGCATTGAACTGGGACTTCAGCCGCATCTTCGCGGGTATTTTGAAAGGCTTCTGAAGGAAACTCCCTTTGATTTTGTGATCGGCTCTTCTCATGTGGTTCATGGATATGATCCTTACTATCCGGAATATTTTAAGGAGCGCGAAGAATCCTGTGCATATGAAGAATATTTTCAGTCAATTCTGGAAAACCTCCATGCTTTTTCGGAAATGGATGTCTATGGGCACATTGATTATATTGTCCGCTATGGTCCGAATAAAAATCTTTCGTATTCTTATAAGCAGTATAGAGAGATTCTGGATGAAATTCTGCGCACGCTTATTTCCAAAGGTGTGGGAATCGAGCTGAATACGGGAGGTTACCATTACGGGCTCGGGGAACCGAATCCCTGCACAGATGTTATTTTGCGCTACAGGCAGCTAGGCGGCGAAATTATAACCATTGGGGCTGATGCACACGCTCCTGATAAAATAGCCTATGCCTTTGGTAAAGCGGCAAGAGTTCTCACGGAATGCGGATTTTCCTATTACACGGTGTTCCATGACCGGAAGCCGGAATTTATCAAACTGTAGGATGGTTTTTGTGCCACTGAAAGCTTTCTGCCTCTGTATGAATAGTGCAAATTACCTAAAGATTTTATTTTTTTACGGCATTATGATACTTGACATTTTTTATGCGCACTTGTAAGATAATGAACAGAAATATGAAATCCATTTCATATTGTATTTTCTGACGCAATCGTTCGATAAAAAACAAAAAGGAGGAAATTATGGCAAACAAAAGACTCCAGAAGAAAAAAGCAGCACTTAAGGCGACCGCGCCGAAGGTGGAGACAGTAAAAAAAGAGGCTGCGAAAGTGGAAACCAAAAAATCAGAGCCTATTAAAGTAGAAACCAAAAAGGTGGAGCCCGTTAAGGTAGAAACTAAAAAAGTGGAAACCATTAAAGTAGAAACTAAAAAAGTGGAGCCTGTTAAAGTAGAAACTAAGAAAGTGGAGCCTGTTAAGGTAGAAACTAAGAAAGTGGAGCCTGTTAAGGTAGAAACCAAAAAGGTGGAGCCCGTTAAGGTAGAAACCAAAAAGGTGGAGCCCGTTAAGGTAGAAACCAAAAAGGTGGAGCCCGTTAAGGTAGAAACTAAAAAAGCGGAACCTGTCAGCGTAGAAATGAAAGAAGCTCCCAAGCCTCAGTCCCCCACCCCGGAAGAGGAAGAAAAAATCTTCAACGACCGTCTCGCCCGCCACTACGACGAGCTGAAATGGCTCTACTGTGAGTTGTATCAGGACAATCCCTATGTCATGATGCACCTCAATGACCTGGTTGCAGAAATGAGAAAATTTTACTCTGACCGAAATGCAGCCCTGAAAGCATCTGACCTTTCCAGAGAAAAGGATTCCAACTGGTATAAGCGAAATGACCTCATCGGCATGATGATGTACGTCAGCTCCTTTGCCCAAACATTAAAAGGTGTGGAAGAAAAACTGGATTACATCCAGGAATGCAATGTAAATTACCTTCATCTGATGCCCCTCCTCTCCTCCCCTAAGGGAAGAAGCGACGGAGGCTACGCGGTTGCAGACTTCCGTACTGTCCAGAAAGAACTTGGCACCATGGAGGATTTTGCAGAGCTTACAGGCAAATGCCATCAGCGTGGTATCAGCGTATGTCTGGATTTTGTCATGAACCATACCTCTGAGGATCACGAATGGGCAAGACGTGCCCTTGCCGGTGAAAAGGAATATCAGGACCGCTATTTCTTCTTTGATAACTATGATGTTCCTGCCATGTACGAAAAGACCTGCCCGCAGGTGTTTCCTACCACAGCACCAGGCAATTTCACATGGCTTCCCACGCTTGGCAAGCATGTTATGACTACATTTTATCCCTATCAGTGGGATCTGAATTACCGCAATCCCATTGTATTGAATGAAATGATCTTCAATATGCTTTTCCTCGCCAACCAGGGTGTGGACATTGTACGCCTGGACGCTGTTCCCTATATCTGGAAACAGCTTGGGACCAACTGCCGAAACCTTCCGCAGGTACATACCATGGTTCGTATGATGCGTATGATCTGTGAGATCGTCTGCCCGGGCGTCCTGCTCCTTGGAGAGGTGGTTATGGAACCGGAAAAAGTGGTTCCCTATTTCGGTACTGTGGAGAAACCGGAATGCCATCTTCTCTATAACGTAACCACTATGGCAAGTACCTGGCATACGGTTGCCACAAGGGATGTATCCCTTCTCCGCCGCCAGATGGATATTATCGCCTCTCTTCCAAGAGACTATACTTTCCAGAACTATCTGCGCTGTCATGACGATATCGGCTGGGGACTGGATTACGACTTCCTTAAAAATTTCGCCATTTCAGAAGTACCACATAAGAAATACCTGAACGATTTCTTTACAGGCAAATACCCTAATTCTTTTGGAAGAGGCGAACTTTACAATGACGATCCCCGTTTGGGAGATGCAAGACTTTGCGGAACCACTGCATCTCTTTGCGGCATTGAGCGTGCAGGCTTTGAAGGAAATGAAGAAGGCATTGCACTTGGTATCCGCTATGACATCACCCTCCATGCATTTATGCTTTCCCAGTCCGGCATTCCGGTAATCTACAGCGGTGACGAGATCGGCCAGCTCAATGACTACTCCTACAAGAATGATCCTGACAAAGCAGCGGATTCCCGTTACCTTCACAGAGGAGACTTTAACTGGGAACTTGCCGACAACCGCAGGCTGCCACACACTGTACAGGGGCGTCTCTTTCCTATGCTGAACAAGCTGGAGCGCATCCGTACCTCCCATAGCGTATTTAACGCAAATGTCAGCCTTCGCACCATTGATACCTGGGATTCTTCCATCCTGGCTCTGATTCGGGAAAATGAGGAAGAAAAATTCATTGGAATCTACAACTTCAGCGAATACGATAAAGTTGCCTGGATCAATGAGGAAGACGGCATGTACCTGGATCTGATCTCCGGCCGTGAAATGGAAGCCAGAGGCGTACAGATTCCAGCATTCGGCTGTTACTGGCTTTGCAGAAAAAAATAAAATCCATATAAAAAACTGGTGTCGGAAACAGATTCCGGCACCAGTTTTTTATAAATTTTTATGCGTTTTTTATAAAACAAGACTTTATTGCTGCAGCTTATTTAAAAATGCAAAGAATTTCCCCGGATTTTCTTTGTCAAGGGAACGGTCATACATTCTTCGAATCCATTCGGTGATCACATCAATGATAATCGGTGAAAATGTCATCAGAATGA
Organism: Blautia sp.; assembly: GCA_021772055.1. Classification (GTDB taxonomy): domain Bacteria; phylum Bacillota; class Clostridia; order Lachnospirales; family Lachnospiraceae; genus Blautia_A. The sequence continues at coordinate 104,385 of JAETNR010000006.1, read as the reverse complement.
ATACCAGAACGATCATTCCATATTCCAGGGAGCCAAGCGCCAGAAGCTTCTGGAATACCACAGATGCAATAAAGAACGAAACCTGCATCCCATATATAATTACCTTGCGGTAACGATTCAGGGGGGCATAAACGGTCTTTAAAGCAGCCATATAGTTCCATCCTGTTACCAGCACACATGCCGTATTCAGCATATCACTTGATGCGTAAGCGCTCTGGCAGACCTGCATAATCGTAAACACACAGGCTGTAATAGTGATTGCCGCAGGGAACGCATTCATAAATACATGCCGCAAAAATGTATGGTCGATCTTATCATAGTTGTTTTCCTGAGCAAGAAGGAAGGTTGGGATACCTACTGCACAGGCACTGATCAGGGACATCTGTATAGGCTCAAAGGGGTAAGCCTCTCCGAAAAAGATCGTCAGCAGGGACAAGCAGACGGAGAAGATGGTTTTGATCAGAAACATGGATGCTGCCGTACGGATATTATTCACAACCCGTCGTCCCTGATTCACAATATGGGGCATGGACGCAAAGTTAGAGTCCAGAAGCACCACATTTGCAATATTTTTCGCTGCGTCGCTTCCCTGGGCCATAGCCACACTGCAGTCTGCCTCTTTCAGTGCCAGAACGTCATTTACACCGTCTCCTGTCATGGCAACGGTATGTCCCTGTGCCTTTAATGCCTGCACCATCTCTTTCTTCTGCTGAGGGGTCACACGGCCGAAAACACTGCACTCTGCCACAGCCTTTTCAATATCCTCCCGACAGTAAAGCGTCGTGGCATCCACATAGCGGTCTGCATTCTTCAGCCCCGCCTTTTTTGCGATGGCAGAAACAGTCACCGGATCATCACCGGAAATAACCTTCAGATCCACTCCCTGACTGTCAAAAAATTTCAGGGTATCCGGCGCTTCCTCACGGATCACATCCGTGAGAAGAAGAAGTGCTATGGGCTTTAAGTCCCCGGGAAGCCCCGGTCCTTCTGCTTCTTCCCGGCTATAGGCAAGAACCAGAACTCGCAAGCCCTGGCCTGCATAGTTTCCGCATTCTTCTTTCAGTTTCCCGCTTTCCTCCGGAAACAGGAACTGTACAGCACCCATCAGATAAGTCCCCCGCCCCTCAAAGGAAGCACCGCTGTATTTTCTGTCTGAAGAAAAGGGAATCGTACATTTCGGCTTCATGTCTCTTTTAATGGTAAAGCGCTTATGCAGGGCATCTGCTGTGGCATTATGGTCTTTTAAAACTGCCATCAGGTTTCCCATCACCCGTTCTATTTCGGAAAGGGAAATCTCCTCCTGCACCTCCCCCTGATTCTCTTCTGTCTCTTCTGCATAAGGCACCACCTGCTCCACACACATGCTGCCTTCTGTGATAGTTCCTGTTTTGTCCAGGCAAAGCGTATCCACCCTTGCAAGAGTTTCAATACAATATAATTCCTGTACCAACGTCTTTTTCTGGGCAAGAACCAGAGATCCCAGTGTCAGAGCCACACTGGTCAGCAGCACCAGGCCCTCCGGAATCATTCCAAGAACAGCGGCAACAGTACTTACTACCGAATCTTTCATGCTATCGCCCACAAGATAAAACTGCTTATAAAACAGCAGCAGTCCCATAGGAACGATAATAATACTGATCACTTTTAAAATGGCATTCAGAGAATTGCGCAGTTCCGAATTATGGCGCTTAAATTCTTTCGCTTCACTGGTAATCTGCGATGCATAATTATCCTTGCCCACATGAATCACCTGGCAGCATGCTTCCCCGGAAGTTACAAAGCTTCCGGAAAAAAGTTCATCCCCCGCCGCCTTTGCCAGATTATCTGACTCACCTGTCAGAAGGGATTCGTTCACTTCAATCTGTCCCTCCAGAACTCTGGCGTCTGCAGGTATCTGATCCCCTGTCTTCAGCATGACATAATCATCCAGCACCAGTTCCTCTGTGGAGATGCTCTTAAGCTCATTGTCCCGCAAAACCGTAATCTTGCTTTCTGCAAGGATCGCCAACTTGTCAATCGTCTTCTTCGCCCTGATTTCCTGCAGGATTCCGATTACTGTGTTGATGATAATAATCACCACAAACAAGGAATTCTTATAAGATCCCACAAGAATCATGATCACAAAAAGCACCACGTTCAAAAAGTTAAAGAACGTCAGTGTATTCTCCCTGAGGATTTCCTTGTAGGTCCTGGTATTGGGGTTCTCGTTGGCATTGACCTGCCCTTCTTCAATTCTCTTTGTTACCTGTTCGTTTGTAAGTCCTGTCATCTTTCCACCACACATTTTTAGTCTCTTACCGGTCCGTCAATAATTCCGCCGCCAGCCACATAACCATCCTGGTAAAATACCACAGCCTGTCCCGGAGTAATGGCTCTCTGTGGTTCCTGAAATCTCACCAAAAGCTCATCCTCTCCCGTTTTTTCCAGAACAGCGGGGGCACCCTTATGGTTATAACGTATTTTGGCAATGACTTCCATACCGCTGGTAAACTCCGGTACAGACATGGCATTCAACCTTCCTGCCCGCAGCGCCGGTATCAGAATATCCTCATTTTCGCCTATTACGACTTCATTGGTCTCTGGCCGAATTTCCGTCACAAACACAGGATGTCCCATTGCAAGATTCAGCCCTTTTCGCTGACCGATGGTGTAATGGGTGATTCCCTGATGTCTGCCCAGAATATCTCCGGATGCATTTACATAGTTTCCTTTTGAAATGACTGCATCCGTATGCTCTTCAATGAATCTGGCATAATCTTTATCCGGAATAAAACAGATTTCCATACTGTCCGGCTTCTTTGCCACCGGAAGTCCGATCTTTTCTGCCATGGCACGTATCTCTTCCTTCGTATATGCGCCAAGAGGCATCCTGGTTCTGGATAACTGCTCCTGTGTCAGATCGTAAAGTGCATACGTCTGGTCTTTGGCTGCGCTTACAGAGCATTTTAAAGCAAATCTGCCATTCTCCAAAGTCTCAATGCGGGCATAATGTCCTGTTGCCAGAAGTTTTGCCCCAAGCTTTTCGCCCTGCTCCATAATTGCCTTCCATTTAATATAACGATTACAAACCACACAAGGATTCGGAGTTCTGCCAGAAAGATACTCTTTTATAAAATAATCGATGACATTTTCTTTAAATTCTGCACAAACATCTGCCACATGATGGCGAATTCCCAAAAATTCTGCAACCTTTGCAGCATCCCCGGCAATTTTTTCCCCTGCAGACGGACCGTTCCCGGGCAGATGCTCGTCCCGGAAATTCACCATGGTCACTCCGATCACCTCATATCCCTGTTCCTTCAGAAGATATGCTGCCACAGAAGAGTCCACTCCTCCGGAAAGTCCAACGACTATTTTTTCTTTTTCCATCAATACTCTTCCTCTTCTTCCTCTTCTCCCTCATGGATATCTGATTTTGGTTTCTCCAGGCCTTCGATCACAATGCCGTGCTTTTCTGCGTAATCCCAAAGGGCAGCATGAATCGCTTCCTCTGCAAGAAGAGAGCAGTGCACTTTTACAGGCGGAAGCCCGTCAAGGGCTTCCATTACTGCCTTATTGGTCACCTGCATGGCTTCTTTGATCGTCCTTCCTTTTACAAGCTCTGTTGCCATGCTGCTGGTAGCTACTGCTGCCCCGCAGCCGAAGGTCTTGAATTTGCAGTCCCGGATAATATGGGTCTCTTCATCAATATCCAAAAATATTCTCATGATATCTCCGCATTTGGCGTTTCCTACCGTGCCCACACCGCTTGCGTTTTTAATTTCTCCCACATTGCGGGGATTCTGAAAATGGTCCATTACTTTTTCACTATACATCTTTTATTCCTCCAAATAAAGTATTTTTCCGTTATTTTTTATTTTTCATAAAGTCTTCATATAATGGTGACATATTTCTTAAATTCTGTACAATTTCTTTTAATTTATCCACTGTATAATCCAGATCTTCCTTCGTGGTATCTTCTCCCAGAGTCAGCCTTAAGGAACCATGGGCAATCTCATGGGGCAGGCCGATCGCCAGCAATACATGGGACGGATCCAGAGAGCCTGACGTACAGGCGGAACCGCTGGAGCCGCAGATACCGTAGCTGTCCAGCATCAGAAGCAATGACTCTCCCTCCACAAAGCGGAAGCTCACATTCACATTATTTGGAAGCCGTTTCTCCTTATCCCCGTTCAGCTTTACAAAAGGAATTTCTGTAGTGATTCTCCTGATCAGATAATCTCTTAACTCCCTTTCTTTTGCAGTACGTTCTTCCATGGAATCTGCCGCACGCTTTGCCGCTGCGCCATATCCTACGATCCCGGGTACATTCTCTGTGCCTGCACGGCGTTTTCTCTCCTGCGCTCCGCCGTGGACAAAGGAGCGAATCTTGACGCCTTTTCGGATATACAAGAAGCCAATCCCCTTGGGTCCGTTGATCTTATGGCCGCTGGAGCTTAGCATATCAATACAGCATTCCTCCACATTGATGGGAACCTGGCAGAATGCCTGCACTGCATCTGTGTGGAATAAAATCCCGTGTTCCCTGGCAATCATTCCGATTTCCCTGATCGGCTGAATGGATCCGATCTCGTTATTTGCAAACATCACAGAGATCAGGATGGTTTCCGGCGTAATGGCTTTTTCCAGATCCTCCAGACGCACGATTCCGTTCTCATCCACATCCAGGTACGTAATCCTCGCACCCCTCTGTTTTTCCAGATATTCACATGTATGAAGGATTGCATGATGCTCAATCTTCGTTGTAATAATGTGATTTCCCTTATCTCGGTATGCTTCAAAGGCAGCCTTTAAAGCCCAGTTGTCGGCTTCCGAACCACCGGCTGTAAAATAAATTTCTTCTTTTTTTGCTCCCAGAACCTCTGCGATTTGTCCCCGGGCATTGCTTACGGCTTCTTTGCTCCTGCCTGCAAAATCATATACACTGGACGGATTGCCATATAATTCTGAAAAATAAGGCAGCATTGCCTCTACCACCTCAGGCGCTGTTCTTGTTGTTGCAGCATTATCCAGATAAATCATTTTTTCCATTTCCTTGTCCTCCTGCTATTTTGTTTCTATATAATATGCGTTCCCTTGTCAGCCGGATGTCTTCGCTTTTTCCTGTATCTTCCGGCTCTCTTCAATCAGCTCGCTCAGCATCAGAGTATCCACTGCCGCTATAATACTGTCATTGATCCGTTTCCAGACATACTTCGCCACGCAGAGGTCCGCCCCGTCACAGGAACCATCAGAACCGTTTCCCGGACAATCCACTGCCTCCAGACTGCCCTCCAGCACCCGAAGGATATCTCCTACAGAAATCTCCTCCACAGGCCTCCCAAAACGGTATCCGCCTAAAGCCCCTCTGGTGCTCTCTACCAGGCCTGCTTTTTTCAGCTTCGCCATAAGCTGTTCCAGATAGCTCTCGGAAATGTTCTGTCGCCCTGCAATGCTCTGAATAGATACCGCTTCCTTATCGCAGTAAAGTCCCATATCGATCAATGCCCGAAGACCATATCTGGCTCTTGTTGACAGTTTCATTTTCTCACCTCTCTAATTCCTAGTGTTTTTGTCGGATTTCATATAGTACTTTAGCAGAAACCTTATGTTCTGTCAAGGAGGTTTTAAGCATATACTGACAAAAAAGGTACGGGTTGGAATTTATGTCAAAACAACATTTTTTGAAAGGAACTCTGATACTCACCTGTGCAGGACTGCTTACGAGACTGATAGGATTCTTCTATAGAATATTCCTCTCCCATACAATTGGTGCACAAGGTCTTGGAATTTATCAGCTTCTGATGCCTATGCAGATGCTGGTACTTGCTGTCACTACAACAGGCATGCAAACTGCCATTTCCCGCCTCGCCGCCTCCAGCCTGGCTCTTGGCAAGGAGAAAGAGGCCCGTGACTCCTTTGCCACAGGCACGGCCCTGGCACTGTTTCTGTCTATAACCACTTCCATCCTCATTTACAGACATGCGGATTTCTTTGCAGCGGAAATTCTGAAAGAGCCCCGCACACTGCCTCTGATCCGGCTCCTTGCCTTTAGTTTTCCCCTAAGTACCATACATACATGCATCAACAGCTTCTCTTTTGCACAGCAAAAAACCGGAGTCCCGTCATTTATTCAGCTTCTGGAGCAGCTCATCCGGGTAGGGGCAACTTATCTCATTTACCTCATCTTTCTGTCAGAATCCAGAGAGATCACGCCTGTCATTGCGCTTGGGGGCACCCTGGCAGGAGAATGTGCAGCGACCCTGGCCGCGCTTTTCTGTATAGGAAAGAATTTCCAGATCCATCATTACACTCCCTTTCACATCAGCCACCCTGTCCGTGAATTAAAGAAACTGCTGGAATTATCCGTCCCCCTCACCGTAAACAGAGTCCTCCTCACCCTCCTGAGCAGCATTGAAGTCATCCTCATCCCCCAAAGGCTTCAGGCATACGGTCACTCTCCCCAGGAAGCCCTTGGCATTTACGGCGTATTCACCGGAATGGCACTCCCTCTAATCCTGTTCCCCTCCACTATCACCAATTCCGCCTCCGTAATGCTCATGCCAAACATTGCCGAGCTCCAGGCCCTGGGCTACAGCAAACGAATCCGCCGCGTCACATCACAGGCCAGCCGTTTCTGCCTCCTTCTGGGCACCCTGTGCTGCGCATTTTTCTTCCTGTTTGGAAAACCTATAGGCACCCTCCTGTTCAAAAGCCCCACCGCAGGAACCTACATCCGCACCCTGTCCTTCATCTGCCCCTTCCTCTACCTGAACACCACCCTGTCCAGCATCCTGAACGGCCTGGGCAAGCCCGGCACCTGCCTCCTCCACAACGCAGCCTCCCTCTGCATCCGAATCACCTTCGTCCTCACCCTCATCCCCAGAATCGGCATCCGCGGCTACCTCTACGGCATCCTCCTAAGCGAATGCACCCTCTCCGCCCTGCACCTACACACCCTCCTCCATTAACTCTTCTCTCTTTTTCCGCTCCCTACTCCCAGCCGCCGCCCACCCACCCTCCCTCCCGTCCGCCTGCCTGGCTTGCCCTCCCGGGATCAGGTGTTGGTGCGGTCTGCATTTGCAGGAGCGTTAGAAACAGTTGGCTCGCAGGACTTCTGCGTTGTTTCAAAAATTTGTGCTGTCTGAGCCGCCAGGCGAGTTCACAAATTTTTGAAACGCATTTAGCAGAAGCCCTGCAAGCATACTGTTTCTTACACCCCGAAACCGCAGTCCGCACCAACACCTGATCCCGGGAGGCAAGCCAGGCAGACGGACGGGAGGGTGGGTGGGGCGGCGGCGTCCCCCAAATTTCCTATCGACAATCCCCCAAAAATCGTTTATAATGTTCACCGAACAAAACCAAAATCGCAAAGGAGAAAACCCATGGGATTCGAATTCATAAAAAAACTACCAACTCCCGAAGAAATCCGCAACCAGTATCCCATCGATACCGCCATTCAAACCTTAAAAGCGGCCCGTGACCAGGAAATCCGGGACGTTTTCACCGGAAAATCCGATAAATTTCTAGCCATCATCGGTCCCTGCTCCGCAGACAACGAAGACGCAGTGATCGATTACCTGCTCCGTCTCCGTTCCGTCCAGGAAAAAATTGCGGACAAGGTACTTATCATCCCCAGAGTCTACACCAACAAACCCCGGACCACAGGGGAAGGCTACAAGGGTATGGTCCATCAGCCTGACCCTGAAAAAAAGCCAAACATGCTGGCCGGCCTTGTTGCCATTCGAAAAATGCACATTCACGCAATCCAGGAAAGTGGCTTCACCTGTGCAGACGAAATGCTTTATCCGGAAAACTACCGTTACCTCTCTGACATCCTGTCCTATGTGGCAGTGGGTGCCCGCTCTGTGGAAGACCAGCAGCACCGTCTCACAGTCAGCGGCATGGAGGTTCCCGCCGGAATGAAAAATCCCACCAGCGGTGACTTCAGCGTTATGCTGAATTCCGTGGTAGCCGCCCAGGGAGCCCACCGCTTCATCTACAGAAGCTGGGAAGTAGAAACCACAGGAAACGACCTGGCTCACACCATTTTGCGCGGTGCAGTAAATAAGCATGGAGAGGCCATTCCCAATTATCACTATGAGGATCTTCGTCTTCTCCTGGAAAAATATCAAAAGAAAAATCTGAAAAATCCTGCTGTCATTGTGGATACCAATCACTCCAATTCCAATAAACAGTATGAACAGCAGGTTCGTATCGCCAAAGAAGTGCTTCACAGCCGCATGGTAGACCCTGAGCTGAAAACCCTGGTAAAAGGCTTAATGATTGAAAGCTACATTGAGCCAGGTAATCAAAAGATCGGCAGTGAACATATTTACGGAAAGTCCATCACGGATGCCTGCCTCGGATGGGAAGAATCCGAACGGCTTCTCTATGATATCGCAGAAATGTGCTGACAAATCGTACACAAAAAAAGCTGTCCCGCTTCTATATTCAAGAAGCCCGGACAGCTTTTTTAGCCCTGGTACATCATTTCAATGGCGGGGATGCGCTCTCATATATACATCCCGCATTTTATTCATATTCATTCCAAGATAAACCTGTGTGGTAGAAATATCAGAATGCCCCATCATTTCCTGGACGCTTTTTACATCTGCGCCGTTCTGCAGCATATGTACTGCAAAGGAATGCCTGAGTGTATGAGGGGTAATGTCTCCCTGAATCCCTGCTTCATCTGCATAACCCTTCAGTACTTTCCAAAAGCCCTGACGGCTCATAGCCTTACCGGAGCAATTGGTAAACAGCGCCGTCACCCCGTCGTCTCTCACAAAAACAGGACGGGCCTTTTCCATATAATCAGCAAGCGCCTTTCTGCTCACGCTTCCAATGGGAATGATACGCTCTTTCCCGTTTTCGTGGCAGCTTACATATCCAAAATCCAGATTCAAATCCTCTATGCGCAGGTGCAAAAGTTCACTGACACGCATCCCTGTAGCATAAAGAAGTTCCAGCATGGCGGTATCCCGAATCCCCTTGGGCGTAACCGTATCCGGCTGTTTCAAAAGCTTATCAACCTCTTCCACAGACAAGATCTCCGGCATCTTCTTCTCCACCTTGGGAGGCTTCAGATTGTCAGAAGGATCCTTCCTGATCTTCCCCTCTTTAAAAAGATATTGGAACAGTGCTCTTATAGACGCCACGCTCCTGGAAACAGTAGAACTGGCAAAATTCCCCCGTTCCATTTCGCTGATATACCCCTGCAGATTCAGTTCACTAACCTCTCTGATGTCGGTAATCCCTTTTCCGGACAGATAGACCACCATTTTCTTTAAATCCCTCTGATAGGACACCTCCGTGTTAGTAGAAGTCTTTTTCGTATTATGTAAATATGATATAAATTCCCGAACGTCTCTCTCCATCTTCCTACTTCCTGCTTCTCTTCGTGTTATAGCAGCTTCCCCTCTTTATCGCTGCCAGGCATACAGGAAATCCACCGTACCCCTGATTGCCCGAAATGTATTTGTATTATACTTGGTATTTTCTATAAAATCAAATCCTTTTTTCGGCAGAAAATACAAAAACTTCAGCATTTTCGACAGAATTATACAAAATATCGAAAGTCTTATGGTAACCTGCACTATATCTGGTAAAATCCGTTTTTTAAAATAAATATGAATTTTTTGTAAACAAATGAAAAACCCAGGGATTACAATACACTTCCAGAAGAATCCCCCCGAAATACAGCGCCCCTGCAGGAAGTACCGCCAGCACATACCTGTACACCTTCTGGGGAAACAGCCCCCTGTTTTTCCAGATATCCAAAGACTGCATGTAAACCACAGACAAAAGAAGACATACGGAAGGAATATACAAAAGATACTGGGGCAGGAAGAGTCCCGCCCCCACCGCCCCTCCCGCAAGCCCAAACTGCAGGATCGACATGGTAAGGATCAGCCCGATTTCCAGCCCCTGTATCAGCATTCCAAGAACAGAGAGCGGCACGCCAAAAACAGAAACGCCGCAAAAGGCAGCCACCAGAAATACACTTCCCCGCATTCGCAAAACATACCAGAAGTACTCTGCCCCTTCCATACTCTTGCCCGCAAAGATCCCCAGTATATAAACAGAAGCCAGCGTTTTCTGGCGCCACTCCAGTTTCCAGATCACATTGGGAATCAAGATTCCCAGAAGAAATCCGATTGCCAGCAGACGAACCGCCGGCAGGGTTCCTTTCCCAATTCTTCTCTTTCTTTTTCCCATTGTCTCACCCTGTACCATTGTACGAGAGGCAGTGATGAAATAGAACACGGGATTTTTTCAGAGAATTAATACTGTACGATCTTAATCGCCTCCTCAAGCCCGTAAGGAATCAGGTCATACTCCTCCGGTTTTGGATTTCCCACCTTCGGCGCTTTTTTCCACATATCCGGCCATGCAGTCCTTCTTGGCTTTTCCGGGTCAAAATGTGGCCCCAAAAGATTTTTCATACTTGCACAGACTTTTATCTGTATGTCATTTTTTCCAGACACTAAGTATCGGGTAATATCCACTCCCTGAATCCCATTGATATTTGCAAGCCCCGCATATACTCCGTTTACAGTAATAGACACAGCCGTTGCCTCTGAATCCGGAATCTGAAGCATTACTCTATGTTCCTCTTCTCTATGGAACGTACCCTCATATACAACCGCACCGGGATAAAACGGGTAACCCTGCTCTGAAATGCTTCCTGCTTTCAATTCCGTCTGTGCATCCATCACCCAGGAAGACGCTCTATGATATATGCCGAAGGTTCCTTTTAATATTACAGCCTCCAATTCCAGTTCTACATCAAACCTGGAAGCAGTAATCTGAATCTCATTCTTTCCTGCTTTTACCAGATCATGAATATCATAAAGTTTTATCAAATGATCCAGGAAATATTCTTCCGTTTCTTTTTTTACAGGCTGTCCATTTACCGTAATCGTGTAGCGGCTGCCGTATTCTACAGCAAGCTTTAAGCTTTCCGGATGGAACCCCTCTGCAATCTGGAAATGATACACAGCGGAAAATCCGCTGTTTTCCGGATAAAAACGATTTCTTTTATAAGTCCGGTCTTTATACTGCACCTCATTATCCCACGGATTTGCCAGGAACCCCCTCTTTTTAAATATATGGCTTCCTGCCGCAATGGTGGAATAATCCAAAAAAGCCTCTCCATCAATATACAGGTCACAATATTCCAAAGGCCACACATTTTCATCTGCCGGATAGATACTATTACATACAAATTCTATTTCTTTCCAATTCCCTGAACAACCGTTTTCTTTTCCTTCATGTTCTTCCGACACCACAAACTCTTTCGAAACGTCACAGTTTTCACGCAAAATATGATTCACACAGAACAAACGGGATTCTCCATCCTTTAAATCCAAAGGATACGTCATCCGCTCTCCGTCCTTCTCCGTTGTCAGGACAGTACAGTCTCCACTCCACGGGTTCCAGTCCTCCAGATATGTCCCAAAGAAATAAACTTTTGTATGAACATCCTGTTTGCTGTGGTTTGTAATGAAATAAAGCTCCCTTCCGTCCTCCAGGATTCTCCGAATGCTTTCCACTCCTTCCGGCAAATCTTCCTCTGTTAAAAAATACCGATGATAATGGGTGTTTAAATATTGAAGCATCTCACCTGCACTTGAAAAAGCCAGATAATTTTCATGGCTGCACAATTCCGTATACACTTCCGGATGCTTTACGCCAGATACAAACTCTCCTGGACGGCCTACACTTAGAATCTTTCCCCCCTGTTCCATATATTCTCTCAAAATGGCTATTGTAGAGGGCAGCATATTTTTAACACATTCATGAAGGATCACTACTTCATACTTCTGAGTTACGATCTGAAGCTTTCCGCCCGTAACCTTTCCATGGCGTTTTATGATCACTTCATCTCCCAGATTAATGTCCCACTGAAGTCTTCGCAGATCCTGCAGCATCTGAAGGAAAGGCCGCATATCAGGCTCTTTTGCCAGAATATTATGAACCAGTTGAGAGGAGTCCTCATTTCTTGGGCTCAGGTATCCGGTCATGGTAGGATTCAGGACCAGCACACGCTCTTCAGATTTTCCCTGGCTTAGCACAGCACTCATTCTTCCTAAGTAGTCATTTAAGGGGGTATAATCGTTCCACCAGGATTGACGCCAGTCAAAGGACTGAGGATGATCTCTTTTTCTCGCACCCACATAGGAGGTATAGGAAAGATGTTCATTAATAAAGTTTACTCCGTTTACAAACAGGTAGTCCCCCATTCGTTTATAATCTTTCAGACCAGAATCATAACCTCCTGCACCGTAAGCCTCGCAGAATACCCGCTCTTTCCCAAACTGATGAGCTGCGCTCATCACCTCCAGCATGCTGATTTCCTGCACCTCGCTTGGCGTATCCTTCAGCCTGCCTGTCAGAAGCAGGTCGATTCCCGGCCAATCCTGATATTCATAACTTGCCATAACACTTGGAGAGACTACGCAGTAATAAGGCTTAGGCCATCCGTCCTCCATGAAATGTCCGGTAAATGGCAGATGATGCTCCTTGCACCATTTTTGAATCGGTTTCAAGAAGTTCTCTGCCCAAAGTTCCTGTGTCACTTCATAATAATCATGACGTATTTTTTCATTTTCAAAGCCCTCCCAGTCTTCAAAAAGACAAGGCAGCACTTTCATGATATCGTACCCCTTCTTTTTCTGGAATTCATAGGAAAACCAATGATTTACCGGAAGAGTTCCTTCGCCGCCGCGGCCATATACAGTGCTTCCGGGCAGCGCCGGCTCATCAGTAAAAATCGCCTGAATGGTATCTCCAAAATCCTCCTGAAAATGAGCAGCATAAGCAGCGTACACTTTTTCCAGGAATTTATCCGTAACCTCAGGGCGCAGTCTGTCAATATCCGCAAATCCTGCCAACCAGCCTGCTGTCTGAGAAGCAAGATGTGTCATAACTGCAAAATAGTTTCCTTTTCCTTTCCATTCTCCAACAGGCAAATCCGTCACATCATGACAAAACACCATTTTTCCATCTTTTTTATCGCAGGCATATACTGCAATCGTTTCATTATCTCCAAGCCAATCCGACTTTTTCTCAGAAAAGTCCATTTCCTCTTCTGAAAATACCTGATACCTGACGGATTCAGAAAGACAATCCGGAAGTTCACAGGATACATGTCCCCCTCCAAAACCGGAAGGATAGGAATTTTCATCATAAATGTTCAGCTTCAGCCCCAGGTCTTTTGCAATTTTCAAAGCCTCTCCCCATGCTTTAAAATAAGCGTCATCCAGATACGTCACTTTCATGCCGGGTCTTGGATGTACAAATGCACCTCCGAAGCCATGTTCTTTGAACTCTGTCAGGGATTTTTTGATTTCTTCCCTGCTCATATCTGCATTCCACACCCATAAGGGCGCTGTTCTATATTCATTACCAGGATTCAAAAATAGTTCTTTTATTTTTTCCATAGCACATTACCCCTTTACACCACCGGCTGTTAAGCCTGCTACAAAATATTTCTGCAATGCAATAAAAATAACCAGAAGCGGAACGATCACCATTACAATCGCCGCAGTTAAAAGTGTCCAGTTTGTCCCATACTGCCCTTGGAAATTCAGAAGTCCTACGGTTATTGTAATTCCTTCATCTGTCAAAAGAGTGGTTACCTGTGCCCACATCAGTTCGCCCCATACATATGTAAAATTCATGATCATACAAGTAACCATAGCTGCTTTCATCAGCGGCAGAATAATCTTTGTCATGGTATTTACTTCATTGCTTCCGTCAATTCTTGCTGCTTCCAGAAGATCAATGGGAACCGTGTCAAAATAGTTTTTCAAAATAATAATTGTTCCTGGCAAGGACCATCCTACATATCCCAAAATCGTAGATATATAGGGAATATTCAGCAAATGCATCTTTGACACAGTGATATACAGTGGAATAATCATAGATTCTGTAGGAAGCACCTGTAAAAGAAGCAATGCCATTAAAAATATTTCTACATGAGGAATTTTTAATCTGGACAATGCATATGCAGCCATCAGTGCCAGAACCTGGATTGATATCAAAGAAATTGCACTGATAATTACACTGTTCATCATATACTTCCCTATTTTTCCAATCCGGAATGCATCTGCGTAATTGGAAAACTGCAGTTCTTTTGGAAGCGCCCATACACTTGCATAAAATTCATCCGAAGATTTCAGAGATGTAACTGCTGAAAAAACAATTGGAAAAATATATACAACAAGGCACAAAATAATCAAAACACACAACAGTATATAAGGGAGATTCAGTTTCTTCTTTATTTTAGTACTCATAATTTTCCCCCCTTAATAAAGATCTTCCAATAATAATGCAGATTCCTATCAGTACAGTACAGATCATGCCGATAGCAGCCGCATATCCGTATTGGTTATAAGAAAATCCTGTTTTAATCATCATGATCGGTGCTGTCATGGACATATTGGCAGGACCGCCCTGAGTCATGGTCCATACAAGGTCATAGGTCTTAAATGCCCATACCAGAGTCATGGAAAGTGCCAGACGGATAGTCTGCTTAATCAACGGCAAAATAATATATCTGGATTTTTTCACAAATCCGCAGCCTTCCAGCTCTGCACTTTCAAACAAAGAGGCCGGAATATTCAGCATAGCCGTATAACTCAGCATCATAATCGTACCGCTGCTCCTCCAACCCTGAATGATTGCAATCACCCAGAGCACTGTACCTTTGTCAGAAAGCCAGGCATGCTTTAAAGATTCCATTCCCATGGCAGACAAAATTGCATTTAACAGCCCTTTGTCAGAGGATGCAAAAATAAAAGTAAACAAAAGACCCAATACAGTCATGGGAATCATACTGGGGCTGTAGAAAATCACTCTGGCCACACTGCTTAATTTGTTCTGAATCCGGAATAAAGCAAGTGCAAAAGCGACCCCAAGCACCACAGATACCAGAGTGGATACGATTCCAATAAAAATGGAATGATAGATTGCCTCTCTCGTCCCCTGAGTTGTAAAAGATTTCATATAATTTTCAAGTCCTATAAAAACAGCGCTGCCGCCGCCCTTCCATTCACAAAATGAAAGATAAAGATTCCATACCAATGGAATCAGTATCGTAATCAAAATAACCAAAAATGCAGGAAGCATGAATAAAAATCCGGCAAATATAATCTTTTTATTTACTCCTGCTGCTTTGTGTCCTTTCTTCACCGGCTTTCCCTCCTTCTAAAAAACAGGATGCCGCACTAGTGCGACATCCCACTTTCTCCTAATGCTTATAAATGTCCCGTTATTCTGCAGTTGCAGCTTCTCTTAATGCTTCCAGTTCATCTAATGCAGCCTCCCCGTTGTATAAATAATTGGACGGCTCATTGTAAACAAGATTATCAAAAATCTCAGAGGAAAGATTGATTACCTCATCCGGATATACCTTGTCAGCATCTTTACTGTATAACTGATAGTTTTCATCATCTGATGTAACATTAATGTTTGTAACGATTCCGCCGTAATCTGCGACCATCTGCTGTACTTCATCTCCTGTGAGGTACTTCAAAACTTCCACAGCTTCATCCGGATATTTTGTATTTGACATAATCATATAGCCTCCGCAGGATCCCAAAAGCTTATACATATCCTCAGATTTTGCCAGGCTTGGCCAACTGATAACTCCAATTTCAAATTTGTCTCCAACCTTATCTACTACGTTGGCTGCGTTTCCTACCACATTACAGTAGATGGCAACATCACCGTTTACAAAAGCTGCAAGGGCATCATCCGCAGATGTGGTAACTGCTTCTTTTCCGCCCGGATAGACATAGTCGTTATTATACATATCCGCGATTTTGTCCATAACTGCCACTGCTTTTTCATCTTTAAAAGAAATATCCCCTGCAATAAAGGAATTTAATTCTTCCTCATTGTCCCAGCACTGCATATACGCATTACGCACAAACCATCCTGCCCAGTCTGACTGCACCGCTAAAGGTGTTTTTCCGATTCCTTTAATCTTTTCACATATTTCTGTAAATTCATCCCAGGACATTTCTCCCGGAACCTCAATCCCGGCTTCCTCAAAGATTGCCCTGTTTACCTGGAAGATGGGATATGCCGTATCTTTCGGAACCGCCAAAACTCCTTCTTCTGTTGTACCGATTTCCAGGGAACCTTCTGCAAAAGAATCTTTCCAATCTGGATCCGCCTCCAGGTACTCCGTCAGATCCAGAGGAATTCCTGTTCCCTCAAATTTCTTCATGTATGTAGGCCAATAAATAGAAATGTCCACAGCCTGATCTGCTGCATAAGCGGTTTTGATTGTCTGCTCTACAGTCCCCTCGTCCCAGGTTTTAATCGTCAACTTATAATCCGGGAATTTCTCCTGTACCATTTTTACCATATCTTCATGCCAAGGATCTACGGGACAGTCAATCATAAGGGTAAGCTCCACCTTATCATCTGCCAGTACGGTCGTTGCCGGAACAAGACCAAATGCCATTACACCTGCTAACGCAATACTTATCATCTTTTTTGCTTTCATAATTTTTCCTCCGTATCTTTAAATTTTAGTTATCGTTCTTTGTATCTTCACCATGGCTTTTATAGTTTTATTCTAGCATATTTTTTTCTGATTACATCCTATGCTGTTGCTAAAAAATACTATAATCTTGCTCTTTCTAATATAGCAAAATCTCCAGTGTATATCAACAAAATTCATAATTATTCCAATGTTTTCCTGAAATATTCAGAAAAATTCCATGAAATACCTCTATAAATATTCAGGACATCTGGATTCTTCTTGCAAAACATCACAGAATTGCTATAATAAATTACATGAAAATTCTAAACGGAATTATGATCTGTATCCGCCATGCTCTGAACGGTTACGATAATTCCAGAAAGAAGTGTGAATATGAAAAAATACCTGGAACGTGCATCCTATACCTGGAGCGAAGACTCCATCCGATTAATCAATACCCCTTCCCAGGCAGTGCGTCAGAAATTCTTTTACGTGCAGGAAGTAGGGTATTTTAAAACATTCCCGCCCTATTTTACAGAGCGGGAAAATCTGAACAGCTATCTGATCCTTTACTGTTTATCAGGAAAGGGCATTTTGAAATATCAGGGGAAGAAGTATGTCATATATCCGGGGCAGGCATTTTACATCAACTGTATCAACCATCATTATTATTCCTGCTTTGAATCCGGCTGGGAATTTCTCTGGCTGCATTTTAACGGAGAAACTGCCAGAGGTTATTATGACGAATTTGAAAAGAATAAATTCGCACCTGTAAAATTCCAGGATACCTTTTTTATCGAAAGTACAATGCGGCGGATTCTGTCTCTCACCATGAAAAAAGACCTGCACTCCGAGATACTTTCCTCCAACCTGATCATCAATCTTCTGACTCAATTGATCATTTTAAACAACGATGACAGCCTTTCTCTTTCTATCATGCCGGACTATATCAAAACATGCCTGAAAGAACTGGAAAATCATTTTCTGGAGCCGTTTTCCCTGGAAGAGCTTTCTGCTTCCATCGGGCTGAGCAAATATCATCTCTCCAGAGAATTTAAAAAGTACATCGGGACAACTTTAAACGAATACATCATCACCCTTCGGCTCACCTATGCAAAAGAGCTTCTCCGGTATTCCCAGAACCCTATCGGTGACATTGCCTATGCATGCGGCATCAACCAGGTCAGCCACTTTATCAATTTATTCAAAAGCAGGGAAGGCATGACGCCTTTGCAGTACCGGAAAGAATGGACAGAATCATAAGCTTCCCTGCGATTTTTTAATAAATAGCATAAGGGATATCCATAAGCTCCGCAACCTTTTGAAACAAGCCTGCATTATGTCCTACGGAAAGAGCCAGATGATGCGTGGGCGACTGGTCAAACCATCGATTCATATATTCTGCAGGCGGCTGTGAAAACCGGATATGGGTGGAGGTATTTCCATTCAGCAGGATAGGTGCATCGATCGCTTCTCCCTCACTGATATTAAATTTCAGTCTGCCGTCCCCTGTCTGCGTGACTCCAAGGGTGGTAACTGCCCCGGGACGTACCTTCGCCTCTACGGATACGCCGCTGCCCCTTTTTCCGTGGTATACACCCATTCCCCGAAGGATTGGTTTTCCTTTGGAAATTGCAAAATGGAAGGGGCCGTCATGTCCCAATATCATGGTATTCCGGTTAAAGTCTGCTGCCACGATCTCGCAGAAGCTTCCTCCTGTATCGCAGATATCTGCAATTTTCATGGCAAGGGCTGTTTTGATGTCTCCTTCTCCTGCACAGGCAATTCCCTGGGCATTTAAAAGAGAAAATCCCACGATAAAACCACTCTGCACTTCTTCAAAATAGTCATTTCTTCCATGATAGTAATAGGAAACGCTGTCTAAGTTTCTGTCCCGCACCATTTCTTCCTGAGCTACGGCAACCTTGGCAGCCCAGTTCATCTGCTCCTGTGTAGGTTTCCGGGCAATAGGGTCAGAAGGGGAGTCCCCTGATATCTCAAAAAAGCTTTCCATCTGCTGACATTTTTCCCGAATTTCTTTTTCTGTCGTCTTTTCCAGATATGCATTGAAATCGCTCATTTCCAAAATCTCAATATCCATTCCCGTCTGCGCCTGCAGCATGGTAAAATCGCTGTACATATCCAGCATTCCACTGTAATACCCCCCAAGGAATCCAAAACGGGCATACTGAAGCGCCCGCTTTACCCTGGCAGCCTTACACCATTCCTCAATCTCCTTCCATGCTTTTATTGCTTCCGGCCTTTCACACGTCACCTCATCTGCTTTGGCAAAGGATGGGGTTTCAGGAAGTCCCAGAAGCCCGTTCACCCCACGGAAGGGGATGCCTGCGCGATTAAATGCATTGGAAGTTTCCGGAATGGAACATCCTACGCACTGTGCAAGCCAGCGGTCCGTACCTGTTGTTTCATAGGACATCTCAGGCGTAGGCTGCAGGTTCAGTATGATCACAGGCGCTTTATTGATCTGATGCACCGGAAGTACACAGGCGCTTGTATAGTAAGTCGCCGCATGAGAAAAAACAATATCCACATTGTGTTTATTAAAGTATTCTCCTGCCTCCCGTCCTTTATCCTCTGTATCTACCAGACCAAAATTATAAACCTCTCCAAACTCCGAAAGCTTTTTCTCAATAAAGCGATTATATCCCATCAAACAATCCAGCAAGCCCTCAAATTGCTCCCAATATGCATGAAGACCTGCACTGTATACTCCGATTCTGGCTTTGGGCATTTCTTTTATTTTGGCTAATCCGCTCATTTTTGTTTTCCTCCTTCTTCTCTTCTGGCAATCTATGGAACGGAACCATATTGTACTTCATTACCATGCTCTCTATAAATCCAGTATATTTTATGATTTCCAAATTGCAATCAAGGATATTGTGAAAAAATAATATTATCTTGCTGTGTAACAAAAAAAGAACTGCATACCAGCTTTTTCGCCAGTATAACAGTTCTCTTATATATCATTTCTAAAATCGGGAACCGGTTATGTTCTCCATATGTTACTTCGCGTAGTCTACTGCCCTACTCTCACGGATGACATTTACCTTAATCTGTCCGGGATATTCCAATTCTGCTTCAATCTGCTTTGCAATATCTCTTGCCAGCAGAACCATGTCAGCATCATTGACATGCTCCGGAACAACCATAACACGAATCTCCCTGCCTGCCTGAATAGCAAAAGACTTATCTACGCCCTTAAACTCATTTGTAATGTCTTCCAATTGCTTCAGCCGGTTGGTATAAGTCTCAAGAGTTTCTCTTCTTGCACCAGGTCTTGCTGCTGAAATTGCATCAGCGGCCTGTACAATACATGCGATCAAGGACTCAGGTTCTACATCTCCATGGTGCGCCGCAACTGCGTTGATTACCACTGCAGACTCCTTGTATTTCTTACAAAGATCCACACCAATCTGAATGTGAGAGCCTTCTACTTCATGGTCAATGGATTTTCCAATGTCATGAAGAAGTCCCGCACGTTTTGCGATTCTGACATCAACACCTACTTCTCCGGCAAGGATACCGGATAGCTGAGCAACCTCGATGGAATGCTTCAGCGCATTCTGTCCGTAGCTGGAGCGGAATTTCATTCTTCCGAGGAGTTTCAGCAATTCCGGATGAATACCATGTACGCCTACATCCATCGCTGCCGTCTCGCCCTCTTCACGAATCTGGGATTCCACTTCTCTCTGTGCCTTCTCTACCATTTCTTCGATTCTGGCCGGATGGATACGTCCATCTACGATCAGCTTCTCCAATGCGACTCTTGCCACTTCCCGGCGAATCGGATCAAATCCGGAAAGCACAACCGCTTCCGGAGTATCATCAATGATCAGATCAACACCAGTCAGTGTTTCCAGGGTACGGATGTTTCTTCCTTCACGTCCGATGATACGTCCTTTCATTTCATCGCTTGGGAGCTGTACTACAGAGATCGTTGCTTCAGCTACATGGTCTACTGCACATTTCTGAATAGCATTTACCACATATTCCTTAGCTTTCTTGTTGGCATCTTCTTTCGCACGGTTCT
Organism: Blautia sp.; assembly: GCA_021772055.1. GTDB lineage: Bacteria > Bacillota > Clostridia > Lachnospirales > Lachnospiraceae > Blautia_A. Next base: position 83,851 of record JAETNR010000006.1, on the reverse strand, counting down.
CCAGTTCCTTGTAGAGTCTTGCCACATCAACCTTGACATCATCTTCTACAGTTCTGAGCAACTCTTCTTTTGCCTGTTCGGAGGTCAGACCGGAAACTCGTTCCAGTTCCTGTACTCCCTTCATTTCGAGTTCGTCTACTCGTTTTTCTTTCTTTTGTAATTCAGCAATTCTTGCTGTGCACTCTGCCTCTCGCTTCTCCACTGCATCTGCCTTCTTATCTACAGATTCCTCCTTGGATAAGACGCGTTTTTCGTATTTCTGCAGTTCGTTTCTTCGTTCCTTGGTTTCCTTCTCCAGTTCATTTTTTGTACGGAGAGATTCTTCCTTTACTTCCAATAAAGCTTCTCGTTTCTTCGTTTCAGCTGTTTTCAAAGCTTCATCTATGATGTTTCTTGCTTTTTCTTCTGCTGTGCCGATCACCTCAGCATCTTTTTTTACTTTGTTCTCGACAGCAATCTTGCAAGTAAGCGGAACCGCAATAAGCAGTGTGACTACCACAGCGACAATTGCACCTATGATTGTGCCTGCCACAGGAGCACCTCCTTATTTAGTTTTCATTGTACAAATACAACAATACAAGTTTATCTGTTTTTGATTATTATGTCAAGTTTTTCTAAGAAATTAGAAGATAAAATTTTTGCAAATCTCCGTTACTGGGAACGTAGTGAACAGGAACGAATCTCCATTTCATTCAGTACGGAAAAGATGTCGTTGGAACGAAAGCCGCGGCGGGCCAGGTAGGCATAAAGGCGGCGCATTTCCCTGTCATCCAGCTCGCTGCCGCTGGGATACTTTTTCTCTATGGTGCGGCGCAGGAGGGCTCGTTCGTCAGGCTCTTCAAATTCTGATGCTTCCTCCCAGGCAGTCCGGGCAGTTTCAGGATCAATTCCCTTCCATGCAAGTTCCATCAGGATTTTTTGTTTACTTTTAATGCCCAGCCTATAGGAAATATAGTGCTGGGCATATCTTGCATCATTGATGTATCCAAAAGACTTCACATAGTCCATGGCATCCTGTATCGCTTCACCGGAAAAGCCATCCTGCCTTAATTTATCCGTCAGGCCCTTCTCTGTACGGTCCATGCGCTCGATCAGACGCATCGCCTTCAGCCGGGCCTTTCTTTGTTCTTCCGGGGTAAGTGGCATAAGTTTACTCCTCTTCGTTTACTAGTTCATCCAGAGACATCTGGGGTTCTTCTGTACTGTCAGTTTTATCCGCTTTCTCTGCTTTGGAAGGCTTTGTCTTTGTATCTGCTGGTTTTGGCTCTTCTCCCTTGGGCTCTGCTTCGCCCGGAAGGAGATTATAATGGATCCTTACCTGCTTCTCTATCTCATCGCAGATCTCCGGGTGTTCTTTTAAGTATGTTTTCGCATTCTCGCGGCCCTGGCCGATCTTGCTGCTATTATAAGCATACCATGCACCGCTTTTATTGATGATACCGCATTCGGCTGCCAGGTCCAGAATGTCACCCTCCTTGGAAATTCCGGTTCCGAACATGATATCAAATTCCGCCTGTTTAAAGGGCGGAGCTACCTTATTCTTGACAACCTTGATCCTGGTATGGTTTCCTACCATCTCGCCGCCCTGCTTCAGGGTCTCCACACGTCTTACATCCAGGCGGATGGATGCATAGAATTTCAGGGCACGTCCGCCGGTGGTGGTTTCCGGATTGCCGAACATCACGCCTACCTTCTCGCGAAGCTGGTTGATAAAGATAACTACACAGTTGGATTTACTGATCACTGCAGTCAGCTTACGAAGAGCCTGGGACATCAGTCTGGCATGAAGGCCTACATGACTGTCTCCCATTTCTCCCTCAATCTCTGCCTTCGGTACCAGAGCTGCCACAGAGTCTACGATCACGATATCTACAGCACCGGAACGAACCATGGTCTCTGTGATCTCCAGCGCCTGTTCGCCGTTATCCGGCTGGGAAATGTACAGGTTATCAATGTCTACGCCGATGTTCTTGGCATATACCGGGTCTAAGGCGTGCTCGGCATCAATAAATCCGGCAATTCCGCCCCGTTTCTGTACTTCTGCTACCATATGTAATGCGACGGTGGTCTTACCGCTGGATTCCGGTCCGTAGATCTCTATAATTCGTCCTTTCGGGACACCGCCTACTCCTAAAGCGATATCAAGGCTTAAGGAACCGGTGGGTATGGTTTCTACCTGCATAGTGGCTCCGGATTCTCCCAGTTTCATGACGGAGCCTTTTCCGTATTGTTTTTCAATATGGCCAAGGGCTGCTTCCAGCGCCTTCTTTTTTTCCTCATTCAGCATAATGGGTGTTCTCCTTATGAAAAGTTTTTAGTTGCGAACCTATGTTCGTGTTTTCTTGTTATATAGTATTATAAAAAGGGGGGATTGTCAAGTGTTTTCTTTCGACAAAAAGACACAGGGGGACCAGCCCGGTCCCCCTGCCCCCCTTCGGCTTAGGAAGGGAGCTTGGATTGTGGAAGAATTGTAGAGCTTTGATGAGGGTGTGAAAGCCTAGGGGTAGGAAATTGAAAGGGATTGATGACAATATAAGAGCCTACGGGATGGGAAATTGAAAGGGACTGAAAAATAATATAAAAGCCTGCGAAATAGAAAATTGATAGGGACTGATGTCAATATGAAAGTCTACGGGAATGAGGAATTAAAGGAATCTATAAGAATATGAAAGGCAAGTATAAAAAACCGGTGTGGCTTTCGCTGCACCGGTTTTTTCTCCGCCTAAAACGGCTTTTTAGGACAAGCTTTCATCAGCCCTGGGTTAAGATGGAGCGGACGTGATCCACTTCTTCTTTGGTGGCTTTGGCGGCGGGGACATAGTAGCCTTTGGCACGGGCAATTTTGTAGATTTCTTCCTGGGACATTTCGCATTGGTTGCGGATCTGTTTCAGGGTTTGTTTTAACTGGGGATTTTCGGTCTGGGAGATCATTTCACCGTAGCGCACCAGTTCGCCGTTGATTCCTACGAGAGTATCTGCTACCATCGCTTTTTCGTTCATAATAAGGGTACCTCCTACTGTAAAAACTGCATCAGCTGCTGTTTGGTCTGCTGGGCAGACTGTGCGGACTTCTGGAAGAATTGTTTTACTTCCATATCTTCTGCTTTCTGGGCATAGTCCTGCATTTTGCAGTGAGTTGTGTCATAGCCGCCAATTAAATGACGCAGGTTCTGTAAATCCAGTTCTGAAATATCTGTCATGATATTTACCTCCTCACTCTTATTTACAGTAGATAGTGTTTTCAAAAAAACGAAAAATTATTCGGGACAAAACTTCTTTCAGACAGAAAAAGAACCCTGCCGGAAAATGGGCAGGGTTCCGTTTTTTTGAAATTATTCTCCAATGAGCCAATTATACATTTCTTCGTACTGGCGTGCGGAATTGTTCCAGGAAAAATCGGCTGCCATTGCACGGTCAACCATTTTATTCCATTCACGTTTTTTGTCATAGAAGACACGTTCTGCATTGCGAATGGTTGCAAGCATTTCATGGGCATTGTAATTGCGGAAACTGAATCCTGTGCCTGTGCCTTCATATTCATTATAAGGTTCCACAGTATCCTTCAGGCCGCCGGTCTCTCTGACAATCGGAAGGGTTCCGTAGCGGAGGCTCATAAGCTGGCTCAAGCCGCAGGGCTCGAACAGGGACGGCATCAGGAAAGCATCAGATGCTGCATAAATTCTGTGTGACAGCGGTTCATCATAATAAATCTGTGCAGAAACCTTGCCGTGGTATTTCCAGTCAAAATGACGGAACATGTTTTCGTAACGTTCATCACCTGTACCAAGAACTACAATCTGTACGGCATCCTGACAGAGTTCATCCATAATATAAGCGATCAGGTCAAAGCCCTTCTGGTCCGTCAGACGGGAAACAATGCCGATCATCATCACCTTGGGATCCTGATTCAGTCCAAGATCCTTCTGCAGCTGCAGTTTATTCTTTACTTTTTCCTTGCGGAAGGTGGTTGCATTATAATGCTGGGTAATATGCGGGTCAGTCTCAGGATTGAACAAATCATAATCGATTCCGTTCACAATTCCTCTAAGGTCATGGGCACGCGCGCACATCAGGCCATCCAGGCGCTCACCGTAGAACGGGGTCTTGATCTCCTCCGCATAAGTATTGCTCACAGTTGTGACTGCATCGGCAAATACAATACCGCCTTTCAGATAATTGGCATCCTTGTAGGCTTCCAGCTTATCCGGCGCAAAATAATAATCTGAAAGTCCTGTAATATTCTGAATGGTCTTCACATCCCATACACCCTGGAATTTCAGGTTATGGATAGTCATAATGGTCTTAATTCCCCGGAAGAACGGATTCTGCTGGAAAGAATCATGCAGATAAACCGGTATCAGTCCCGTCTGCCAGTCATGGCAGTGAATGATCTGAGGACGGAAATCAATCACAGGAAGTACGGAAAGGACTGCCTTAGAGAAGAAAGCAAATTTCTCCAGATCCCAGGTACCGCCGTCATAGGGCTTCGGACCGCTAAAATAGTATTCATTATCAATAAAATAGAATTTCACGCCATCGTATTCCATCTGAAGGATCCCTACATAGCAGTTCTTAAATCCCAGATCCATATAGAAATGGGTGACATATTCCATTTTATCTTTCCACTCCTGCTTCATGCATGCATATTTCGGCAGGATGACGCGGATATCAAAGTAACGTTTGTCAAAACATTTAGGCAAAGCGCCTGCTACGTCTGCAAGACCTCCTGTTTTAATAAACGGTACTGCTTCAGATGTTGCATATAAAATTTTCTTCATCCGTAATTCCCCTCCTTGGTGGCTACCTTCTTTTACATTTCCATAGGGCTGATCCATGATCCAGCGATATGTTTTTTCATAGTTTTATTATAGCGCAAAAATACTCTATTGGAAAGAGTGATTTTTATATTCCAGACGTATCTTGTCCGCAATTAATGCAATAAACTCTGAATTGGTAGGTTTTCCTTTTCCTGTACTTACGGTATACCCGAACAGCTCGTCAATCGTGTCCATTTTTCCTCTGCTCCAGGCCACCTCTATGGCGTGGCGGATGGCACGCTCCACACGGCTTGGGGTTGTCTGATGTTTTTTTGCAATCGTCGGGTACAGGATCTTGGTAATGGAGTTGAGCATTTCCATATCATTTACGGAAAGAATGATTGCGTCACGGAGATACTGGTAGCCTTTGATGTGCGCAGGCACACCGATCTCGTGGATAATATTGGTCACATCTGCCTCCAGATTCTTCTTTGCATATGTATCCGGGTTTTCCCTTACTGCATTCTGGCGGCTGATCTCTCGCGTGCGTTTTTCCCCCACCCTGCGGATATGTTTGATCCTGTTCAAAAGCATCTGATTATCAAAAGGTTTCAGCATATAATAATCTGCTCCCAGGCTGAAGGCGTCCTCTGTGATCCTCTCCTGCCCTACAGCCGACACGACAATAAATGCGGGCGTTTTTTTGCAGGTGCCGTCGTGATTAAAACGCTCCATAACAGAAAGTCCGTCAACCTTTGGCATGATAATATCCAATACCACCACATCCGGTTCCTTTTCTTTTATGATGCTGCATATTTCTTCTCCGTTGTGTGCTTTTCCGACCAATTCCAGGTCTTTATCCTCTTCGATCATTCGACCAAGTACTTCTACCATTTTTTCATTATCATCTGCAATTGCCACATTTAATTTCTCCATGAGGCCAGTCTCCTCCTAACTTGCTGATCTTTTTTCCTGTTTCTCTTGCACATCAATGACATTATAGTAGAATGCTGATGTTGAAATCAAGCCGAAAGTGGCTGAAACACGGCATTTTCGTTCGTCCGGATTCGACAGCACAACGTCCTTTCTTTCAACAAAAAAGGCAACGATTCCCCTCGAAAATCACAATATTTAGGGTATTATTTATAATAATCCCACAAAATCTGCCATCGACTTTTTTCTTCAAAAAGCAAAATCGCCCCTAAACTGCGCCTGTTTTAGGCATGACAGAAGCGCCGTTTTCTCCTGTCTGAAAAAAGAACAGTATTTTACTTTTGTCACCTATATCCAACACGACAGAATTTTACAAGTATCTAAATAGCAGCACCCTGCCGTCAGGGCAGGCCTCATCATAAAAGCAGCAGCCGCGGCATATAAAACCGCGGCTGCTGCTTGCTTCTGACATTCAGTACAGCACATTTTCTGTACCCCAAAAATCATTCCAGCGAAATCCCCTTTTCTTTCAAATCTCCCACCATATTCAGCACAAGAATATTCCAGTTGATAAAACCGCCGTTCATAATGGCTTTTCCGGTAAACGGGTCATAATATTCGTGGAGGCTGCCTGTCTCTATCAGGTCTTCTCCCAGAAGCTTCAGGGAATTCTGGCAAAGAAGCTTTGCTTCCTCTGTAAAACCATAATCCAGGAAGCCTTTAAATACCACATAATTGGCAACCAGCCAGATAGCCCCAAGCCAGTTGGAGGGATTGTTGGTCACTTCCAGATTAAACATCTTTTCATCCTTTGCAAGGGTCACAATGCCGTACTCCGAATAAAAGGTCTTCCAGTCCAGGTAATGGGCTGCCAGTGCCTTAGCCTGTTCTTTCGTGGCAAAGCCGGCAAACATGGGGATAAAACCGGACCATACCCGGATTTTTATAGGAAGGGTTTTCCAGAATACCCCCAGACCCTGGTGAAACCAGTCAAACTTTCTGGTTTTGATATCCACATCCACAGAATAGAAGAACTGGTCACGCCCATCCCAGCACTCTCTCTGAATCGCTTCAATCAATTCTGTTCTGTACATCCCATAAGTACTGCCGTCCTCTCCCAGAATTCTGCAGATTTTTTCCATTGCCTCCAATTCCAGTACCATAAAGCTGTTCAAAAAAATATTGGCAGTGGAAAACTTCGGCCTTCCAAAGGATGCAGGGTCATTGTCCATCCCGATCATAATATCATCGCACCATACATAAAGCCCTGCATTTTCATAAAAATAAGTCTTTCTGTAGTATTCCATATACTTTTTCAGCTGTCCCATATACGGCTCCGCCCAGGTGTAATCCCCCAGATAGTCGCTAATCAGACAGATCTGTCTGCAAAGGAAAGGCTTATGCATATTCATCAGGATTCCTTCTTTATGCTTCATGTTCAAATACGGCTCCGGCCAGTCCGCCACCTCGATCATCATGGGAATATAACCATCTTCCAGCTGATGATCCATAAAATTCCGCACATTTCCCTTTGCGCAGGTCAGGATTTCCTCCCGAAGTTCTTCCGGGAAATCCTCCATCATTCCCAACAATCCAAACACAGACCAGTAAGTATCCCAGTCCCATACGTTTCCGTCATAAACAGAGCCAGGATCAATGAATGGAAAATGAATAAATGAATGGGGCTTTTTCAATAAGCCTTTCACATGACTGCAGACGAATTCCCGCACAAGCTTTTCATATTTGTTGTAGTCCATACCCTATTTCCTTTCTTTTCTATAAACTTTTTTATTCCCGCAGTATCATCCCTTCGTAGAACCTGCCGTCATCCCCTCAATAACACGTTTATTCAAGAACAGATACATGATCAGCATGGGGATAACACAAATGGAGACGGAAGCAAAAATAGCCCCCCAGTTCTTTGTTCCGAATTCATCTGTAAAATACAATAAACCTGTCTGTACTGTCTTTAATTCCTTTTTGCTCACAAAGGTCATGGCAGCCAGCAGATCATTCCATTTAAAGAAGAACTGGATTACCACATTGGTAATAATGGCATTCTGAATCAGCGGAAGCACAATGCGGAACATCAGCCCGTGGATTCCGCAGCCATCGATCACGGCAGCCTCCAGAATCTCATCCGACAGGGAACGCATATAACCGCTGATCAGAAAAACGGAAAAGGAGACAGAGGTTGCAATATAGATCAGGATCAGGCAGGCCCGCGTATTGATTAGGTGCATTTTGCTGAAGATCTGAAACAGCGGAATCAGTGCCGTGGTAAAAGGAACCATGATTCCAAATGCCACATACTGATTGACCACTTTCTTCCATTTCCAGTCCATTTTTACCAGTGCAAAGGACATGGTAACGGAAAATAAGGTAATAAAAAATACCGAAACCACCGTATTGATCAAACTGTTGCGGAAAAACAGCGCCATGCTTCCTTTCGTCCAGGCGTCCACATAATTCTGGAAAAAGAATCCTGCATTTAAAGCATAGGCAGGCTTTGTTACAAATTCCGAAGGCTCCTTTAAAGATGCCGTGAGCATCCAGAAAAGAGGATAAATATCAATCAGCACAATGACCAGAATTGCCAGGGTCACCAGCACATTTTTCACTTTTTTCTTTGTCTTTAACCCGTCTTTCATCTGCCATTTTCCTCCGTAACATCTTTGTCCAGCTTCTTAATAAAGAAAGAACCAACCACGCAGAGCAGGAATACCACAATGGCAATGACACTTGCATACCCTACCTTTGTGTATGTAAATGCAACATTATACATATAAAGCGATAAGGACTTCGTTGCACCGCTGGGGCCGCCTCCGGTAAGAGCCAGGGCAGAGTCAAACATCTTCACTGTTCCGGTAAAGCTGAATACCAGGCAGACCACCATAACCGGCCGCATCAGAGGGAGAAGGATATGGCGCAGAAGCCCGAAAGATCTGGCCCCGTCAATTCTTGCCGCATCAATGATGTCATCCGAAATATCCAAAAGTGCACCGAAAAGAATGATCGCATAAAAGCCGATGGAGGTCCAGATATCCATGGCACATAAAGAACCAAGGGCTGTTTTGGCAGAACCGATCCATGGCTGTACCAGATGTTCCAGGCCAATATTTGCCAGGATGCTGTTTAAGAGCCCATAATGGGGCTGTACCTCATAGATTTTCGTAAACAGCTGTGCCACTGCCACTACCGGAAGTACTACCGGGAAAAACACGATAGTCCGCACAAGAGATTTAAATTTCTTAAGCCAGAACCGGAACATCAGCGCCATGGCAAGGCCAAGGAGCAGCTGCCCTGCCATGACAATGATGATGTATTTAATATTTACTGTCAGTGCCTGGAAAAACTGTTTGTCTGAAAAAAGCCTCAGATAATTATCCAGGCCGCAGAAATTCCACTTAATTCCCGGAGAACCATCGTACATGGTATAATAAAAGGACCATACGACAGGCACGATCAAAAAACATGTATAGAGAACCAGTCCCGGTATCATATAAAATGCAATTGCCTTTTTATTCCCCAAAACCTTCTTCAATCTTCATCGCCTCTTTCTTTCCGATATTGTGAAAAAGGGCAGACAGAATATCTGCCTGCCCTATCCATCTCTTTGTTTATTTTGTTGCTTCGTAACATTCTGCCATTGCGTCACAGTATTCCTGTGCACTCATATCTCCGTTCAGAAGAGACTGTACATTTTCCTGTACCAGTGTGGAGAGTTCTGAATTCATCAGTGCCTCAAACCAGTTGGCAGTTCCTGTAACCTTGTTCATCTCATCAGCAACCAGCTTCGTATAGTTGCTTACATCTTCCGGATAATTTTCTACAACATAGCCCTTTAAGGAGCCGAACTCGTTCATGGAATAATCGCCCACATTGGATACAAAATAGCTCAAAAATCCTGCCATTGTATCATCATAAGTGCTCTTATTCAGTACCAGGACGGTTCCGCAGTTCATTGCATATTCCGTTGCGGTTCCTTTTCCCCCTTCTACTGTAGGAATATTGAAGAAACCAATACCATCTTCTCCGGCAGGGTTGGTATCTGCACTTAAGGAAGAGGTATACCAGCTTCCATTGTAAAGCATTGCTGCTTCACCGGACATTACCATATCTGCTGCTGTATTCTGGTCAACGGTTGTGGCTCCTATGCCAAAGTAGCCTTTTGTATTCATGTCCTGGATCATCTGTGCTGCGGAGAGGAAACCTTCACTGTTATAAGCAAGTGTTCCGTCTGCTGCTTCCTGCATACAATCCTTGCCCATAAGACGGATTGCATAAGCATGGAGAAGTCTTGTTACAGGCCATTTGTCAGCGCCGCCTGTCGCGAAAGGCTGAATGCCTGCTTCCAGAAGCTTGTCTGCATCTGCCATCATTTCGTCCCAGGTTGCCGGGGCTTCCGTAATGCCTGCCTGCTCAAACAAAGCCTTGTTGTACCAGAATCCCTCAATATTCAGTCCCAGAGGAAGGTCATAAATATCGTCTGTTCCGGTAAGCGCTGCCAGATAAGCTGTTGCACCTTTATCAAGTTTTTCGTAAACCCCTGCATCGGTCAGTGCCTGGGTGACATCCAGAGGAATGTCGGCTTCAATTAAATCCACCAGCGGAGTACCTGCATCATAGGCAAAGATATCCGGAAGGTCATCGGATGCTGCCAGAGTCTGTACTTTTGTTTTCAGGTTGTCGGAATCCACATATTCATATTCCCATGTAAAATCCGGATCTACTTCCTCTTTGTATTTCTGGCACATTGCAGTGATAACGCTGCCGTTTGCTGTTGTATCTGCATCATCTTCCGGCCACATGGAAAGAATTTTGATCATCCTGGAGCCTCCGTCCTCTGCCATAACAAGGGTGGCGCTTCCAGCCATCATGGATGCAGTCATTGCTAACACGATACCCACAGATAATACTTTTCTCTTCATCTTTTTTCCTCCTTGAGTCTTTTGTTAAGTTCCTTTATTTGATATAAATATTATAACTCTTTGAGGAAAAAATTTAAAGTGACTGAAAATTCATAATTTGTCATAAAAATCAAGATGTTGCGATTATGTTTCATTCTTCTGGTAAAACTCCAGATCTTTTACGGGAATCCGCAGTATAATGGTGGTGCCTTCCCCAATGGTGCTTTCCACAGACACGCCGTATTCCTCTCCAAAGATCAGCTGAATCCGTTCCGCAACATTCCGGATTCCATAGCCTGACATCATCTTTTCTTTTGCATCAAATCCCACGCCGTCATCATAAATCCGGAATTCCAGTTCTTCCCCTGTCTGGCATCCGGAAATGATCACCGTGCCTGTCCCGGTTTTGGGCTCCAGGCCATGTATGATGGCATTTTCCACAAAGGGCTGCAGAACAAGCTTTGGCATATACTGATCCAGGATTTCATCATCCACATCATAAACAATTCCAAACCGGTAATTAAAACGGTAATTCATAATGGTCATATAGTTCTCAATATAAGCCAGTTCCTCTGAAATATGGACATATCCCTTTCCGTCATTTAAAGATGCCCGGAACATCTCCGAAAGGGCCAGTACCATCCGGCCAATATCATCCACCTTGTATTTCAATGCCAGAATATAGATGGAGTCCAGGGTATTGTAAAGATAATGAGGATTGATCTGGGCCTGAAGAAGAAGATATTGTGCCTTCTTCCTGCTGAGTTCAATATCTACGATCTTCTTTTCCAGAAACAGATTATTATTGATCACACGCTTAATGGTATTCCCGATTTCTCCAATTTCATCAGAGTCAAATTCTGTCTCGATCTGGCGTTTTCCTGAGTTAATCTCCTCCACTGCTCCCTTAAGCTTTTCCAGCGATTTGCTGATACTGCTGACCACCAGCACAGAAACAATAATGACTGCCATGATCATAATGGTCAGAAGGATGATTATATAGGATCGAAGGTATTTTCCCTCTTCATACAGTTCATTTTTCCGGATTCCCGTAATAAATTTCCAGCCGGTCATCTTATCTTCCCGTTCCAGATACAGATAGGAGCTTTGGTCTTTCCCAAGTTCCCGGTTCTTGTAGGATTCAAAGAAGGTTTCTACCTCGTCGGCGCTCTGCTTTCCAATCTGTATGATAAGATTTTCTTCTGCATCCAGCAGCATTACAATATTTCCGGTATTTAATTCACTGTACAGGGTTTCCAGGAATTTTTTCTCTACGGTTACGATCATCACCCCATGAGGTTTATATTCGGAAGTATCGTTCAGTTTTTTTATAATGGAAAAACACTGGGTATTTTTCGGATTCAGCACATCTTCATTCCAGAAAATTTCCTTTCCCTTGCTCTCCTGTACGCGGCGATACCACTCCACATTCTTATCCAGTCCCGTTTTATAATAATCCAGATAAGGGGAGGTATTTTTACCGCTTCTAAGATACATATAGTATCTGTCAAAATCATCAAACAGGAAAATTCCTTCCGGGTGTTTCATCTGATTGAACATCTCTGAAACATGGCTGGTAATTCGCATACGGATGCTCGAATCAAAATAGTAGCCATTGTCTGCCTTTGGCTCCTCGCTGATCTCATTAATGAGCCTTTCGTCCAGCATGTATTTTCGAATCACAGAGACCTGGTTCTCAAGCTGCTTGTCTACCAGCAGGCTGAAAGCTGACAGTTTGTCTTCTGCCATTTTTATGTAATGCTCCTGCAGCGTATTTTTTGATATGTGGTATACAGTATATACAGAAATAGTAACTGCCAGAAAGGAAACAATGGTAATTGCGATGGCCATCTGCCAGCGGATCTTCATTCTTTTTTTCATATTTCATTCACCCCATCCCATAGGTACCGCTCTGATCATCCATCCATTATGGGATATCGGGCTGAGCATGATTTTTTCGGATCGTTCCTTTATATTCATTTGGCGTAACGCCTACATTTTTTTTAAACAGATCGCAGAAATAGCGGTAATTGGGATATCCCACCATTTCGCTCACCTCTGCCACACGATAGCCCTGCTGCAGAAATTCCATGGCTTTCTGAAGCCGTATATTGGTCAGGTATTTCACGTAGCTTGTACCTGTTTCCTGTTTAAAGAGGGAACTTAAATATACAGGATTCATCTCCACGGTTTCCGCCAGGCTGTTCAGGCTTAAATCCTCGCTGTAATGCTCCTGGATATACTGGATCACGTTCTTAATAGAGCCATGGACAACACCTGCTTTTTCTATTCTGATTTTTTCTATAATGCTTTCTACCAGGGTATCTGCATAGTGATCCACCTCTTCATAGGTAGTCAGAAGAAACAGGTTCCTGTAAGATGGGAAGTGTTTGTCATAATTTCCGATTCCTTTTGCAGTCATATCATAATAGCTTCCCACCATACCTGTAATCATCATAAACATATAATGCTTATACTCATCCAGCGCCATTTTCTCCTGATGCATGATTCCTTTGATTGACTGATAAATCTGCTCCAGTTTCTCATAATTTCCATCGTAGATTTCACGGACAAGTTCATCAAAGTGCTGCAGAAGGGCGGGATTCTGCATCTGTTTCAGTATTTTTTTGCACCAGAGATCTTCTGCTTTTCGAAGGGCGGATTCCAGCTTCTGATGCGTGATGGGCTTGTCAATATAGCCAATCACTCCCATATCTATGGCCTGCTGGGCATAAGCAAATTCCTGATATCCGCTCAGGACGATAAAAAGCATATCCGGGTATTTTTCCCGGCAGCGCCTGATCAATTCCAGGCCGTTGATACCCGGCATTTTGATATCCGTAATCAGAACATCCGGCTTTCCCTCTTCGATTACCTCCCAGGCTCTATACCCGTTTTCTGCATAACCCAACAGTTGACTTTCCACATTTATTTCATCTATCAATAATTTCATCCCCTCAAGCACAAGGAATTCATCATCCACCGCAACAATCTTAAGCATCGCTTTTCCCCTCTCCTTAGAATCTACCACCTCAAATTCATCCTAACAGAGATTATTTTTTCCGTCAATGCTATCTTAAAAATGCGGAAGTATTCTTAATAAAACTGACAAAATGTTAATTTCATTTTTCCGCTTATGAGAAAACAGACCTTTCTGTAAGCAGTTCATAACTGCTTACACAGGGTCTGTTTCATTGTAACATTCTGCCAGCTTTATCAGGCAAGTCTTCCCCCGGAACGCCGCGCCATAACACAGCACGGTCTTATAGCCTTCAAGCTCAAGGTTTTTCTTATACTGTTCCTTCTCAATCTGCTGCAGAGCATCCATGCATTCTTTTTCCAGGCTGTTCCCATTTTCTTTCTTTCCAGACCATTTCACCTCGATCACAAGCGCACGCCTGCGCCGCTGTTCTTTTATAATAACGTCCGCCCGACCGGTTCCGGCTTCTGAATTTGACTTCACCGCATATCCCGCGCCCAGGAACATGCCTGTGACCATCGCATGGTAGTAATCCTCTTTGTAGTCAAAATAACTGATTGTGTCAAACAGGATATCCGTGATCTCCTGTGTCAGCTTTTCTGCATCGCCGTCCCACCATGCTTCGAACAAGGCAGTGCGGTTCTGTGCCGCAATCTTTTCCTCGAACCATTTTTTCACCGTACTGCCAAACACCGACTTCACTTCCTCATTCGGAATACGAAGCGCCACTTTTCCATCCTTCGGGTGCATTCCCTCCGGAAGCTTTTCCGGCGGAACCTGTGTCAGATATCCTGTCAGATACAGGATGCTCCACAGGTTATCCTCCGTAGAATGTGCGATGTCATAGGTCAGATCCTCGCGAACTGACTCCTGGATCACGCCGCCGGCGAGCAGGATCTCAAACTTGTCGTTGACATTGATCTGCGGATGATCAATAAAACGCAGGATGATATTGTTGTGACTCGTGTCGATCCAGTAATTTCCGGGCTTTGCGGTTCCATCGGTCATTAAAGCCCTGACATGATTAATCACATCCCACGGACAATATATTTCTTTGCAACCGAAAAGATACCCGTCATACCATTTCTTCATTTCAGGCAAAGAATCCTGCAATTCAGCAGCATCCAGCAATGTGGTCACTTCAGCCTCACTAAACCCAAAGCAATCCTGGTACTTTTTATTGGAAATCGAATTGGAAATAAAATTGTTCGCTCCTGTGAAAATGCTCTCCTCTGCAATCCTGAGGCATCCGGTCACCACAGCGAATTTTAAGTTCGGATTAGATTTCCATACCATGCCAAGAAACATTTTAATGATGTTCAGCATTTCCTTGTAGTATCCATTATCGCTGGCTTTCGCAAGTGGGACATCATATTCATCGACAAGCAGGATTACTTTTTTTCCATAGTGCGCCTTCATCATGCGGAGCAATGTGTCTAATGCAGATCTTACGTCTGTGCGGCTGCCTTTCTTAAATTCCAGTCGTAAAAAAGTCTCCTTATCAGCCTGAACAATCTCTTTGCTATCAGCAAGATAGTCATGCTCAATGCACAGTTTGGATACAGTCTGTTCCAACATACCATACGCATCCTCAAAGCTGTCCCCATCCACATCCTTCAGCGTCAGGAACAGCACCGGCCACTGATTCATCCATTCCGAACAAAACTCTGTATCTTTCGCAATTTCAAGCCCTTCGAAAAGTTTCCTGCTATCCTTGCCGATATCAAAGAACTCCGCAAGCATACTCATTGTGAGCGTTTTTCCAAAACGGCGCGGTCTGGTAATGAGGTTTACATCAAACGTTTCGCTCAGCAGTTCCTTGATGAACCCCGTCTTATCAATGTAGTAGCAGTCACTCTCCCGCACCTTTTCAAAATTATCAATGCCATACGGCAGATTCACTCTCGCCATCTATCCTCCCATTCCTTCCCTGTCCAATCCAACTGCCTTCAAATAAGGTATAAGAACCCTATTATCTTTAACTTACCATAAAACCTCCTCCTGTTGCAAGAGTATTTACGCCGCCATAGAGAAAAGGGTGCTGTCGGTTAATACCGATTTTTAGCCCCTGACATACAGGGAAGGGGCAATCCCAGAGGATTCGGGCTTTTTTAGACCTGAATTCTCCACTGGGCTGTCCCTTCCTTTTTATAACCCTTATTTCAGGGCGCAAAATCCCCTTGTTTGGCTTTTGTGAAGCGCTCCTTTCGCTAAGCGGCTTTCTGCTCCTTTTCTGTGTTGTCTTATCACTATGAATTATGCTACTGCCCCAACATTGTCTCCGCAAAAATCCCATACCCGCTTGTGGAATCCTGGACAAAGACATGGGTGACGGCTCCCACAAACTTTCCATTTTGTACCACAGGACTTCCAGACATTCCCTGGATAATTCCACCGGTAATCTCCAGAAGCCTGGGGTCTGTTACATGAATCACAAAGCTTTTATTGCTGTCTTCATGGTTCATGTCGATCTGGGTAATTTCTGCCTGGTATTCCCGGACCTCGCCTTCCACACAGCAGAGAATGGATGCAGGACCGATTTCCAGTTCCTGTTTATAGGCTACCGGTATTTTTTTCAATGATATTCCGGAATCGGAGGTTCCGGTAAATTTTCCGTAAATTCCATTCTTGCTGTTTTGGCTGATGCTTCCGATCACTCTTCCCGACTCATAGCGGATCAGGCCGGAAAGTTCACCCGGGCTTCCCTTGGAGCCTTTCTGAATCCCAAGGATCTCCGCCTGATAGAGATTGCCGTCCTGAATCTGCAAAAGCTCTCCGGTATCCACATCACTGATTCCATGCCCCAGGGCACCGTAATTCCCCGTGGAATCCACGAAGGTCAGGGTGCCGATTCCCTGGGTATCATCCCGCACCCATAACCCCAGCTTATACTTTCCATCCGCATCCTTCACAGGCGTTAAGGACACGGGAATCGTCTCGCCGTTTCTCTTTACATCCAGGGTTACTTTGCCGCCGTCCAGAAGGGAAAGATCATCCATTAATTCCTTTTTGCTGGAAATCTTCTGCTCATTAAAGGCAACAATGTAATCTCCCGGTTTCACAATGTTTTTTGCAGGCTCCTGGGCAGTTCCGTTTTCTGATGTGATCTCGCCCGTGTCAATAATGAGAACGCCCTGTGTCTCCATATAAAGCCCTACCGTGCTTCCGCTGACATATACATTGGTACTGTCCGCAGGCATGACCTTTACATTTTTAAAAGGCACAAACCCCAGGAGCCTGCAGGGAAGAAGATAGCTTCCTTCCCCGGATACGGTTACCGCGTCTTCAAAGGTGAGAAAGGGCTGTGCAAGCATTTCCTGCACGCTCTTTTCCAATCCTTTTTCCACATGGATTTCATCCGGAATTTTCCTGTCCATATAGCGGTATCCAATCCATCCCATCGCAAGCAGATCCAGTCCCAGGCACCACAGAAGAAAACAGCGGTACTTCCTTTTTCTTTCCATTTTGCCACATCCTTTTCCTACGTGATATAAAACATAAAAAAATATAAGAGAGGAACGTCCTCTCGGATATCCTCTCTTAGTATGCGGGAAAATAATTTATTTCAGTCTTGTATTTTTATGTACCTGTGCCAATTCTTTCATTTCTCTTGCATTCTCTAAAACTGCCTGTGTGATCTCTGCACCGCCAAGAAGTCTGGCCAGTTCCCGAAGACAGTGATCACCGGTCAGCGGATGGATCTCCGTAATGGTTTCTCCTTCCTTTAAATGCTTTTCAATCTCAAAGTGCGTGTCTGCCATAGCAGCGATCTGGGGCAGATGGGTGATACACAGAACCTGATGGTGCCTTCCGATGACTGCCATTTTTTCGGAAACCTTCTGGGCTGTTCTGCCGCTGATTCCGGTGTCGATCTCGTCAAAGATCAGCGTCTCGATCTCATCTCTGTCTGCCAGGATTGCTTTAAGCGCCAGCATGATTCGGGACAGCTCACCTCCGGAAACGATCTTTCCCAACGACTTCAATGTCTCGCCCGGATTTGTGGAAATCACATATTCCACCTCATCAAATCCATGGTCTGTATAAGAAGCTTTCCGGTGAAACTGAATGTCAAAATTCACATCCAGAAAATTCAGGTCTTTCAATCCTTCAATCACATTTTCTGCAAGCTGTTTACTATATTCTTTCCTGATGAGACATAAATCATGCGAAGCTTTTTCCAGAATTTTTTCTGATTTTTTTACCTGGTCAGCTGCTTCCTGGAAACGTTCCTCAAATCTGACAAGGTTTTCCAGTTTTTCCTGCTGCTTCTGCTGATATGCCAAAATCCCTTCAATCCTCTGGCCGTATTTCGCTTTCAGGTTATTGATAAGATCCAGCCTCTGCTCTGTCTCAAAGAAGGTTTCATCATCAAAGGTGAGGTCATCCAGATAGGAGGAAATCTCTCTGTTAAAATCATTCATAAGAGCGTCAATCTCCTGAAGAGAAGACTCCATCCCTTCCAGTTCCACATCATATTCCGCTACTCGTCCCAGTTCCCGAAGGGCACTGCCGATCATCTCCCCGGCACCGCCTTCTTCGTCATATCCGGTCATCCCGTGGACTGACTGCAAAGCCTCCACGATTTTCTTTCCATTGCTGAGCTTCCGGTACAGTTTTTCCAGTTCTTCATCCTCTCCGGCTGTCAGATGGGCGTTTTCAATCTCCTGAATTTCAAACTCCAGAAACGCTTTTTCCCGGTTTCTCTGCTCCTCATCCATATCCAGCTCCTTAAGAGCTTTCTGACACTTTCTGTATTCCTGATAAGCAGCTTTCACTTTTTCCTTTTTCGGCCAGATCCGCTCTTTTCCGTAGGCGTCCAGAATTTCCAGCTGTTTTTCCGGATAAAGCAATGACTGGTGCTCATGCTGGCCGTGTATATCCAAAAGACAGGACGCTGCCGCTTTCATCTGCGATACCGTGCAGGTTTCCCCGTTTATTTTGCTGATGCTTCTTCCGTCCATGATTTTCCGTGATAAAAGGACCTGTCCATCCTCCGGGAAGATATCAAGCGCGCGGAGCGCCTCCTCCGCCCTTGGATTCTCTACCTGAAAAAGCAGTTCCACAAGAGCATGATCTGCGTTTTCACGAATCATGCTTTTGGAGATCTTACTTCCCAGGATCAGCTGCATTGAGCCAAGAAGTATTGATTTTCCTGCGCCGGTCTCGCCGGTCAGGATATTTAATCCAGGTCCGAATTCCACTTCAATTTCTTCTATAAGTGCAAGGTTTTTTACATGCAGATGTACTAACATCATAACCTCCTGCCTGCATCTGTTATTTCTTTAAGATACTCTTTAATTTTTCCTTCACAATCTGTGCCTGCTCCGGGGTTCTGGCTGCACACATCAATGTATCGTCTCCGGCAATACTTCCCAGGATTTCCGGCCACTTCATGGCATCCAGTGCCGCGGCCACACCCATGGCCATCCCCGGTACCGTCTTCACCACCACGATATTCTGCCCTGCATCAATGGACGTCAGGGCATCATGAAACACTCTTGTATATTTATCCCCAAGGCTTGGCTCCTCCAAAATAGCATAATGGGATTTGCCGTCCTTTCCGGCCACCTTTGTCATTTTCAATGCCCGAATGTCCCTGGAAACGGTGGCCTGGGTCACTTTAAACCCGGCTTCATTGAGTTTTGATGCCAGTTCCTCCTGTGTATCGATCTCATACTGATGAATCAGTTCGATTATTTTCTCATGTCTTGCTACTTTCACATCACAACCTCCTGCTATGCTCTCCGACCGGATCTATCTGCTGCTTTGCCGAATACTGCATTAATTATTCCTCATCTTCTGTCTCAGCACTTCCACAAAGCTTAAATGATTCAGCTTCACGATCCTGGTGCTTACCTCTGCCTTTTGAATTACGATCCGATCCCCTGTTACCATAGGGATCACCGTATCTCCGTCAAAGGATGCAAGCCCCTGTTCCTGATCCTGTCTCCTGCCTTCCCCCAGTTCCACGGTAATCACATCCTCTGCCGGAAAGATAATGCTCCTGGTATTCATGGTATGAGGCGCAATGGGAGTCATGATTGTCATGGACGCACTGGGTGACACAATAGGGCCTCCGCAGGACAGGCTGTATCCGGTAGAGCCTGTCGGGGTAGAAACAATAATTCCATCTGCATTATAGGAATTCAGATATTCATCATTTACATAATTTTTAAAACGGACCACGCGAAGGGGGCCTTCTCTGCAGATTACAATATCATTTAAAGCCATATCCATCCCCTGCAGCTCCCCGCCGCGATAAACGGATCCCCGAAGCATCATCCGCTCTTCCACCTCATAATCATCCATCATCAGCTGGTCAAGAGCCGGATAAACGGACTGTCTGTCCACCTCCGCCAAAAATCCCAGGTTTCCCAGGTTGATGCCAAGAAGGGGAATCCCTCTATGTACCACATCTCTGGCCGCCTGAAGGAGGGTTCCGTCGCCTCCCAGAACAATAATGCAGTCCGTTCCCTCAGGAATCAGTTCCGGGTTGGTATAGTGATAAGGACCGGAAAGCTGCCTTCCCGCCTGCTGCACACTGCACTGCTTATGATGCTTTGTAAGATAATGTTCTATGCTGTCCGTAAGTGTAAGTCCTTCATCCTTTAGACTGTTGGTTATAATATAAAACTTATCCATATCCTGTATTTCCTCAATCCAACTGGCTGTGTGCCTCTGCTACAATGTCTTTGGCCTGTACCGCAAGGCAGGAAGCAGTCTGTGTCCCTTCCGGCCTTTTGATCAGATGCAGAAGG
Source organism: Blautia sp. (assembly GCA_021772055.1). Lineage (GTDB taxonomy): Bacteria > Bacillota > Clostridia > Lachnospirales > Lachnospiraceae > Blautia_A. The sequence goes on along the minus strand of JAETNR010000006.1, from coordinate 63,513 downwards.
TATTCAATATTGCCTTCCGGCCCTTTGATCGGCGAAAAGGACAGATGGTGAGGCTCCAGCGCAATCTGTGCTGCATAATCCAGAACCTTTTCAATGACCTCCAGATGTACGGCAGGTTCACGAACCACGCCTTTTTTTCCAACCTTTTCCCTTCCGGCTTCAAACTGAGGCTTAATAAGACAGACGATTTCCCCATCCTGTGTCAGAAGATTTCTCACAGGAAGAAGCACTTTGGTAAGGGAAATGAACGATACATCAATGGAAGAAAAAGCCGCAGGCTCCTCGATATCCTCAGGAACCACATAGCGGATATTGGTCTTTTCCATGCATATTACCCTGGGGTCATTCCGAAGCTTCCAGTCAAGCTGTCCGTATCCCACGTCAATGGAATACACCTTTTCTGCACCATTCTGAAGCATGCAGTCCGTAAAACCGCCGGTGGACGCCCCTACATCCATACAGACCTTTCCGCTTAAGGAAACACCGAAATGCTTCATGGCTTTTTCCAGTTTTAAGCCTCCGCGGCTCACGTAAGGAAGGGTATTTCCCCTTACCTCGATCTTTACTGTTTCAGGAAACATGGTTCCTGCCTTATCTTCCTTCTGTCCGTCCACATACACATCTCCGGACATAATATATGCTTTTGCCTTTTCTCGGGAGGGTGCAAGGGCACGCTCCACCATCAAAAGATCCAGTCGTTTCTTCATATCAATCCTCGTATTCTTCAATGGCCTTTACAATGTCCTCCGCAGTAAGGCCGATTTTTGCCCTTAAAAAGGATACGCTTCCATGTTCTATAAAGCGGTCCCAGATGGCAATCGGAAGTGCCCGGACATCAGGATGGCACGCCTCCAGATAAGAAGCCACATGTTCTCCAAAACCGCCGTTCTTCACATTTTCTTCCACTGTAACGAACAGACGGTGATCCCGTGCCAGCTCATCCAGAAGAGCCGTATCCAATGGCTTTACAAATCTTGCATTAATAAAAGTCGGGCAATATCCCCGCTGCTTCAGGGTTTTCACAGCCTTTCCGCAAATTTCTGCCATGCTGCCTGCAGCCAGTACGGCAATCTCCCGTCCGCGCTCCAGCACTTCGCTCTTTCCATAAACGATGGGAGCCTTAAACTCAGATAGTCCCTGATATGCCGCCCCTTTCGGATAGCGGATCGCACAGGGTCCCGGATGCTCCATGGCAAAGGAGAGCATCGCTTCCAGTTCCCACTGGTTTTTCGGCGCCAGTACCGTCATATTTGGCATCATACTGAGATAGGACAGATCAAAGCATCCATGATGGGTTTCTCCATCCGCTCCCACCAGTCCGGCCCTGTCTATGGCAAAGATCACATGCAGGTTCTGCATGCAGACATCATGCAGGATCTGGTCTACAGATCTTTGCAGGAAAGAAGAATATACCGCAACAACCGGTATCATTCCGCCAAGAGCAAGCCCTGCCGCAAAGGAAACGGCATGCTCTTCCGCAATTCCTACATCATAAAACCTTTCCGGAAACTTTTTCCCGAAATTTTTCAGCCCTGTTCCTTCCGGCATGGCAGCCGTAATGGCTACAAGGCGTTTTTCTTTTTCTCCAAGCCTTACCATGGTTTCGGAAAAAACATCTGTATAGGATGGCCCGCTCTTTTCCCCAAGGACCCTGCCTGTTTTGATATCGAAAGGACCTGTTCCGTGAAATCTGTCCGGGTGAATGCTTGCGGGGATATATCCTTTTCCCTTTTCGGTGAGCACATGTACCACCACAGCTCCCTCCACACGCTTGGCTTCATTAAAAAGCTTCATCATCTGGCGCATATTGTGGCCATCTACCGGTCCCAGATAAGTAAGTCCCATATTTTCAAAAAGCATTCCGGGGATAAAAAGCTGCTTGATGCTGCTCTTAGTTTTCCGGACAGTATCCACCATCTTTGTCCCCACTTTTGGAATCTTTTTCAGATTCTTCGTTACACCTAGCTTAAAGCCTGTATACACTTCTGAAGTACGCAAAGCATTGAGATAGCTGGACATTCCTCCCACATTCTTGGAAATGGACATGTTATTATCATTCAGGATAATGATAAAGTTGGTCTCCAGTTCAGCAGCATTATTCAAAGCTTCATAGGCCATCCCTCCCGTAAGGGCTCCGTCACCGATCACGGACACCACATGATGCTTTTGTCCAAGCAAATCTCTGGCTCTTACATATCCAAGCCCGGCAGAAATGGAATTGGAGCTGTGTCCTGCATCATAGGCGTCACAGGCGCTTTCCTTCCTCTTGGGAAAGCCGCTCATGCCGCCTTCCATGCGCAGTCTTTCAAATCCTTCTTTCCGTCCTGTGAGGATCTTATGGGTATATGCCTGATGCCCCACATCCCAGATGATCTTATCCTCAGGAAGATCCAGTACATTATGAAGGGCAAGGGTCAGCTCCACTGCCCCCAGGTTGGACGCCAGATGCCCTCCTGTTTTGCTTACAGATGCAATTAAAAATTCCCGGATTTCCTGCGCAAGCTTCGGAAAATCCGACAATGCGATTTTATGAATATCATTGGGTTTTTTGATTTTTTCCAGAATCATTTGTACCCCTCTTTCAATTCCTCCGGCTGACCAGGAAGCGAATCAGTTCCATCAGAAATTCATTTTTTTGATTCAGGCTTTCCAGAAGACATACTGCCTCCTTAGAAAGGCCCGCTGCCTGTGCTTTGGCTTCCTCAATTCCGAAAAGCGTCACATACGTAACCTTATGATTCTTCTCGTCACTGTGGACAGGTTTGCCCAGTTCCTCGCTGGTGCTCGTGACATCCAGAATATCATCCTCAATCTGGAACGCCAGGCCGATGTTCTCGGCTGCCTTTTCCACGATCGCGGTCTGGGCTTCGTCTGCCCCTGCCAGAACAGCCCCTGCCATCATAGGCGCTTCGATCAAAGCGGAGGTCTTATGGCGGTAAATATAATCCAGCATTTCTTTGTCCATGGATTTGCCGTCGTTTTCTACGTCCACGCTCTGGCCTCCAAGCATTCCGTAAAGCCCGGTTTTCTTTGCCATGATCCCAAGGGCTTTTCTTATGCGAAGAGGCTCTTTCGCAGTATCAAAAGCACTGATCATGGTTTCATAAGCATAATTGAGCAGGGCAACTCCGCTTAAGACGCCCATGGCTTCCCCATACACCTTATGGGTAGTCAGACGGCCTCTGCGGTAATCGTCATTATCGATGGATGGCAGGTCATCATGAATCAGTGAATGCGTGTGGATCATTTCTATCGCAGCCATAAACGGTTCTGCCAAAGCCTGATCCCCGCCGAACATCCGGCAGGTTTCCATCAAAAGAAGGGGGCGAAGACGCTTCCCCCCGCTGCACATACTGTAATTCATGGCCTCTGCCATGGTTTTCGCAAATCCCTCTTCCTTTGGAAGATATTTGCGGATTACCTTCTCTATTAGCTCTGTTTTTTGTTTCAGTTCATCTTGAAAATTCACGTAAAGTCCCATCCTCATCCATTTGCAGCATCTTCTTTTCTACTGTATCAAGCTTAGCACTGCAGTACTTTAAAAGTTCCATTCCTTCTTTATAAAAACGAAAAGACTCCTCCAGGGATGTTTCTCTGTCCTCCAGCTTCCCGGCCAGTTCATCCAGCCTTCCAAAAGCCTCTTCCAGGGTCTTCTCTTCTGTTTTCGTTTCTTGTGTTTCTGTCATTGTCCTCGTTCTTCCTTTCTCACGTCCGCAACAACAGCCTCCAGGCTTCCGTCTGTTACAGAAATGGTCAGCCTGTCGCCCTGCTTTACCTGGCAGACGCTTATCACAGTCCTGCCCTTATCATCAGCCACATAAGAATATCCCTGATTCAGCTTCCGAAGGGGCGATAAGCCGTAAAACCGCTCCAGGTAAAGAGAGAGACTGTGCCGTAAGCTCTGCATCTGCTCCTCCATCCCGCCCCGGATCCGGTCCTCCAGATCCGATAGTCTCTGCCGGTTATCACGAAGCCTGCTCTCAGGGCTTAAATACTTAAGCTTCATCTGATACTGTTCCAGGCGGCTGCGCATCAGATCCGTCTTTCCCTCCATCGCGCGGCGGAAACGCTCTTCAAAAGCAGTTGCCGTCTCCACAACACTCCGGTAATCATCCACAGCCAGCTCCGCAGCAGCGGACGGCGTGGGAGCCCGAAGATCCGCCACAAAATCTGCGATGGTAAAGTCCGTCTCATGCCCTACTGCCGAGATTACAGGGGTTCTGCATTCAAAGATTGCCCTGGCCACCTCTTCCTCATTAAATGCCCATAAGTCTTCGATGGAGCCGCCGCCTCTTCCTGCAATGATCACATCCACGCCAAGGTTATCCAACATCCGGATTCCCTTTGCCACAGAAGCCGCCGCCCCTTCTCCCTGCACCAGGGCAGGATAAAGAATGATCTGAAGATAGGGATTTCTGCGAAGGGAAATATTCCGGATATCCTGGACTGCAGCTCCCGTGGGCGCCGTTACCACTCCAAGACGCTTGATGAATCTGGGAATGGGCTGTTTGTATTCCTTTGCAAACATCCCCATTTCCTCCAGTTCCTGCTTCAGCTGAAGAAAACGCTCATAAAGTGCCCCGGCTCCCTCCAGGGTGATTTCCTTTGCATAGAGCTGATAGCGTCCGTCCCTTTCGTAGACATCCACCGTGCCCCCCACAACGATCCTGTCGCCGTCCTTCATCCGGAAAGAAAGCCCTCTCCTGTGCCCTGCAAACATGACACAGCCAAGCACGCCGGTCTCATCTTTCAGGGAAAAATAGACATGTCCGCTTGTATGGTATTTGCAATTGGACACTTCTCCTTTTACATAGATCTTCTGCAGAAAAAAATCCTGCACAAACATATTTTTTACATATCGGTTGACTTGTCCGACTGAATAAACATTTTTCATTCTGCTTTTTTCTCTTTATCTGCTTTGGAACGAAGAATGATCTTTGCTCTGTGTTCCTGCCTTGCAGGTGTTTTATGGATTTCGCCATCCTCCTTGCGGCCGCTGGCGATCTTTCCAAGGACACCGTTTACAAAGGAACCGGAAGTCTCTCCTCCAAAGCATTTGGCGATCTCCACTGCCTCATTGATGGCAACGCCTACCGGTACATCCTCTTCATATTTCATTTCGTAAACAGCCAGGCGAAGGGCGCTTAAATCCACCCTGCTCATACGTTCTGTCTTCCAGCCGCGGCTATATTCATTTAAAATTCCGTCAATCTCTTCCAGATGAGCAAGGACGTTTTTATAGCGTTCCCTGATACTCTCCCTGCTACCCTCATCCGGTACCTCAAGACCTTCAAAATAAAGAGTCACCTGCTCTGCCATCTCTTCCTCAGAATTAAACTGTGTCATAAACAGCAGCTTAAAAACATGCTCTCTCTGTTCCCGTCTTTTCATAGTTCCTCCTAAGTCATAGAAGCTGCCTTTGCAGTACTTCCATATTCTGTGGTAAATATAGAAAAAAGGAAAGGGTTACTTTCCTTTTTCGTTCTCCATATCTACGCTGGCAATGTGAATATTGACATCAGCCACCTCAAGCCCTGTCATATTCTCGATCGAAGTCTTCACTTTTTCCTGAACCTTTTTGCTGGTCTCCAGAATATTCTTGCCAAACTCAATATTCAGCTTCAAATCCACAGTGACAACACCTTCCAGTACGGTTACCTTCACACCCTTGGAAAGATTTTTCATACCAAGCTTGCCAACCAGTTCGTTGGTGATATTGCCGTCCATGGATGCAACACCGTCCACATCTGTTGCAGCAATTGCAGCAATGATCGCTACCACTTCGTCTGCGATCTGCACTTCTCCGATTCCGCCTACATCCTGTATTTTATATGTTTGTCTTTTTTCAGCCATGCTAACTCCTCCTGCGGGTTCTGCAATTCCAATTCTCTCGTTGCTTTTCCCATATTATATCAAATCCGAAAAAAAATGAAAAGGGTTATTTACTGAATTCTGTCAATATTAGATTCGGATTACGGTCCTCCGTCATGCCCACGCTCCACGGATTCACAAACAACAGCAGCGGATTTCCCTTAAGGTCCGTAACTTTCTTCATATCCGAAGTTCCGGAGATTTTTGCAACATCCACTTCATCCTTATTGGCGATCCAGCGGATATGCTCGTAAGGCAGGTTTTCCAGACGGATTTCCACATTATATTCATTTTCCAGGCGGTATTTCAGCACATCGAACTGCAGCACGCCTACAACACCCACGATGATCTCTTCCATACCTGTATGAAACTCCTGGAAGATCTGGATAGCACCCTCCTGGGCAATCTGATTGATTCCCTTTACAAACTGTTTCCGCTTCATGGTATCCAGCTGGCGTACCCTTGCAAAGTGCTCAGGTGCAAAGGTCGGGATCCCTTCAAACGCAAATTTCTTTCCGGGTGCGCAGATGGTATCTCCAATGGAAAAGATTCCGGGGTCAAAAACGCCGATAATGTCTCCCGCATAAGCTTCCTCCACCACGTGACGGGATTCTGCCATCATCTGCTGAGGCTGGAGAAGGCGCATTTTTTTCTCGCCCTGCACATGATAAACTTCCTCGGATGCATCAAATTTGCCGGAGCAGATCCGCATGAATGCGATTCTGTCTCTGTGAGCCTTATTCATATTTGCCTGAATTTTAAATACAAAAGCGGAGAAATCCTCTGACATGGGGTCAATTTCTCCTGCATCGGAATTTCTGGGAAGAGGTGAGGTGGTCATTTTCAGAAAATGCTCCAGAAATGTTTCCACACCAAAGTTTGTCAAAGCAGATCCAAAGAATACAGGCGTAAGATTTCCCTTGCTTACCTGCTCCTGGTCAAAATCTGCGCTCGCCCCATCCAGAAGCTCGATTTCCTCCAGAAGCTGTTCCTTCTGCTCCGGATCCACCACCTCATCAAGCTTCGGGTCGTCAATCCCGATTTCTTCAATGATTCCCTCCTTCGTTCCCTTCTGGGTATCGGAGAAGATCAGCACCTTGCGTGTATTTCTGTCATAGACACCACGGAATTTTTTGCCGGAACCGATGGGCCAGTTAATAGGGCAGGTGGCTATGCCCAGCTCTTTTTCGATTTCATCCAAAAGATCAAAGGTATCATTTGCATCCCGATCCAGCTTATTGATAAATGTAAAAATGGGGATGTGGCGCATAACGCAGACCTTAAACAGCTTTCTGGTCTGTGCCTCCACACCCTTGGAACCGTCGATCACCATGACCGCAGAATCCGCAGCCATCAGCGTACGGTAAGTGTCCTCCGAGAAGTCCTGATGGCCCGGGGTATCCAGAATATTAATGCAGTATCCGTCATAATGGAACTGCAGTACAGAAGAGGTAACGGAAATACCTCTCTCTTTTTCGATCTCCATCCAGTCTGACACTGCATGGCGCGCCGTAGCCTTGCCCTTGACGCTTCCGGCAAGATTGATAGCGCCGCCATACAGCAGGAATTTTTCTGTTAAAGTAGTTTTGCCTGCATCCGGGTGGGATATGATGGCAAAAGTTCTTCTTTTTTCTATTTCTTTCGTATACTTCGACACGTTTGGCCTCCTATACATTTCTTTCCCTGAATCATAAAGTCATAGAAACAATGCCACTTTATGACAATTCTACAACTTATTTATTTTAGTATATGAATGGCTTGACTGTCAAGGAATTTCAGTCATAAATTCCTTCTGTGTCCACAGGATATCCGCCATAAATATCCGCAGAGGTTTCCGTCTCATCGTAGGAGCCGGTATCTTCATAAGAACCGGTATCCTCGTAAAGCTGGCCTGTATCCGCCGAAGTCTCCTCCGAGGCGATATCTTCGGAGGATGTTTCCTCTGAGCCTGCATCTTCCGAAAGCTCTTCATTCTGGCTTAAAGGCGTGATCACAATGCTCTCCGGTGCGATTCCTGTTTTTCTCTTTACAATATCTTCGATCTGCGCCCTCTTGGCATCCTCCAGATACACATCCGGAACTACCACATCCGCAGTTTCTCCCGTAAGATTCACCACAACGTTCTCAAAACCCTTTGCCTCAAGAAGAAGCTCTGCCGCAGCCTCCTTTTCCGTCAGCTCCGTCATGCCTACCATAGTGCTGATGGCTTCCTGCTTCTGCTCATCGCCAATATCCTGGTTGTTGATAATTTCCTGCAGGTCCGCTTTATTCTGGGAACGGATCTGTTCACGGCTTAATCTTGCCTGGGCTGCAAAACCTTTCGAACCTGTAAGTACGGCTTCACCGGGAGTGCTGGTATCCTCGGATTCCAAATCCAAGCCATTCGCCCCGTTCTCATCCAGAAGGGCTGTTTCATCGGTCAGGTCATAATCCACATCCTCCAGAATACTGCTGCTCTCTGTGCTGGCTTCCTGATCCTTGAATCCCAGATCCACATCTGCAAAATTCAAATATCCCGCTACTGCAATGAGAATCGCCAGCGAGGTGATGATCACCTGATTCTTTTTCATGATTTTTTTCACTTTTACTCTCCTCATTTCATTTTCATTATTTTTATTTTATGGGCGTCTATCTGAAATAATGCCATGACTGCCTGCTGAATATTTTGTACTGTCACAGGATTTTCCGCTCCCTGTGCCGTGATCAGGACTCCTGTCACCTCTGTTTCATCAGAACCTGAAAAGCCCTGTGTATCTTTCTTTTTTCCTGTCATCAGCATCACACGAACCTCTCCCACCCCTTCCGTTTTGGAAAGAATGGACTCCAGCTTTGTCTCCAGTTCTGTTTTTAAGACTGTATCTTCACTCTCGCTGCTCCCGGAAAGAATAGACGGAGTCTCTTTCTCTGTTTCATGAGACACCGGCATCGCCGCCACTGCCAGAAGGAGTCCCAGAAGCAGAAGCACGATCCACTGCGTTTTCCCCATAGAGCGAAATACGGAGAGCAAGCTCTCCTTCCCCGATTCCCCAGGTTTCCCGAAGATCATCTAAAATCCTCCTTTCCTGTTCCGCCTTTGGCTCCTCCCGTACATAGAGCACAGCAGACACACGCTCTCCTTCTATATGTACGGCAGTATCTATCAGCTTTATGCCTGTATTTTCTGCAGCGGCCGCAATTTTTTCTTTAAGCTCCTGCTCATACCCTTTTTTCAGATAAAGGATCTGAAGATCCTCCGCTTCCTTTTCCTCCAGAAGCTGCTCCTCTCCCTCAAAATGGACCTGAAAACTGTTCGCCAGTTCCTCCCCCTTTCCAAGAAGGGAAAAGACAGGCGTACACATCATAAAAATAAGCAGAAGTCCCATAAACAGCCGCACATATTTTTCATACTTCTTATCCGGCACAAGGTGAAGGAGCGCTGTAAAAAAAATATAGAACACTGCCAGATTTTTCATCCACTGATATAATTCCGCCTTCATGCCCCTCCTCCAAAGCTTGCCATTAAAATAATCAAGGTCAGCATACACATCACCTCTGCTGTAAAAAGCACCCGCAGAAGCAGAGAACAGCCCTCTCCCATGGTGCTTAAGCACTCTACCATCCGCTTGTCCGATACAGGCTGGGCAACTGCAGCCAGAAAACGGCAGGAAAGGGACAGTAATCCGTAGTGGATCACAGGCCCTGCTCCCACAAGGAGAAAAACAAGGAGAAATGCCGCTCCCAGGCAGTTTCTCACCAGAACCGCACTTGTTACCACAAGCTCTGTAACCGTATTTACCGCATTCCCGATACCCGGAAGTGCGCCTGCCGTTTTTCCCAGGGCACTGCGCTTCAGCGTATCCATCACAGGTGCGATCAGCCCCCGCACTACCTGAAGCCCCGCCACAAGGCCCAAAATGCTTCGAAGAGCCCATTGAATAATGGTATTTAAAAGCTCCGAAAGCTTTCCCAGCATTTCCTCCCTGGACAGATGATTCACCATACGGATCAAAATATAAAGATTCACAAGGGGCAGGCACACTGCCCCCAGGATCCACTGCAAAAGCCACACAAGAAGCAGCACACCCTCATAAAACACAGCCGCAGTGGCAGCTCCGGAGGATGCAGCCACAGCCAGGAAGTAGGCGGGGGAAAGTCCCTTCATAAATTCCCCCATCCAGGATATGCTTTCTCCTAAGGATACACTGAGTCCGGAAAAACATTCCATCAAAAGCATAAAAAGCAAAAGATACACCACATAAAAACTGATTTCTCCAATCTGCCCGTTCTCAAACACTGCCGCAAAATTGGAAAAAACAGCAGCAAGGAGGATCAGCACCAGAAGTCTTGCAAACATTCCTTTTTCCTGCTGAAAACGGGAAAGAAAAAGGCCGCGCAGAAATTCCTGCACCGCCTCTTTTGAAAAGACCTGTTCCCCGGACAGCAGCCCCTTTACGGCCTCTGTGAGAGAAAAGCTGCCGTTCCCCAGCATTTCGTCCATCATATTCTGTACTTCCGATAAATTCATTTCCGTAAGCAGTTCCTCCTGAAGTTCTGAAGCAGATACCCGGATTGCCGGGCAGAAAAAAAGCAACAGCATTCCAAACACTGCCGCAGCCAGCCCTCTCATGACAAAAACTCCCCTATGGTATCCAAAAGAGCCAGCAAAACCGGCATGCTCAATACCATAATAGACAGCTTGCAGAACAGCTCAATCTGTGCTCCTGTTGCCTGATATCCCGCATCCCTGCAGATTCCTGCAGAAAATTGTCCGATATAAGTAATTCCCAGCATTTTCACAAGAGTGGTAAAATAGTCGCCCTCCATGGTCAGGCTCTCCTTTAAGCGTCCCAGCGATTCAAAAAGATACTGAACCTTTCCAACTGCAAGGCCAAGGATCAGCAGCCCGACACCCATGGTGATAAACCCGGCGTATTCCGGCCTGGTGCCTTTTAACATAAAACCCAGCATCACGCCTGCAAGGCCTAAAAGTGAAATTCTGACGATATCCATTGAAATCTCCATTCTGCCGCAAACGATCCGGCATGAATCCCAATCTTCCAAAATGAATTTCCGCTATAACATAAACATTTTCTGAATACTTTCAAACAGGTCATAAATATACGGGACAACCCAGAATAAAACGATCAGCAGGCCTGAGAGGCTTACCAGAAAAGCCTGTTCGTCTCTTCCGCTGTGTTTTAGAATCTGGGTAAGAATTGAAACAAGGATTCCCACTGCCGCTATTTTGAAAATAATACTGACCTCCAAATAGGCCTCCTTTCCAAGCCCGGTCTACCAGACCAGAATGGCCAGCAGGATTCCTCCCATCACACCCAGGCTTTGATATACCTTCTTTTTTGCCGGCATTTCCGCCCGTAAGTCCTCCATGGAATGTCCAAACTCTTCTTCATAAAATTCCAGCTGCTTCCTCTGCATGTCCAGATCCAGATATCCAAGGGTTCCTCCAAGTGCAAGAAACATTTCCCATTCCTTTTCTGACAGCGGAAGCTTCCCCACGGTTTCCTCCGCACACCTTTTGTATAATTCCGCAAACTGCATTCCCTTCGATGTTTCCATATGCTCCGCCGTTTTTAAAAGAAATTCTCCGTATACTCCGGGCATACGTCGGGATACACTTTGAAATGCATCGTGAAGAGAAGCATGTTTGCTCAGGATCTCGCCCTTCAGCCAGCGAATCAAAAGCAGGATCTGCCCAAGGGATTTTTCCCTCATGGACAGTTCATAGCTTTTTCCAAATCCAAGCCCCGCCCCGGCCGTAAGGATCATGAGAATTCCCGCTGTTTTCAGCATAAAAAGCCCCTTCCGTCATAGATGGCCTCTACAGAGCCTGCGTGGTTTCCTTTTCCAAGGACAATATACCTCTCAAACACCTTTGCTTCCAGAAGTTTCTGAAAAAGAGGCTGTCCCAGCACATCCTCCATAGAATTTCCATGAGCAGTGGCGATCAGCTTGCAGCCACAGCGGATCACAGACTCCACTGCCTGATAATCCTCTTCTTTTCCAAGCTCATCCACTGCAACCACTTCCGGGGACATAGACCTCAGAAGCATCTGCATTCCTTCTGACTTAGGACATCCGTCAAGAACATCTGTACGCATTCCCAGATCATTCTGAGGCACGCCCTGATAACATCCTGCAATCTCACACCGTTCGTCAACCACTCCCACGGTCATTCCAGGCAGTTCCTTTGTTCCATTGCTCAATTGCCGGATAATATCCCGAAGCATGGTGGTTTTTCCGCATCTGGGAGGCGATACAATAAGCGTATTGGCTACCCAGTCCTTTTTTCGTATATAAGGCAGGATCTCGTCTGCACATCCAAGAACCTGATGAGCCAGACGCACATTGATACAGGAAATATATTTCATGCCCCTGATACGGTTTCCGTCCAGGATCACCTTTCCCGTAACTCCTACCCTGTGTCCTCCCTGCACGCTTAAAAATCCCTGACGGATTTCATCCTCATACGCATAGAGAGAGTATCCTGTTACATATTCCAGTGTTTCTTTTAAGTCTTCCCTGGTCACCAGATACTGTTCTGCCCCATTTCCCCGAAGGAAACACTCTCCTCCGTCATAGCTTAAAAACAGCGGACGTCCCACCCGAAGACGTATTTCATAAAGTTTTTCGTAATCCAGGTCTGCTTCCACAAGAAGCTGCCGGATATTCCCGGCAAACAGGTTCTGAATCTGCGTTGCTTCGATTTATCTCACCTCTTTACACTTAATATATGTGGACAATCCTGATTTAGTACCCTCATTTTGCCTGACTTCAGGGAAGCTGTACCTCTACATGCTCCCAGCGTATCTCCATAGGGTCTGCTGACCATACGGCACAGCTATACCCCTCTCCTATCTTAAGAAGCACGGATGTTCCGCTGTCCATGGGAATTTTCCGCAGGTCTTTCGAAAAGCCCTCACCTGTCCATTTAATATAAGCCTCCCGCAAAACCCACTGGGCAAAAAACTCCTCCTCCATGTGGGCGCTGTTTAAGATTTCCAAAATCATTTCTCCCGGAACCATCCGCTCCAGCATCCGCTCATATTTCACATTTCTATGTTCCTGTATATCAATTCCCACTTCCTGTCCTGCAAAAATACACGCAGCAAATTTTCCGGAATGGGTGATATTGTAATGGATCTTCGGCTGCAGAGTAAAAAAAGGCTTTCCATGTTCCCCAAACGCCCTTGGCTCAAAGGCAAGCTGTTTTCCATATTCCTTCTTAAGCCCTTCTTCCAGCAGTTTTTCTCCAATCATGTGCTCCATATTTTTCTTCTGATATTTTTCTGGAATCTCTGTAAAATAAATAACCCCTTTCATACTCCTGCCTCCTCAAGAAAACGGGACGGTTCCCGTTCCTTTTCATACTGCCGCTTCACATAACACAGGGTAAGCTCCTTCTTTGCCCTGGTCATTCCTACATAGAAAAGCCTCCGCTCCTCTTCCAGCGCTTCCTCAAGAACCGCTTTCTTATATGGGATGCTTCCTTCATTTACATTCAGGATATATACCTTTTCGTATTCCAGGCCTTTGGAAGCATGGAGTGTGGAAATCACTGCTCCTTCATGCTTTGTCTCCTGCTTTTTTGCCTGCTCTGACAATTTTTCTGTATAATCGTCTATGTAATCTTCCCATTCCTTAAGCGTTTTCATTCCTCTGGCACTTTCCATGATCCGGTCCAGGACCTCCAGAAGCTCTTCCGGTTTCATTTTACGATACTGCGCATATTCCTGCAAGTATTCTTCGTAATTCATTCCCTTTCGGATAAAATTAAGGGCCGCATAAGGAGGAAGCGACTCAAGGATCCGAAGATGGGTTTCCAGTGTTGTAATTCTGTCACACATCCAGTCCTTATCCTTATAATACTCTTTCAGCCCCTGAAAGGAGATCTCCTTCTCTGTCAAAGCATCCCTGGAAATATAACGGTTTGGCCTGTTCATAATTTCCAGGAAGGTCTTCCTGCTCCTGTCTCCCTGCGCCATATGTAAGTACGCCAAAAGATTTCTGCTGATCCAGTGGCGAAAGAGATTGGGGAGCTGCTCCTTCATGGTAAATGGCACCTGATATTCCATCAGGGCCCCCACAAGTCCTTCCGCCTCCTGATTGGTCCGAAGGAGAATGGCTGTGTCCTCCAGCTTTTCTCCATTCTCAAGACGGACTTTCAATGTGCGGACGATTTCCAGATATTCCTCTCTTGGATTGGCAAATTCCAGGCAGACTACCGGGCTTCCCACCGGATTCGGGGTAGAAAGTTTTTTCCTGAAACGCTTTTTATTGCAGTCAATGACCTGCATGGCGGTTTTCAGAATACTTTCACTGCACCGGTAATTCACATCCAGAAGGACCGTCTCCGCCTTTGGATAATTTTTGGTAAAATTCAGCATGATCTCCGGCCTGGCACCCCGGAAATGATAGATTGACTGGTCATCATCCCCTACAATAAACAGATTCTCTTCCGGCTCTGCCAAAAGACGGACAATATCAAACTGAAGCTGATTGATATCCTGAAACTCATCCACCAGAATATATTGAAATTTCTTCTGCCATGCCCCAAGGATATCCTTCCGTTTCTCAAACAATTCAAAACAATACAGAAGCATATCGTCAAAATCCAGTTTCCGCCTTGCCTTACAGGTTCTTTGATAACCGCTGTAAATCTGGCGGAACACTTCATCCGGGCAGCAGGAAGAATAATAATGCTCCAGAGAAATCCTGCTGCCCTTCACAACACTGATCTCCTTTGCCACTTCCTCCGGAAAATCTCCCTCTTCCGCAAGCTCTCCGCCATACTGAAGGGTCATTTCCTTCAAAATATCAAATTTTTCCTCCTCCGACAGGATATTTGCCGCCGAAAGCCCATAGGCCTGCTTTAAAATCCCGTAAAAAACGCCGTGAAAAGTCCCAAAGGTAACCGCCGTCCGCTCCTGCCCTGTAAATTTCAGGAACCGCTCTTTCATTTCCCTGGCAGCTGCCCTTGAAAAAGTCACCACCAGGATTGAACCGGCTGGTATCTTACCCTCATGGATCATATATGCTGTTCGTTCCACAATTACGGAAGTTTTCCCCGAACCGGGGCCTGCCAGAACCATCATAGGCCCTGACAGGTGGGCGATCGCCCGTTTCTGAGATGGATTTCGTTTCATGCTTCCTTCTGCTCATCTACTGCTGTAATTTTTCGATTGCTGCTTTGATACGGCTTAAGGTCTCTTCCTTGCCGATAATTTCCATAATTTCCGTAGCTCCTGCAGGAGTCATCTGCTTTCCTGATACAGCAGTACGGATAGGCCACATCACATAACCGTTCTTATAGCCCTTTTCTTTCACAAAATCACTGATTACCGCATAAAGAGGATCGTTGCTGTAGTCCTCCTGTGCTTCCAGAACAGGCAAAACTTCCTTAAGAACTGCCAAAGCACTCTCTTCTGTTGTTTTCATCTTCTTATGCCTGTACATGGAAACATCATATTCCGGTACTTCCTCAAAGAAATCGATCAATGCCGGAATATCCGGGAAAACTTCGATTCTGGTCTGAACCATGGCTGCGATCTTCTTAAAGTCATATTCCTTCTTTAAAACCTGTTTCATATACGGAAGTGCTTTCTCGTAAAAAGCATCCCCATCCATTTTCTTAATATATTCGCCGTTCATCCAGCGAAGCTTGGTAATGTCAAAAACTGCCGGAGACTTGCTCATATGATGGTAATCAAATACCTCCACCAGTTCCTCCAGGCTGTAAATCTCCCGATTCTCCTGAGGGCTCCATCCGAGAAGCGCCACAAAATTCACAATAGCCTCTGTCAAAAATCCCTGATCCACAAGGTCTTCATAGGAAGAATGCCCGGAACGCTTGGAAAGCTTCTGATGCTCCTCATTGGTGATCAGCGGACAATGCACATACGTAGGAATCTCCCACCCAAAAGCCTCATAGATCCGGTTATACTTAGGTGCGGAAGAAAGGTACTCATTTCCTCTCACCACATGGGTGATTCCCATCAGATGGTCATCCACCACATTGGCAAAATTATAAGTCGGATACCCGTCAGATTTAATCAGGATCAGATCCTCCAGTTCCTCATTATTCACCGTAATATCCCCGTAGATCACATCATGAAAGGTCGTGGTCCCCTCCGTAGGCATATTAAACCGGATCACATAGGGTTCCCCTGCCTCCAGTCTTCTCTCCACTTCCTCTTTCGGCAGGCTCAGACACCTTTTGTCATAAATAGAGATCTCTTTTCCCGCAACCACGCGTTTCATTGTTTCCAGCTCTTCCTGCTTACAAAAGCAGTAATAAGCATCTCCCTGGCTGATCAGTTTCTTCGCATATTCCAGATAAATCCCGGATGCCTGTCTCTCACTCTGCACATAGGGACCAACACCCCCATCCTTATCCGGCCCTTCATCATGAA
The DNA here is from genome assembly GCA_021772055.1 of Blautia sp. Lineage (GTDB taxonomy): Bacteria > Bacillota > Clostridia > Lachnospirales > Lachnospiraceae > Blautia_A. Next base: position 47,233 of record JAETNR010000006.1, on the reverse strand, counting down.
CCAGCCCCGTCTTCTCCAGGGTACGGTAAATAATATCAACAGCGCCCTCCATATAACGCTCCTGATCCGTATCCTCAATCCGGAGAATAAAATCTCCGCCCTCATGTTTCGTGATCAAATATGCATACAACGCAGTCCTCAAATTCCCGACATGCATCCTCCCCGTCGGGCTGGGCGCGAATCTCGTTCTCAATTTACCCATAATCCAAATTCTCCTGTTCCATTTTTCGATTCATAATTATACCACCATCCCTCTCCAAATGTCCATAACTTTTCCCACATTTCCCCAAGAAGCTTCCCTCCATAACCTATACCGCCCTCCACCCCTATATATTTTCCCCACATAAACCTCCCGACCTCCACCCCTAAAGGATTCCCCCTCATAAGCCCCTACCGCCCTCCACCCCTAAAGGATTCCCCCTCATAAGCCCCTACCGCCCTCCACCCGTCAGCCCAAGAAGCGAGCCGGAGCGCCGGGAGGGAGATGCGTGGGGGTGAGAAGGGAGGAACGGACGCCTGTCTATGTGGGCTGCATTTGCAGGAGCCTTAGAAACAGTTGGTTTCCTGTGCTTTTGCGTTGTTCAGAAAATCTGTGCTGTCTGAGCCGTCAGGCGAGTTCACGGATTTTCTGAACGCTTTTAGCAAAAGTACAGGAAACTTACTGTTTCTTGCGCTCCGAAACCGCAGCCCACATAGACAGGCGTCCGCTCCTCCCTTCTCACCCCCACGCATCTCCCTCCCGGCGCTCCGGCTCGCTCCTTGGGCGTCCCATCCCCACAAAAAAAATCCCCCCACAGCATCCCTGCCGCAGGGGGAGTCACGCACGCAATCTTACGCCTCTACACCTTTTCCCTTAAGATATTCCATCACATCCCCGATCGTCTCCATATCCGTCAGATCATCTGTAGGAATCTCCAGATTGTACTCTTCTTCCAGAGCCATGACCAGTTCAAAAAGATCAAGTGAATCCGCACCAAGATCATCCTTAAAGGAAGTCTCCGGAGTAACATCCGCCGTATCCAAATTTAACTGTTCTGAAATAATCTCTTTCATTTTCTCTAACATTACTTTTCTCTCCTTTATCAAACATCCTGCTTAATGATAATTTTGATGCCCAAAGTATATATGCTGCAGTACATTTTGTCAATACCATTTTCCATTATTTCACAGTTCCTACAGCAAAAGTTCCGATTCGTGAAATTTAATCCTGCGCGCCACACTCAGCGCCAGTCCCATCTCAGACATCAAAAACAGAACCGAGGTTCCTCCGTAACTGATAAATGGCAGGGTAACGCCCGTATTCGGCATCAAATTCAACACTACGGCAATGTTAAAGATCACCTGAAGAGCAATATGGATAAAAATCCCGCTGACCATAAGCGATCCAAACATATCCGGCGCATTCTGCGCAATAAAAAACAATCTGTAAAGCAGATAAGCAAACAAGAGCAAAACAATGACCCCGCCCAAAATTCCCAGTTCTTCACAGATAATGGAAAAGATCATATCATTCTGCGCTTCCGGCACACTGCCCAGCTTCTGGATACTGTTCCCAAGCCCTCTTCCCAGAAATCCCCCGGAACCAATGGCATACAGTGCCTGCAGCGTCTGATAGCCATCCCCGGAAGCGTAATCTTCAGGATGAAGCCATACCAGCACACGCCTGATACGGAAGTTGGAGCTGGTCTCCATCGTGGAACTCAAAAACAGCACGAAAATTGTAATCAGCACCGCAGCCACCACAGTAATCAGTACAAAGGGACGGGTATCCGGATGTGCAATAAAAATCAATCCGGCCGTAATCCCGCAGATGATAATGGCGGTACTTAAATTATCCGTCGCCGCATAAGCGATCAGGCCAAGGAGCCCTCCCATACTGGCCAGAACCATGCATGCTTTTAAAGTCCGCACCTGTTTTCCCATCTTTACGATCATGTAGGACAAGCATACGATTACCGCAATCTTTGCCACCTCCGCAGGCTGGAACTGAAGCGGTCCCAGTTTCAGCCAGCGGCGCGCACCGTGGGATGTATGCCCCAGAGGGGTCTTTACCAGAAGCATCAAAAGAATCGCTGCCCCATATAAAACAGTAGTAAAATAACTCAAAATATGATAATCAATCCTGGAAATAATCAGTGCAAACACCAGACATGCCAGACTGATCATCGCCTGTTTTTTAAAATAGAACATATCATCATTATAGTCCAGCTCTGCCATATAAGCACTGGTACTGTAAAGCATGATTAAGCCAAAACATGTTAAAAGAATGATCACCGCAACCAGACTGTAATCATAATAATCCGTTTTTTCACTTATCATGGCTTTCAATTTTCCTAAGCCTGACGGCCGACGCTGCTTCGCTTTATCCATTGCATCACCCAACTTTATAAAATAAATACTCTCATAAATTCTCACTGCGTATGCGCTTGCTACGCCTCATTATAGCATGGTGATTTTGGATGTGCAAGTCTCTGACATCAGCCAATCGTATCTGTTTTTATAATGAATTTCACTTTTCCGTCCATATCATCGGAAATACCGGCAAAAGAACGGTACTCTTTATCTGCTTCCTGGATTGCCTTTACGCAGTCAATCAGATCCTGAACATCTCCGTCAAAGAGATCAGCAAGCTTCTGAATGCCCTCTTCGTCAAATTCCTTCATGCCATCATTCAGTTCTTTTGCACCATCCTTTAATTTGCCTACTCCTTCGATAAGGTCATCTGAACCATCCGACAATTCCTTCACCCCGTCAGTCAGCTTCGGTGAATTTTCTGTCAGTGTGGAAGTTCCTTCTTTTAGCTGCTGGGCACCATGATCCAGTTCGGCAGCCCCGCCCTTCAGGTTCCGGGTTCCTGCATATAATTCAGAAAGGCCTGCCTCCAACTGCAGTGTTCCGTCCGAAAGCTGGCCAATGCCGGAATACAGCTTTCCTGCTCCTGCAGCAAGGGAACCTGTTCCGGAGGTCAGTAATCCTATGCCTCCCTGGAGCTGTGCAGCGCCTTTGGCAAGAGAATCTGCACCACCTGCAAGGGTCCTGCTGCCGCCGGAAAGCTCATTTGTTCCGGCTTTCAATTCTTTTGCGCCGGTTACCAGCTTGCCTGCACCCTGATCTGCTGCTTCGATTCCTGCCTGCAGGTCTGTCATTCCGTTCAAAAGCACAGGAACATTTTTGCCAAGAGAATCTATTCCGCTCTTCAGACTGAGAGCACCGGATTTCAGTGCGGGCGTACTCTCTCCAAGCTTATCAATTCCGGCTTTAAGCTGGGATACTCCCTTTGTAAGCTCAGGTGCCTGCACGGCAAGGGTATCAAGTCCTACTTTTAGAGCATCTATCCCCGGTGCAGCAGCAGACATCTTTCCCGTCAGTTCCTCTGCACCTGCTGCAAACTGTACTGCGCCCAAAGCATAAGGTTCTGCTCCCTCTGCATATGCGTCTGCCCCCTTTGCTACCTGCTGTGCTCCGGAAATCACACTCTGTACTCCGCCTGCTGCGGACTGTGCGCCGCTTTCCAGCATTCCTGCCGCACCGGATAGCTTTCCGGCACCCTCTTTTACAGAAGAAACTGCCTTTGAGAGACCTGCCGCACCAGATCCTGCTTCTTCCGCGCCCTCCTGAAGTGCTGCTGCGTTGGACTGTATTCCAGATGCAGAACCGGCCACAGCAGCGGCACTTTCCTGCAAACCGGATGCACAGGCTGCCACCTCTCCTGCGACCCCTGTCAGTGCAGAAATATCAACTCCTGTCACATGTGCTTCCGGCGTAGCATAAACCGTGCTGCTGACAGCAGAAGCTGCAGAGGCTGCCGCTCCGCTGATCCGGCTTTGGATTGCCCCGATTTGTTCGTCTGTCAGTCCAAGTCCGCTTAAATCTACAGACAGACCGGAAATTGCAGAAGTATCCACTCCCATTTCCACAATAGTTGCTTCCACAGATACATTCACATTATCCGCATTCATTCCTGCCAGTGCGCTTGCTTTTTCTGCCACTGTACCGGCCTTGCCTGCCAGTTCGTCTGCACTGCTTCCAATAGAAGCAGCTCCGCTATTGAGACCTTTCGCCGCTTCCTCTAATCCGGCAGCTGCAGTTTGCAGTTGACCGGCTGCACCTGTCACTGCATCAGTACCTGCAATCACAGCAGAGGCGCCCTCTCCGATTCCCTGAATTCCTGCAGACATCTCTGAAAAACCGTTCTGAAGGCCTTGTGCGCCTTCCGTAAGAGTATCTGCCCCTGCGGTCAAAGGAGCTGCCGCCTCCTTTAGAAGGGCTGCATTGGAAGAAAGATCCTGTGCTCCCTTCTGAAGCTGGCTCACTGCTGCCGGAAGCGCCTTCATGCCTGCCTGGAGCTCACCGGCCCCATTCTGAAGTGCTTTTGCAGAATCCGGCAGGTTTTTTACTGCGTTTTCCAGAGTTTCTGCACCTTTTTGAAGTTCCGGTATTTTGCTGTCCAAAAGAGCTGTACCATCGGCAAGCGCTGCAGCCCCGCTCTGAAGCTTTTTGGTACCATCAGCCAGAGGTGCGGCCTTTGTCACCATTTCATTGACTCCTTCATTCAGCTGTTTCGTTCCCTTTTTCAAATCCTTTAAGCCATTATAAAGCTGTCCTGCACCGGCATTCACCTGACTTGCTCCTGAAGAAAGAGCACTGCTTCCCTCAGCAAGGCTCTGTGCTCCCTGGACTGCTGTAGAAACACCGGATGCCAGGCTCTGTACACCGGAATCCAGGGTTCCTGCACCCGATGCCAGGCTTTTTGCACCTTCTTTGGCTCCATTGCTTCCGGCATATCCCGCTGCAAGTTTTCCGGCTCCTTCTTTTGCAGATAACGCCCCGGCAGCAAGCTCTCCGGCTCCTTCTGCCAATGCAGAGGTTCCGTCTTTTAACTCACTTGCACCGTCATTTACCCTGGAAACCCCATCTGTATATTCTGCAACCCCATCGGAAAGTTCCGTGATTCCATCTGAAAGATCAGGCAGTTTCTCATCCAATTCCGTAATACCATCCAACAATTCTCCTGTACCGTCTACCAGAAGTTCGGAGCTCTCCGTAAGTGTCTCCATATCTTCTTTTAAGTCATCCAGACTTCCGTTATCGTCCACATCCAGCTCTGAAATAAGGTTATTCGTAACAACAGACATTGCCATATCTACAGAAAATTCCGACGCATCCATCGTCACTTCCACATATCCCGGAACATCAATATCCATATCCCCCGTAACACCGGAAATGCTCTCCATAAGCCCGGGCATTGCCAGGCCAAGAACCATAATTCTATCCCCTTCTGTAATAACTCTTCCTGAGCTTACGCTTACATTGGATACCTTATTTTTATCCAGAACCAAAGCACTGACAACAGCAAAAGGAACATAGATCTCCTGCTGCTTTTTGCCAATCTTCACCATTCTTTTTTCTTTATTCACATAGTCGTAACGAACGGTTACTTCGCCGCTTTTTCCTGCCAGTTCTTCCGGAGAAACAGCTTCTCCATTAAGATAATAGGAAATCTGAATATCTACAGGAGCCTCTCTGTCTGTAGTTCCCTGATAGTAAATATCATTTCCTTCTGCATTCCAGCGAATCTCATCCTCCGCCTCATCGGTAAAGGTTTCATCCCCCTTCAGGTTCTCAATATCCTCCAGAACGGTGGTATCTTCCACTTCTCCCGTTCCTTCCCCGCTTAAATGTTCGTTTACGATCGTTTTCGTAGGATTTCCGGATGCATCCGTAAAAATATAAACTGTTTCGTCTTTTTCTGCGGTTTCTTTGCTTTCTGTATTGGTATTTTCCGGATCATCTCCCTCGGTCATCCCGATATCCGCAGCTGCAGCCAGGGGTGCAGTAAATACCATGCTTATGGTAAGAGAAGCAGCCAGAAGCTTTCGATACATCTCCTTATATAATCCTTTCATAGTGATTCCCTCCGTTTATTTTTTAGATTTAAACCCAATAGATGTTGCACAAATTACCTTATCAAGAAGCAGATACATTGCCGGAAGAACCAGCAGAACCACCACCATACTGATAAGAGCTCCCCTTGCCATTAAGGTACATAAGGAACTGATCATATCAATATCCGAGTAAACGCCAACCCCAAAAGTAGCTGCAAAAAAGCTTAGTGCACTGACCACAATAGACTGTATGGAGGTACTGTGGGCAATCTTCACTGCTTCCTTTTTTCCTGCGCCGTTATGCCGTTCCAGCTTATAACGGGTGGTCATTAAAATAGCATAATCCACAGTGGAGCCAAGCTGTATTGTACCGATTACAATGGACGCAATAAATGGGATTGCCGTGCCGGTATAATAAGGAATTCCCATGTTAATATAGATTGCAAATTCAATCACCAAAACCAGAATCACCGGAAGACTTATGGAGCGGAAAACGATCAGGATAATCAGCAGAATCACTCCGATGGACACAAAGTTTACGGTTTTAAAATCCTGATCTGTGATCTCAATCAGATCCTTTGTACAAGGTGCCTCTCCTACCAACATAGCGGATGGATCATATTCTTTAATAATTTTATTCAGTGCTTCACACTGGGCATTTACTTCATCGGATGCCACCTTATACTCACTGCTTACCAGCATTAATTCATAGTTTTCATTGATCAGCATATCGGTAATTTTTTCAGGAAGAAGTTCTCTCGGAATCTCACTTCCCAGCATGGCATTCAGGCCGATCACGGATTTGATGCCGTCCAGATCCCTGATCTCATCTGTCATGGCTGTAACCTTTTTTGGCTCCATATCACTGTCGATCAGAAGCATATGCGTAGAGTTCATCTCAAAGGTATCGTTCAGCTTCTGGTTTGCCTCAATACTGGCTAAATCCTTCGGAAGTGTTTCATCCAGATTATAATACACTTCTGCATGCTGATTTCCATATACAGCAGGGACCCAGATAATCACGAACAGAAGCAGAATGATTCCATAATATCTGGATACAAATCCAGGAAGCCCGGAGAATTTCGGGAGCAGCGGCTTATGCCTGGTTTTCTGTATTCCTTTATCAAAAATCAGGATCATGGACGGCAGAATCGTGACGCATGCAATGACGCCAAATACAACACCCTTTGCCATAACCACTCCCAGGTCCATGCCAAGGGTAAAGCTCATAAAACAAAGTGCAATAAATCCGGCCACTGTAGTAACAGAGCTTCCCACAACCGAGGTAATGGTAGCAGCAATGGCCTCTGCCATAGCGTCATTCCGCATCTGTCTTTCCGATGCTTTATTTAATTTTTCTCCGGTTTCCTGTTCCTCCCGGTGTAACCGTTTCCGGAAGCATTCCTGATAGCTGTGCCACAGAAAAATAGAATAATCCATGGTTACCCCAAGCTGCAGTACCGCGCTCAATGCTTTGGTTATGTAAGAAATTTCTCCGAGAAAGACATTGCTTCCCAGATTATAAACAATGGCCATTCCAATGCTTAAAAGAAACAGCAGCGGTATCAAAAAAGAATCCATCGTAAGCGCCAGAACCAAAGAAGAAAGAAGCACGGCAATGCAGACATAAATGGGGGTTTCTTTATTGGAAAGGTTCTTGGTATCTGTTACAACGGCTGACATTCCACTGATAAAACACTGCTTTCCCGCAAGACGTCTCAGCTCCTCAATGGCATCCATCGTCTCATCAGCCGACATGGTCGTGTCAAATATAATTGCCATCAGGGTGCAGTCATCTTTCATAAACGCGTCTTTTATTTTGTCCGGAAGCAGGTCTGCCGGTATGGTAATATCTGCAAAGGAATCATACCAGATAATGTTTTTTACATGATCCACCTGTTCCATTTCTGCCTTCAGACTGGAAATGTCTTTAAACTCCATTCCTTCCAGCACCACCATGGAGAATGCCCCTGTCCCGAACTCATCTACCAGGATATCCTGTCCCTTCATTGTCTCAATATCCTTCGGCAGATAAGAAAGAATGTCGTAATTTACACGGGTTTTCAAATACCCCATTGCTGATGGGATCAGAAGCAGTATTCCCAGCAGAAGTATCAGGGTTTTGTGCTTCACAATCCCTTTTCCAAATTTTTCCATCATATTCTCCTCTCTCTATTTCAGGCCGAATTTCCATTTCGCCTTGCATTGCATTTTATGACCAACAGTCATTTTTTATTTCACAAAGTGTTATATAATAAAACTGACCGATAGTCAATAGTTTTTCTATATTTTACAAAAATTTTATAATTGTTACCATATTGACTTATGGCGGGTTTTTATTATAATGATAGAAAATAGTCGAATTTCCAATTTCGTGGCACTGGTAAACAAATAATTATATGCGATACTACTGTCAGGAGGAGAGATTTTTGGGAAAACTGGAATTAAATAAAAAAAGAAAAAAAGATGCGCTTTTTAATACTGCCTTTGAGCTTTTTACCACCAAAGGGCTGAACAAAACCACGATTTCCGATATTGTAGAAAAGGCCGGGGTGGCAAAGGGAACCTTCTATTTATATTTTAAAGATAAATATGATATTCGCAACAAACTTATCTCTCATAAAACAGGCCTGCTCTTTTTTGATGCCCATGAAGCACTTCTGAAAGCAGGGCTTACAGGATTCGAAGAACAGATTGCGTTTATCGCTGACTATATCCTGGACCGCCTGGAGCAGGATCATTCTCTGCTTCTCTTTATCTCCAAAAACCTGTCCTGGGGAGTTTTTAAAGGCGCCATGGAAGAGAAAGTTCCGGACGAGGATTACCATTTTTACCAGTCCTACCTGCAGCTTCTCTCCATGAGTGATCATACCTACCGAAATCCGGAGCTTATGCTGTTTACCATCATCGAGCTGGTTGGGTCTACCTGCTACAGCTGTATCCTGTACGAGCAGCCTGTACCCCTTAAGGAATACCGGCCCTATCTCCACAAATCCATTGACGGTATTCTTTTAAGTTTCCGTGAAGCATAATATGCACACCTTTCTGTTTCTATTACATATGCTAAAGTGTAACCGCAAATTAGAAACAGAAAGGATTTTTTTTCATGGAAAATTATCAGATGGGCCGTTCCTGCGGCCGTCCTTACCGCACTACCTGCGGCATGAATAAAATGCCTGCCGGACGAATGGCAATGCCGGAGCGCACAGCAATGCAGAATCACTGCACAGAGAGAAACTCCCGCCCGTGCGAATGTGAAAGAGAAGAAGGCTGCTGCCGGATGCCCGGCGCGGTTTCTTCCGGGACTTCCGTCCTTGCCAAGGCAGATGAGCTTCCTCCTGCCATGGGATATGTCCCCTGTCAGACTTTCACTCACACTTTTGAATTATGCAGGGCTTTGCAGATGGGCACTGTATTTCCGGAACTTTGCAAACCATTCTGCGGAAAGCGAGGTATGTGCCGATGATGTCCTCCAGCCAGTCTTCCAATCGCAGAAAAATGATGCAGGAAATCAATGAAACCAGCTTTGCCGTAAATGATATCCTGCTCTATCTGGACACCCATCCATGTGACGAAAAAGCAATGGAATTTTATCGAAAAAATGCATCCAGGCGAAACGAGCTTTTATGCCGGTATGCCAGGGAATTCGGCCCGCTCACCATTGACAGTGCCGTAGATTCCTGCAGTGATACCTTTCAATGGGCCCAGCAGCCATTCCCGTGGGAAGAGGAAGGAGGATGCAGATAAATGTGGAATTATGAAAAAAGATTACAGTACCCGGTAAATATCAAAACGCCAAACGCCAAGCTTGCACAGTTCATCATGAGTCAATATGGCGGCCCCGACGGGGAAATTGGCGCTTCCATGAGATATCTCTCCCAGCGTTTTGCCATGCCCAACCATACAGCTACGGCGGTATTGAATGATGTAGGTATCTCATTGACAAAAATGCATCCTTCTGTATAAAACAGTGCGCTTCTGCATAGGCTAATCTGGAATTTCTTTATGTTTTTTCCGATAAAAATGGTATTTCCGGGAAATATTTGTTATACTGATGAAAAAGTATATTTCCTGGGAGGAATGGGAGTATGAACATATTTGATATCCTCGGTCCTATCATGGTAGGACCGTCCAGTTCTCATACGGCAGGCGCCGTAAGAATCGGCTATATTACCAGAACACTGCTTGGATGCAGGCCGGTCAGGGCGGAGATCGGACTTCATGGATCATTTTCCGCCACCGGACAGGGGCACGGAACAGACAAGGCGCTGATTGCAGGGCTTCTTGGAATGCTGCCGGATGATATGCGGATTCCGGATAGTTTTCAGGCGGCAAAGGAGGAAGGGCTTGACTTTTCCTTTTATCATGCCCAGATTTCCGGTGCCCATCCTAATACGGCATATTTAAAAGTGACAGGCTCCACAGGCAAGCTTCTCGAGGTGCAGGCATCCTCTCTCGGCGGCGGAAGAATCATGCTGAACAAACTGGACGGCATTGACGTAAACTGTCCCTGCGAAAATCCCACACTGATCGTCCGCAATCAGGACAAACCGGGATACGTGGCACAGGTCACTTCTCTTTTAACCCAGTATTCCGTGAATATCGCCACCTTAAACCTTCACCGTGAAAAGAAGGGCGGCCAGGCAGTGATGGTCATTGAATCCGACCAGCCGGTTCCTTCTGATATCATCCGCAGGCTGGAAGCCATGGATGGCATTTTCAAGGTTACTTATCTTATGAGCAGGGAGGAAGCATAAATGGCATATCAATCTTTACAGGAAATCATAGAAGCAGGCGCAAGAGAAAATATCCCCTTCTGGAAAGTCATTCTGCTGGATGATATGAATGAACGTTCCGTCACTATGGAGGATTCCCTGCAGACAATGGAAAAGATGTGGAGGGCCATGGTGGAAGCCAGCGAAGCCTATGACGGCAACCAGCTTTCCCGCAGCGGCCTAGTGGGAAAAACAGGCGCGCAGATGGAAACTTACCGCAAAAATGGCACCCCTCTTTGCGGAGATTTTATGGCAAAAGTCATCGCCCAGGCGCTTCAGATGGGCGAATCCAATGCCTGCATGAAGCGGATCGTAGCAGCACCTACTGCGGGTGCATGCGGGGTACTTCCTGCAGTCCTTCTTCCCTTATACCAGGAGGAAAAAGTTACGGATGACCAGGTAATTGAGGCCCTGTATGTGTCTGCAGGAATCGGACAGGTAATCGCAAGCAGAGCTTTTATCGCGGGTGCGGCAGGAGGATGTCAGGCGGAGATTGGCTCCGCTTCTGCCATGGCTGCAGGGGCTTTAGTACACCTTCGAGGAGGCGATTCCCATAGGATCTGCCAGGCTGCAGCTATGGCCCTGAAAAACCTTCTGGGGCTGGTGTGTGACCCTGTTGCAGGGCTGGTAGAGGTTCCCTGTGTCAAGCGAAATGTGATCGGTGCAGTCAATGCGCTCTCCTGCACGGACATGGCACTGGCAGGCATCACCAGCCGCATCCCGCCGGATCAGGTTATTGATGCGATGAAGGAAATCGGAGAATCCATGCACGTTTCCCTTCGTGAAACCGGAGAAGGCGGTGTAGCCAATACACCTGCGGCCAAAGCAATAAGGGAAAATCTGGGAATGTGATTTTTAATTTCCGTATCTGCCGGGCAGCCCGCCGCGGTGCCTGGCAGGTGCAAAAACTGCACTCCGGAATAACTTTTTATTGTTTTTCATATGCTTTAATAACTCTTTTAAAAAGGTTTTTTCTATGAATCATTCTATTCCATTATTAACAGCCCCACAGCAAAAACAATTCCGGAATCTTCTGAAATCCGCCATCTGTCAGGAGCTTCATAAACGCAGGCTTCTCACGGATGCACAGCTTGAAATCCTTCTTCGTCCCGGGAGGTAAACCTATGCAGGATCCTATAAGAGCAGCCGCATACTGCCGTGTATCCACTGACCGGGAAGACCAGTCCAATTCCCTTGCAAGCCAGAAGAAATACTTTGCAGAGTACATCGAAAATCATGCAGACTGGCAGTTGGTAAATATCTATTATGACGAAGGGATCAGCGGAACGCAGACCAAGAACCGCACTGGATTTAACAGCATGATTTCTGATGCCTGTGAAGGAAAAATTGACCTTATTCTTACAAAAGAAGTAAGCCGTTTTGCCAGAAATACGGTAGATACCCTCTCCTACACCAGAAAACTGAAAGAAGCCGGAATCGGAGTTATTTTTACCATTGACAATATTGATACCAGGGCGGCAGACGGAGAACTTCGGCTTACCATTATGGCAAGCATTGCCCAGGAAGAAAGTCGAAAAACCTCAGAACGTGTCAAATGGGGACAAAAACGCCGTATGGAGCAGGGCATTGTTTTTGGCCGGAACCTTCTGGGATATACGGTAAAAAACGGTATCCTTTTTCTTAACGATTCCGAAGTGCCCATCGTTCGTGCCATCTTCCACAAATATACCAATGAAAAAAAGAGTACTCCTGCCATTGCCAAAGAGCTCCTTCTGGAAGGAATCCATCCCAAACAGGCGCAGTACTGGTCAAGCGCTTCCATTCTGCGCATCCTCCGTAATGAAAAATATGCAGGGGATCTTTGCCAGAAAAAATCTTTTACCCCAAATTATCTCACCCATGAAAGAAAAGCAAATCATGCTCATGAAGAACTGATTTATCTTGAAAATCACCACCAGCCCATTATTGACCGAGATCTGTGGAATCGGACCCAGGAGGAACTGCAAAGAAGAAGCGCAAATACAAAAGTTTCCAGATCCTCACTTTCCTCTTCCTCCGGCATTCGATCCAAAAGCCGGTACAGTACCCGTTACTGGTGCAGCGGAAAGCTGTTCTGCGGAAACTGCGGAAGAAGCTATGTAATCCATACCAAAAAACGGGCTGACGGCAGCATTTCCAGATCCTGGCGCTGTTATGAAGCTGCTTTGCATGGCTCCGGAAAAGGCAATGAAATGCAGTCCTGTCAGGGGTGCAGCAATCCTTCCATCCACGAAAACACCCTGGTTACATGCATACAATTCTGCCTTTGTCAGGCTTTCCCCTCTTTTTCAAAAGGGTTGGAAGCAGAAATTTTGCAAGAACTTTCCTCTATGTTTTCCTGCTCCTCTTCCACCTCTGAAGCTTCCTGCGTACATAACCAGGAAAAAGAAATACAGCTTCTCAAGACCAAAAAAGAAAAAGCTCTTGATCTGTATCTGGACGGTCTCATTACCAAAGAAGATTTCAAAAACCAGTGCCTGGAATATGAAAAAAAATGCCGGTTTCTGATAAAAGAGCAGGTCACTGTCAGGAGGGAACACTCCCTGCCGGAATGTCATCCGGAAAAACCGGAACAGTCTCCGCAAACTATAGAGAACATCCGCCAAAACCTTACAGAGATTCTTGATTTTTGCCAATGCAAAACTTCCGGGAATGTTCCTGCTCCTTTCACTTTTCTTCAGGAAATTCTGGAAAAAGTCATCATCTATCCTGATAAATCCTTAAGCATTTGGCTTCATGATCTGCCCTTTTTCTTTCATCTGAAGATTCATACACATGGAAAGCTTCAAAGCTTCACCACGGATATCTTAAGTCTGGAATTGTTTTCCCCTGAGCGCAGCTAACCCGCCTGCAGACATCCTGGAATTTATACAACCGGACCCGGCAAAGCTTATTTACGGAAGCATCAGGCGCAATTTCAGAAACAAATCAGGTACAGAAGAGCTTGCGCACCTGGAAATGGTCTCCACCATTGTGCACCAGTTAACCAGAAACCTTTCCATGGAGGAAATCGAAAAATCCGGTTTTGGCCCCTACTATATCGATCACACTGTTGGCATCTGGCCCCAGGCTGCCGGAGGAATCCCCTTTAATTCCTGCGAATTCCAGAGCAAAGGAGATCCCATCACCGATCTGTTTGAAGACCTGGCTGCAGAACAGAAAGCACGCTCCACCTATGACAACATCCTCCGCGTAGTCCGCGATATTCCGGAAATCGCGGACCCCATCAAGTTCCTCCGCGCCCGGGAAGTCATACATTTCCAGCGCTTCGGTGAAGCCCTGAGAAGTGTCCAGGAGCAGCTTGATTCAAAAAACTTCTATGCGTTTAACCCGAGTTTTGATATGCCATGTATGGAAACCTGCGAAGACTGTAAATAAATCGTGTAAAACCGCACAAAAAATACCGGTGCTTTCATTAGCTAAAGCGCCGGTATTTCATATTTAAAAATTTCTGTAAAATATTAATCCACTTTTTCCGTCAATATCGGTGCCTTCAGAAGCCCCACCGGTTTTAACTGATATTCATAGGACCACTGATCTCCTGTAGTTCTCCATGCATTGGGGCCAAACCAGAATTCCTTCTGGTTACAGTTATGAATACTTCCAAAGGTATTGATTCTGCTTCCGAATACGGTCAGCTCCAACAGATGTTCCCCAGGAGAAAGTGTGCCAAGATCTGCTTTATATGGTGAAAATGCAATATAGCCTTTTTCCTTTCCGTCCACAGAAACCTTTATTACAGGGGAGCGGAACATACTTGCCTGCACACTTACTTCTCCGCCTTTGCTCACAAAAGGAATCCGGTATGTAAGATTACCGCCGTAGAACGGGTATCCCTGTCTCGCAGCATCCATAAATGCAGCTGTTGATTCTTTCTTTCCAAGAATCTGCTTTCTGCCTTTTACGGTTACAGAAAACTCTCCCAAGAGGAACATGGCTTCTATGTTTACTTTGGAATTATAAGGAATTTCCACCTGCAGGACATGAGTTCCTTTTGTTATCTCAGGAAGAGCGGTTGTTCGGATCTTATGATCCGTATACCATCCGGTCTGCTTATTCTCTACTTCCATGCCATCCAGGAAAATTCTGGCTGTTTCATCATTTTCCATAGCAAGAGAAATATCTGTAAGATCCGTATCCGCATAAATAGTATAGCGCAGGGACAGCGTATGGTCAAAACTCTCCGGGGCATGGTTTGTCCAGGGCTGGGCAAAAGCTTCCATGCGGAAGGGATATCCCAGCACCTCTCTGAATTTATTGTCGATTCGCAGGATTTCTTCTTCCGAATTCCATTCCCCGTCATCAAAGCGGTATTCTGCAAGATCCAGGATGCTTACATTTGGCTCACTGCATACCACTTCCGTTTCCGATGGAATCCTGATTTCACTTTCCGGCCCGTCTGTCTCTTTGCTGCAGGAATTTCCCTCTCTTCGTCCGGGCTCCAGATAAACCAGCATGCTGTCATGATCATACATAACACGGGAAAGAACCGTATTTCCGTTTTCATAGGCACAGCCCAGTTCTTCAATGTTCCCTGTCATGGTATCATACAATATCACTTTCCATTCCCCTGCAATGGTAATTTTCAGACGTTCCTCCACCGGGAGATCCTCATTGGACATCAGATTTCCGATGCCTCCGATATCCATACTCTTCCCGCTTTCCTCGATTACTCTGTTTACATGTGCAAGGAACAGCCAGCGGTTCTCTCCTTCTTCACGCATCTGGTAGATCAGATTTTTGCTTGCCCTTCCGTCTGCTTCTTTCACTTCAATTTCACGTACAGACTTTAACGCGCCCAGAATCTGATTTTTAGAGAAAGGAATCTGTTCACATTGGAGCGCCAGCGCTTTTCCTCTTTCTGACGGACACGCATCCTCCAATACAGGCGCATCCCCTGCAAAGATTACCCGGCCGCCTCTTTTCTTAAATTCTTCCAGGATTTCCAGGGTGGTGCTCCGAAGGGTCATACAGTTGGGCACAAGAAT
This sequence comes from Blautia sp., assembly GCA_021772055.1. GTDB lineage: Bacteria > Bacillota > Clostridia > Lachnospirales > Lachnospiraceae > Blautia_A. The sequence continues at coordinate 31,585 of JAETNR010000006.1, read as the reverse complement.
CACATCGTAATTCATTTCCCCTGCCTTAAGCCCGGGCACATCCTCCTGTCCTTTGTTCAGTTCCGGAAGAAGAGACTCCGCAATAAAATCAAAATCAATGCATCCATACAAAAGCCAGTCAATGAGATTGGTAAAGTTTTCATCCATTTCTTCCCGAACTGCCGCAGTCTGCTCCTTCGGGCCCCAGAACAGCCAGTAGGATTCAATCGGATGAATCACGCCCAGACGAACATGGGGAATTCCCCGGGTAAGAGCAGAATTCACGCGTGCAAAATGATTTTCGATCAACGGATATTCTTCATACCAGGGGGACTGATAACCAATGGCTGCAGGATAATCCCTTTTTGCCTCTCCTGCCATGCTGGTCCAGGTCAGATGAGGCACACGAACCGTTACTCCAAGGGCAGCCTGCCAGTCTCCCTGTACCTTATGTCCTCTGAAATCAAAATCCCAGTTTGTCACACCGTAAAGCTCGCTCATGGCGCCCGGCCTTCCATACTGGTGTACCGCACTCTGGGTCTGCTTCATGGTAGACAGCTCTCTTCTGTCACAGAGCATGTCTACTCCCGGAATTCCAAAAGAACGGTAAGAACGCATTGCCTCTCCAAGGGCAGCCGTCTGTGTCTCCAGGGTAGGTTCCTCCATCATATGCCCCGTCAGCATAATATGATGCTCCTCGCACCATGCTCCGATGGTATCTGCAAAAGCAGAGGCAAAACGCTCTGCAATATGGTCATGGTATTCATAACGGATCCTGGATACCTGATTCCCATCCAGTTCCCAGAACAATTCCGGAAGGTGTTCCAGAAGGCTATGTCCATAAGCAGCCTGGAAGGTTTCCTCCAGATCATCTGTATACGGAATTGTCACGATCGCTTTTTCATCTGCAAAGCCCAGGGTTGTCTTATGGGAAAACTGAGGTTCATCTGTAAAAATAGCAGGAATACTTTTCCCAAATTCTTCCCCGAGAAGCTCCTCATATTTTTCATGGGTCACTTCAATAAAGCGCTCTACTGCCTTTTTGTCCAGGGTGTTTAAATATGCCTCGTTATTAAACCAGGGATTATCTCCGGATACCTCCAGATAGGCAAACCACTCATGGAAGCCCTCCTTCAGCGGTGCATCCTCATCCATTTTTTCATAGGCCGTCATATAGCCGTTTTCCAGTTTTACCTGATATCTTCCAAGATAGGTCCGCTCCTCGCTGCGCACTGCCTGCCCGGAGGATTTCAATTCACTTTTTCCGATATCTTTTCCTTCCTGTCTCTCAGGCGCAAAGATCAAAAAACGCATACGGTACTGATGATCTTTGGTCACAAGCCCGCCTCCTGCGCCGGAAGGCCAGCGATCTTCATCATAAAGCCAGGTAAGCAGCCCTAATTCTTTGCATTTTTCGTTGCTGTATTTTACCAGCTCCAGGAATTCTTCTCCCATATATGGATTGTCCATGCCGGTACGGCAGTGTATATGACCGCCTCCCATTCCCATCTTCTTTATGGATTCCAGGGAATTGTCAACCTCTTCCTTTGTCATTTTGCAGTTCCATGCCCAGAAAGGAGCAGCACGGTACTCGCTTCCCGGATTTTGAAATGCATCCGTTGTCAATGTTTCCGTTTTTTTGTATAACATATGATTCCTCCAAACCATAAATTTTTAATTGTATTGTATCTGCAAACATAAAAAAAGTACATGGAAAATTGAACAATTTCCATGTACTTTTCAGTCCTTTATTTATCATATCTGCTTTAAGGGAAAACAAATGGAAAACGTAAGAATCCTTTCTTCTTCCCTGCCGGAATATTTTGCCTTTATAGTTCCGTCCATATGCTCTGCAAGCGTTTTACTGATGGTAAGCCCAAGCCCTGTTCCCTCGTGGTTTCTGGAATGTTCCTGCATATAAAACCGTTCAAAAAGCATCTCCGGATTCTCCACCTCCTGCTCCTCGCTGATATCATTGGAAAAGGAAATCTCAAAGGACTTCTGCTCCTCGTCCTCCTGGATTTCAATGGATAATCTGCTCTTTGCATACCGAATGCTGTTTTGAATCAGGTTTGCAAAAATACGTGCCAGCGCTTCTGCATTTCCCAGCATTATGGCAGGAGTCTCAAAAGCCGGAAATGTAAGCATCAGCCCTGCATTTTCCAAAAGATGATAATGCTCCAGACAGGTTTCCTTTAAAATCCGGACAGCATCTATCCTCTCAAGCTTCAGGCAAAAATCACCTGAGGTGACACGGGACAGCTCGTAAAACTGCCCGGTCAGCTCCTGCAGTGTATAAGACTTTTTGATGGCAATATTTAAAAATTCCCGGTCTTCTTCGCTCATATTTTCCATATCCAGCATTTTCAGATAGCCAAGGATGGCAGTCAGGGGCGTGCGCAGATCATGACTGATATTTTGGATCTGCTCCTTTAATTTTCGTTCATCCTCCTGATAAATACAGCGTTCAGAGCGAATTACCCACAGATTATGATTGACGGCTTCCAGCAATTCCTCCAGCTTTCTGTTCCGTACTTTCAGCTTTACGATTCTGTTTTCGAACAGATCCTCCGATATTTCCTGAAGCTCTTTTTTTGCTTCTTCCATAGACTTTGTAAGGCTGTAAAGACGAAATACAAGCCCTGAGATTAATATCAGCAAACACATGATCACCACAAAACTCATCTTGACTCCTTCACCGCTTTCCTTAAGCAGGCTTTTACAGTTCCTGTTTCCGGAATTTCCGGCATCCGATCAGGATGAAAATAACAATTCCTATAAACCCGGAGAGCAGACACCGCCCAAGTCCGCCAGCCGTATCCCACGGGCACTGATAAGCGTTCATGCTTACCATTGCTTCTGTCCCCAGGAAACAATAAGGCATCCACCGAAACACTTTGGCCAAAAGTTCTATTTTCATTCCCACAAGGAAAAATACCATGGGGATCACATAGTAAACGCTTATCCATATGATCACGGAAGTCATTTCTTTTTGGAAAATGCACCCTAAAAGAATGCTGAATATCAAAGAACCTATTCCGGAAGGAAGGGAAGCTACGACACCCATCAACAGTTCTTTCAAAGGCTCCCATTCCTGATGTTCCAGAAGGAGCCAGGCACTTGCAACGTAGATGGCAAGTACTGCACACAATACCAGAAAGGTAACGAAAAAAGCAGTCAGGCATTTTCCGACAAACAGCTTTTCCCTTGAGATTCCGTAGGATATGGCATTTTTTAAAACGCCGTTTTTCCTGTCTTCCCAAAACAGGCAGGCAGGGACCACTGCCCCAAGAATCACCGTAAAAAACATACTTGATGTATACATATTTAAAGAAAAACGAACAGTCCCATAACGAAATCCGGGAAGGCGATTTCCTGCCAGCGCCAGGATCACATTCATCGTAAGAATCAGGCCTCCAAGGATAGCAACCGCCTTATAAAAGCCCTTATCTTTTCTAATCCTGTAGCATTCACTTTTCATATAATTCAGCATTTCTTCCCACCTCCGTTTTTCAGATCCATATAATAGTTTTCCAGGGACTTCTGCCGTTTTGCAAGTTCCCGGATCCGGATGCCTGCGTCACTGGCCAGTGCACCGAATGTTTCCGGATTTTCTTTTACATGATAGATGTGGATCTTTCCGTCCGGCTGCATCTGATAGTCCCTGTGATGAAGTCTGCTCTCCAAAAGAACCAGATATTTTTCCGGATCGGACACCTGAATTTCGATATAATCTGAACATTTTTTATGCAGCTCCTGCGCAGAAATCTGTTCCAGCAGGGAACCGTCCTTCAGAAATCCGTATACGGTTGCGATCTTATCAAGCTCGCTTAAGATATGGCTGGAAATAAGGATGGTAATATTTTTCTCTCTGTTTATTTTTAACAGAAGGTTTCTCATTTCGATCATCCCGCTTGGATCAAGTCCATTGATAGGTTCATCCAAAAGCAGCAGCTCCGGCACTCCCATAAGGGCAATTGCAAGCCCGAGACGCTGCTTTAGTCCAAGGGAAAGTGTTTTTCCTGTTTTTTTTCTATAGTTGGTCAATCCGGTCATTTCAAGAGCTTCTTCCACTGTCTTTTTTCCCGGAATTCCCTTCTGGATTCTATAATATTCCAGATTCTCTTCTATGGACAAATTAGGGTAAAAGCCCGGATTTTCAATAATAACTCCCATACGGGAACGCATTGCATCCAATTCCTTTTTTTCACGCCTGCCAAAAAGCTCCATTTCCCCGCTGCTTGCAAAAATCTGTCCTGCCAGAAGCTTTAAAAAGGTAGATTTTCCAGCCCCGTTATCTCCTATCAGACCGTAGATTTCGCCCCTTCTTACGGAGATATTCACTTTATTCAATGCACAGAAGCTGTTGTAATATTTGGTAAGTTCTCTGGTTTCTGCCACATAGGATTCCATATTTTTTTCCTTTCCATTCTGTTCTTTATCCATTATGATACCTCTGCTGTTCCTGCATCTGTATCATGGTGACAGTATACCGGATTCCTTATAAATAAGTCCTCAAGAAAGTTTAAAGAAATCATAAAGAATACTATGCCATTTTAAAACCGATTCCCCAAACCGTTTTGATGTACTCCTCTTCCGGATCTATGGCATCAATCTTCTTTCTAAGATTACTTACATGGACATTCACCGTATTGTCCTCCCCGTAATAGCCCCCTTTCCAGACCTGTTCATATAAAGATTCTCTGGAAAACACTTTGTCCCTTGACTGTACCAGGAGAAAAAGAATCTCATATTCATGAGGCGTCAGAGTGAGCTCCTGATTCTTTACAGTGACGTTTCTGGATTCCGGATGAATGAAAAGATTTTTATACCTGAAGGCTTCGCTTTCCGTAACAGAGCCCGTTTCCCTGGCTCCCCTTCTTAAGCAGGCAAAAGCCCTGGCAGACAGTTCCTCCGGTTCAAATGGCTTTGTCATGTAATCGTCTGCTCCGCACAAAAGGAGCTGCACCTTATCAGAAATGGATGCTTTTGCCGAAAGCACCAGCACGGGAACTTCTTTATGGAGCTTTTCCCGTATGGTATTTAAGAGTTCTTCTCCGCTCATTCCCGGAAGCATCAGATCCAGGATCACTAACTGATATTCCTCTGTTTCCAGACGCAAAAGAGCCTCCGTTCCGGAGAAGGCCTGTATAATCTCATAATTATGACGTTCTAAAACCGCCGTGATCAGGTGATTGATATCCGTGTCATCTTCCACAACCAAAATCCTGTTTTTCTCTTCTTTCCTCATGTCAAATTCTCTCCCGCAGAACCTCAACCTTGCACTCATGCCGTTTATCCTCATCGTCCTTGTTATAGGCAATTCCCACTGCAAGGATACGTCCCGTGTACTCTGGGTTCTCCCCGAACTTTCCTTCAAAACGCAGCGCATACTGACGGTTTCTGATCTGCCGGATTGCTTCGTCCGCTGTGTGGTTCACCTTCAATTCAATAATAATACAGTCGTCGTTTTTTACGAATGGATAGAAGATAAAGTCAACATAACCAACACCCGCTTTGTCCTCGCGTTCAATGCGGTAGGAATCCAGAGCTTTCAGATACACCCATCGGATAATTGATGCAAGTTCCGCCTCATTGCTATATGTTTGCAGTGGGCTGTGCGTATTGTGAGCGTACTCCATCAGTTCCGTCATGGTTTTTGTATCACCGGCCTTCGTAGCCGCAAGCATCCGACCAGATTCCTTTGTCAGCTTATACACATTTCCCAGAGAAGGTTCCCGCTGTACCACTTCCGCAAACTTATCCATCAATTCTTTGTTTGGGATGGAAACATACCCGTCTTTAAAATTCAAAAAGCCATACACTACCATCGCCGAAAATATTTCATCCTTTGTTTTCAGTTCCATTGATGTGGCTGCATATTCCTGTACTCTGGCCGGAACCGGATTATCTGCTACCATGGCGGCAATATCATCTTTCACTTCATCCGTATTTGCCCCTATATAATAAAAAATCTCATCATAAGGACCTGAACTCGTCCAGTAGCTGCCCAGCTGATTATCACTCAGTGCACCGACTACAGACCTCGGGTTATACAGTTTCTGTCCGCCTGCCGTCTGATATCCATCATACCACAGTTCCAACCCTTCACGGGTTACAGCCGGATCAGTCTCTGTCCCCAGATACCTCCGATACAATGCGTCCACTTCACTATCGGTAAAACCGAAATATTCACTATATTTTACCCTGGTGGCCATAGAATACTCAAAGAACATATTCAATTCCGAACCGCTGGAGTATTTGGCAATTGGCAGGATACCCGTCATGTATGCCATTTCCACATAGGCATTGTCCTTCAACAAATTGCTGAGAAAATCAAGGTATGCTTCCCTATCTGCATCTGTTACAAAGCTCTTGTGGAAAATGCAGTCCCATTCATCCAGCACAAAAATAAACTTTTCTCCATCACAGTATTCATGAACCTTCGTCAGAGCATCCCACACGGCATCATCTTTTTCTATTTCCGCTTCCGGATATGCTTTACGCAAATCTGTCAATAACCCTTTCTCAAACCGTGCAATATACTGGTCATAGGACTTGCATCCTTTTGGCATCTTATTAAACATGATATGAATCACATTATGCTTGTTCAGATGCTCCTCATACCAGTCATACTTTGATACCTTCAAATTACGGAAAAGCCTGCTGCTGTCCGCACCTTTTCCAAAATAGGATGCGATCATATTCGCCATAACCGTCTTGCCAAACCGACGCGGTCTTGTAATCGCCACATACTTCTGATTTTTTCCCTGATTTGGACCGGATTCTTCAATTTCATTCTCTTTCAGTTCTACAATTGGCACAAGCTCAGCAAGTATCTCTGTTTTATCCACATAATAGGTTGACGCATAATCTTCACAGAATAAGCTGTATGCGCTTCGGCTATTTAAATATACACCCATTCTATCCGCGCTCCTTTCCGGCTTTTAGAGTCTTGTGTTTAGCGTACCATAAAACTCCCCCTGCTGCAAGAGGATTAGTTATAGCAAAAAAAGGCGGGGTACGCCGCCTTTGGCATCTCCCGCCCTTTTTCAAACCTTCAAGTTGCTATCATTCATACAAAAGTACAACCGCTTCATAAGCCTTCAAGGCTACTGAATCATCCGCCGTTTCCCTGGAATAATTGGAGATCAGCACTTTTTTCTCCCTGCCTTTCAGTTCTTCCGGCACTTTATAAGAAACCTCCCGGTCTGTGAAGTTACAGATTACAAGAAGTATCTGTCCGTCCAGCGCACGCTGGTACACATAAAGGCGTTCATCCTCCGGAAGAAGAAGACTGTATCTGCCCTGCACGATCACCGGATATTCTTTTCTGAGGCGGATCAGTTTCTGATAATAATGGAAAACGGAATCCTCTCTTGAAAGCTGCTCTTTTGCATTGATCTCCCTGTAGTTCGGATTTACCATGATCCAGGGATTTCCTGTGGTAAATCCCGCATTTTCGCTGTCATCCCACTGCATGGGAGTCCTTGCGTTATCACGGCTTTTGTAGCGAAGATAGTACATCATATCTTCCGGCTGAATCAGACCCTTGCCTACAAATTCCTCATACGCATGAATGCTCTCAATATCCCGGAAATCTTCTAATTTTTCAAAAGGAACATTGGTCATTCCAAGCTCTTCTCCCTGATAAATATAAGGCGTTCCCTGCATCATATGAAGGCAGGTTCCAAGCATTTTGGCAGATACCTCACGGTATTCCTCTGAAGGATTTCCAAGGCGGGAAACGATCCTTGGCTGGTCATGATTGCACCAGTATAAGCTGTTCCATGCTTTCTGATAAAGTTCTTCCTGCCATTTGGAGAGGGTTTCTTTCAGCTCCACAAGATTTATTTTGCGATCGCACCACTTCATGCTTTCTCCGCCATCCAGATCCATATGCTCAAACTGGAAAACCATACTCAATTCCGTGCCTGCATTGTTTGCGTATTTTTTTGCTTCCTCAACAGTCACACCGGAGCATTCTCCCACTGTCAGAAGGTCATATTTCGACAGTACTCTTCTGTTCATTTCCTGAAGATATTCATGGACATGAGGCCCATTACATACATAGGGGCCGAAATCTCCATAACCTTTTTCATTCAATTCGCCGTCAGGCAGTCCCGGAACCTTGGAAATCATGCTGATCACATCCATACGGAAGCCGTCAATCCCTTTTTTGCACCACCAGTCCATCATATCAAACACTTCATCCCGTACCTTCGGGTTATCCCAGTTAAGATCCGGCTGTTTCTTTGAAAACAGATGGAGATAATACATATCCGTTTCTTTGTCATATTCCCATGCAGGGCCGCTGAAGCAGGATTCCCAGTTATTCGGCTCTTTGCCGTCCTTTCCTTCTCTCCAGATGTAATAATCCCTATAAGGATTGTCCTCGGATTTCCGGCTTTCTACAAACCAGGGATGTTCGTCTGAGGTGTGATTTACCACGAGATCCATCACAATCTTAATGCCGCGCTCGTGAGCTGCAGAGAGCATCCTGTCATAGTCCTCCATGGTTCCGAATTCCTTCATAATTCCCCGGTAATTGCTGATATCGTAACCATTGTCATCATTCGGAGATTCATAAACAGGGGAAAGCCAGATTACATCAATCCCCAATTCCTTCAGATAATCCAGTTTCTCCGTAATTCCGTTCAAATCACCGATTCCGTCACCGTTGCTGTCCTTAAAGCTTCTGGGATAAATCTGATATACTACACTCTGTTTCCACCATGCATCTGCCATGTTCTGGTACCTCCTGTGTCCATTTTTATATTTGTATTTGGTTTTTTCTTTTCTGATATTTTTATTCTATCTTCTTTCCTTGAAATTATCTTGCACCATTTGATATAAAAATAACACAATATTAACTTTTTCAGACGCAGGCTAAAAGAATCAAAACAATGACATCTGTTCATACTCCTGCTCTCTCTCCAGAAGGACAGGAGTTTTTTGTAAAAGGAATTCCACGGACCGGTCCTCAAGAAGCCACGCCTGTGCTTCCTCCTGTTCCAGGATCAGAGGCATTCTGTCATGAATTCCGGATACGGACTCATTGGCACTGGTTGTCACAATCACAAACCTGTTTTCGCCTTTTACTTCCTTGTAGCATCCAGCCATCCACACTACGGGGCTGTCCTTTCGGTAAAAAGTACATTTTTCTTTTGCTTTGTTCCATTCATAGAAACCTCTGGCCGGAATCACACATCTGCGGTGAAGAATGCTGTCCCGGAAAGTTGGACGTTCCATGACTCCCTCCGCACGGGCATTGATCAACAGTCCGTTTCCCTGGTAGCCCGTAAATCCCCAGGCCATGGAAACTGCCGTCACGCGGTCTCCCTGCCCAACCAGAACCAGTGCTTTCTCTGAAGGATGGATATCCCTTTTTGCACCTGCAATCAGCTTCCTGTCCCATTCCGGAGCCAGCTTATTAACTTCTTCTACAATTGTAAAATCCACATAATATCTTCCGCACATACTTTTTCTCCTGCCGTTGTTTTCAGATCATCATACACATTTCTTTTTGAAACGTCAAGATACCCCCTGTACTGATACAGGGGGTATGTAAGCTGATTGTCATGGTTATTTTATATCTGCTTTTAATCTTTTATTCCGCTTCTGCGTTATTTTCTGTATTCTCGGGCTGGGAGGAATCTGCTGTATCGGAATCTGCGTCAGTGTCTGCAGCTGCATCGGAAGCGGTATCTGCATCTGCTGCATCTTCCTCAGGAATTTCTTCCTCTGTCTTTTTCATTTCTGCATTCAGAACCACGATTTTTTCTGCATTTCCGTCTGCATCCAGAATTACTTTTACTACATCGCCGGCCTTAATTTCTGCAGGATCCACAGGCTCTGTTTCCAACTCGAAGGCCTCTTCTGCCAGAATCGCTTCTGTTTCTGCGGCATCATCTGCTGCTGCATCGTCTGTGGCTGCATCTCCTTCGGCATCTGCTGCACTACCTGCTGCATCGTCTGTGGCTGCATCTTCTTCAGTCGGTTCTGCATCTGCAGTATCATCGGTCTCCGTATCTGCAGCCGTTTCCACATTTACTTCCGTATCCGCTGCATCACTATCCTCTTCCGGCTTTACCTCTTTTTCAAAAAGTGTATTCTCTGTAATGGAGATTGTCTGTTCCTCCCCGGTAAGCTTCAATTCCAGCGGAGCTTTCGCTTCCTCTGGAAGCTCTTCATTCTGGATACTCTCTTCCACCTTCTCAGAATCATCCACAGCTGCAGCATCCTGTTCTTCTGCATTCTCTGTATCTTCTGCCTCTTCTGCATTCTCTGCCTCTTCCGGTTCTGCAGGGATTGGAGATTCTGCAAGGGATATTATAACAGCATCGTCACCGATCTCTTTTACTTCTCCATAAATTTCCTGAGCCTCTTTTTCCTCTTCTGCATCAGCAGTTTCGTTATCTGCTGATTCTGAAGAATCCGCATCCTCAGAAACATTCTCTGCGGCATTTTCTGCAGAATCTGCAGATTCTGTAGCATATGCCATATTCATAGACGAAATTGTCAAAACGAGTCCTAACATCATTGCTGCATATTTACGTTTCATAAAACCATGTCCTTTCTTATGTCTCAATGCTTTGTTTTTGGTTTACGCCATTACTATAAGGTTGAAATGTGGTGAAACTGTGATGATAATGAGAACATTCTGTGACGCTCATGCAAATTCCTCCCAAAAAATACGCATATTTCCAAATAAATAAGGCATGGATCCTATGAAAAGATCCATGCCCTCCATGATAAACCTGTTCAAAACGTAATTTCTTGTTTGTATACCCTGACAAAATACATAATTTCCGCAAATGCCGTAATCCCCCATGAAAAAATATACAAAAGATACAATGAGGGGATCGTCTGAAAATAGGCAAAAACCGTGTATACCCAAATAATCCGGAACACGCAGGATCCCATGATCACAATGAATGTAGGAACCAGGCTTTTCCCAAGAGCTCTTGATGCTGCGATGGTACAATCCATAAATGCAGAAAAGCCATAGGAAAATCCCATGATCACAAGCCTATACATGCCGGCCCTGATCACTTCCCCATCCCTGGTAAAAAGTCCCAGGAACAACGGTCCAAAGGCAACCAGCACCAGGCCGAGCACCAGACCTGTTCCAAAAGCATATCCCAGGCTGATGAGATAGCTTTTCCGTATGCGATCCTTTTTTCTGGCTCCGTAATTCTGTCCCATGAAGCTTCCGCAGGCAGTATAGAAAGCCATCATCACACTGTATACAATGGCATCTGCATTGGCTGCCGCCGAGTTTCCGGCAACCATGGTAGCGCTGAAAGAATTCACCCCAACCTGAATAAACAAGTTTGCCACCTGAAAAATAGCATTCTGCATTCCCGCAGGAATCCCGATCCTTAAAATATCCTTTGCCATGTCCCCGGTGATATGGAGTTCTTTTGCCTCCAATGCATAGCTTTCCCTGCACCGGAACAGAGCCCTTACGATAAGGAAAGCAGAGATATACTGTGAAATCACACTGGCCAGAGCCACACCTGCCACATTCATTTTGAAGCAGATCACAAAAACCAGGTTTAATACCACATTGACCACACCTGCAAACGCCAGATAATACAGCGGGCGTTTCGTCTCTCCCACAGCGCTGAACACTCCGTTGCCGAAATTATACACTGCAAGAGCCGGTATTCCCAAAAAGTAAATCCGGATATAAAGTACAGCACCATCCAGCAATTCCGGCCTTGTATGTAAAACACGAAGAATCGGGCCCGGAAAGAGAATTCCCACCAGCATCAGCACTCCTCCCAGGAGAATACTGAGCAGTAATGCCGTATGAACCGTTTCTTTTATCCGCTTCTGGTTTCCTGCGCCAAAATGAAGAGCTGTCAGGACATTGATTCCTCCGGACAGCCCAATGAGAAAATCCGTAAATAAAGTTACCAAAGTAGTTGTGGAACCAACTGCCCCGAGAGCCCCGGCCCCGGCAAACTGCCCCACAACCGCAATATCCGCCATATTAAACAGCACCTGCAAAAGGTTGGAAAGTATCAGTGGTATACTAAAAAATAAAATCTTCCTCCCAAGAGGTCCCTGGGTCAGATTCTGTTTGTCCTGCTGCATATTTCTTAAAATCCCCCTGTAGTAAAACACTTGGAAAGTTTTCCCCACAGCGGATTATACTATACAATTGCATGCCTGGCAAGAAGCCCTTTTAAAATTTAATAACCCCCTTGATTACATCCTCCTTATGATCCAGGCTATAATTGATTCCGTCAATACAGTCCTTAAAGTCAAACACATGGGATACAATGGATTTCAAAGGAATGATGCCTGCTGAAACAGCTGCAATGGCAGTAGGATAGAGATTCCGGTAACGGTATACGGAATAAATCATCCCTTCCATTGCATTTAAAGTAGCAATATCCAGCTCCAATACCGGCTCCGGTGAAACCCCTACCAGAGTCACCTTTCCGGCGCGTTTTATAAGACGGCATGTCTGAAGAGTGGTATAGCGGTTTCCTGCACATTCGTACACCAAATCTGCACCGCCTCCCGGAAGAGTCCTGGCAAATTCCACAATATCCTCCCTGGTTCCGTTAAAGACTCTGACTGCACCTACTTCTTTTGCCTTCTCCAGTCTCTTATCCAGCACATCCACAGCATAGATCTCACTTACGCCCCTTGCCTTCAGGCTCATGATCGTCACAAGGCCAATGCATCCGCATCCCAGCACAATGGCAGTCTGTCCGATCTTTGCATTGGAAAGCTCACATGCGTGCATTCCCACTGCTAAAGGCTCCATCAGCGCACCTTCCATGGTATCTACATTTTCCGGCAGCTTATAGCACATGCTTGCAGAGTGGGTACAGTATTCTGCAAAAACACCGTCTTTTTCCTTGGGGATTGCCATAAATCTTACATGTTTACAAAGATTATAATGACCTTTTCGGCAGTCTTCACATTCTCCGCAGGGAACTCCCGGTTCAATCGCTACTCTGTCACCGATCTGAAAGCCTTCTACCCCTTCTCCGATCTCCGTTACAATTCCGCCGGGTTCATGTCCCAGTACCAGAGGACCGTCCGGAACCCAGTTTGCCAGTCTGCCGTCACTATAAAAATGCAGATCAGAACCGCAGATTCCCACATACTCCAGCTTAATCTGCAGTTCCCCTTTCAAAGGCTTTGGAATATCCCATTCCTGCCACTCCAGCTGACGTTTCCCGATCATTGCACAAACTTTCATTTTGCCTTCCATAAGTTTCCTACCTCCGTTTTACTAAATTATATTTAGTTCCTCTGTTTCGTTGCTTATGGATAATATATACCATCATGCCAAGGTACCGTCAATCAGCAGAAATCCTGTTTTTCCTTGTTTTCCGGTTTTTTCAAAAATATCTGTTAAATTTATTTTAGTTAATTATTCAAATCAGCAAAACTTCCGTCCAGATTTTTGTGCACAATCCACCCTTCTTTTTCCGTTTTGAAACGGACATAACTGCCGGCGCAGTCACCACTTATTATGAAATCCTCTCAGCCTCTATGCTCCACCCGCTTCACGCTTTCCCGGAGCACCAGCTTTGTGCTTACCATCGTACGTCTTCCTCCGGAGTATTCGTGGCGGATTCGGGACAGAAGCGTCTGGATGGCTGCCAGACCCATATCCTCTTTTGCAATGGCTACCGTAGTCATTTTTGGCTCCACATAATTACAGATCGTCCTGTCGTCAAAGCCGATCACGGAAATATCCTCGGGAACACGAATGCCCTTTTCCTTCATGACGCCTACTGCCCTGCAAGCAAGCAGATCGTTGTCCGCCAAAAAGGCAGTGGGGAGCTTTCGCTCCTCCTCAAAATACCCTGCCGCATCCCTGTAGGTTTCCTCTTCCCCATAGCCCAGCTCCATCTCATACTCTTTTCGAAAGTGCATTCCCTTTTTCTTCACAATATCCAGAAATGCCTCATAGCGCTGTTCAAAGCTGGGGATCCGGATCCTGCTTTTCATATAGCCGATTTCCCGGTGCCCCATTTTATAGAGATGTTCCAGCCCCTGATAAACGCCCAGATAGTTGTCCACAGAGACCACATCCAGTTCCCTGCCGGGAAACAGATTGTCCAGAAATACACAGGGTTCCTTTACCTTCTGGAAAAATTTTAAATCCTGCTCTTTCATCTCAACCGCATAAATAATATATCCCTGACATTTTGCCTGGCGAAAATAAATGGCCAGTTCCTCCGTTCCCATTCCCTTTTCCAGGTAAAAAATATTCAGCTTATACCCTTCCTTTGCAGCACATTTATTAATACTTTCCAACAGGTAGTTAAAGAACGGATATTCATCCACAATGCTGCCCACACAGCGGTACACAACAAAACCAATGTCACCGCTGGATATCGTCTCTTCTTTAAAAAGATACTCACAGTGCAGCTCCTTAATCTTGCGTATAATCTCGCTTCGGCGCTCTTCTCCCACCCCTGGCTTGTTATTCAGGACAAGGGAAACCGTTGCAGGGGAAATCCCAAGTTCCCTGGCAATGTCTTTTGAACGGTAACGCATAGAATCATCCCTTCAGATTCTCAAACTGCTCCAGATAGCTCACTGCATCCTCATACTGGTTGGACTGCAGAATAAGATGTATGGTATTGCACACACACCGCTTCAAGGTGCTGATGTCCAGGGTTCCTTCCTTCAGTTCCTTCCGGATATTTTCGTGGTCTGCGCGGTCTCCTGGCATTACCATGTCATTTCCTGCACGCATACAGCCGGAAGCCGTACATTCACCAGCAGTAGAATCGGTCGTTGTAGTCCAGTCTGTCATAATGGCTCCTGCAAATCCCCATTCATTTCTTGCAGCCTTGGTACAAAGATCATGGCTGTTGGCAGTATGAACACCATTGATCAGATTATAGGAGGTCATGATGGACATAGGCTGGGAGTTCTTCACTGCGAATTCAAACCCTTTCAGATAAATCTCCCGAAGAGTTCTCTCAGAAAGAACGCTGTCGGAGCCCATACGGTTGTCCTCCTGGTTATTGCATGCAAAATGCTTGATCGTCGTGCCGCATCCGGGAACCTTCTGTACGCCAAGTGTAATGGCAGAAGCCATCATACCGGAAAGGAGCGGATCCTCGGAATAATATTCAAAGTTTCTTCCGCAAAGGGGATTTCTGTGGATGTTCATGCCAGGAGCCAGCCAGAGAGTCACTTCAAAAAGTTCCATCTCATGTCCGATCATTTCTCCCACTTCCTTCAGAAGCTCCGTATCCCAGGTCTGGGCAAGCAGGGTTCCCACAGGAATTGCTGTACAGTACTGATGATAAACTTCTCCCAGGATTTCTCTCTTTTCTGCAAAAAATCCCCCTTCCAATGCCTCCAGAAAGTCTCCCGCTTCAATCCTGCCATCCACTACCTGATAAGACTGTTTCAGACGGATGCCTGCAGGACCGTCTGCCAGAACAATGCTTGCCACATTCCACGGATCATCCTCTGCTGCGGAAACAGTTTCTGCTGCCGCTCCCGGAACGCTCTGACCTGCACTTCCAAGCTCGCTCTGCCCTCTGCTTATATCACCGGTGGCAAAAGCAACCAGCTGATCCAGAGACAGGCTCTCTGTAATCTCTTTCGCTCTCTCCTGCCCTTTTCCATAGGATTCTTCATAACGGATGGTTTCCGTCAAAATTTCGGAAGCCTTCAATTCCACACAGGGAAGTCCTTTTGCCTCCTCAAGCCATTTGGCTTCCTTTGCAGCCATTTTTCCGGGATCCGGAAGGATCTCCTCCAGTTCCTGTTTCTTTTCACAAATATGCTCACACTGCACCATGACCGTATCCTCATCCAGTTTCAGGCTGCCAATAAGCTTTGCAGACGCAAGGGAATTTCCAACCCAGATACCGTAAGTGCCCTTTTCCAGCACCCATGCCGCAAGCTCCTCACTATAGGATACAAGCTGATAAACCGGAAAAGAAAGCTCCATATTCCGGGCTTCGCCGGGCTTTAAAAGATTTGTTTTTCCAAAAGCAGCCAGTCTCCGGAATTCTTTGGTAAGCTTTCCCTGAGGGCAGGAAACATACACCTGGGCTACTTCTTTTCCGGAATAGGTATCTCCGGTGTTCTTTACTTCCACATTTACAGAAACCATAGGACTTGCCGTTCCCATGCCTTCAAGGCTGATCTCCCCTGCCTTCATTTCAAATTCCGTATAGGAAAGTCCGTAGCCGAAGCAGTAGCGGGCCGGCACATCAAAGGTATCAAAATATCGATATCCTACATAGATGCCTTCTTTGTATTCTTCTTTATAGACATCTCCGCTCCTGTGGCTGAAAAAATCTGCATTCGGATAATCGCTGTAGGCCATAGCCCAGGTATCGGTCATTTTTCCGGACGGGGTCACTTCACCGCAAAGCACATCTGCAAAGGCATTTCCTCCTTCCTGTCCTGCCTGCATAAACTGTATGACAGAACGGATATTGGAAAACTCCTCTGTAAATGCCAGATCCATAAGGCCGCCTGTGTTGATCACCAGCACCACATTTTCGTAGGCTTCTGCAACCTGTTTCAGAAGATTTTTTTCTTCCTCTGTAATATAGTAATCTCCCTCATCCTCATGCCTGTCCGCATTTTCTCCTGCAATACGACTCAGAACAAAAACTGCCGTATCTGCGCCGTCAGCCTTTGCCTTTTCCACATCAACCGACTCACCGCAGGGCATCCGGAACTGGGTTGCGGAATATGCACGGAAAAAGTTATTGTCAAGCTCCGGCATTTTTCTGTAGACTTCTTCTTTCCAGTCAAGTCTTGCCTGTACAAACAGACTGTCATAGGACTCTAACCATTCTTTGCTGGTAATTTCATACCCTGCATTGGAAAGCCCCTGATAAATATTTACACAGTCACGCTCATTGACATCTCCTGATCCTGTTCCTCCCTTGATCGTCCGAATAGCGCCGGCTCCGTAAAGCCCTAATTTTATCCCTTTTTCCAAGGGCAGAAAATGATCCTGGTTTTTCAGAAGGACAAACCCTTCCGAAGCGGCACGCCTTGCCAGCCTGCGGTTCTTTATTTCCCTCTCTGTCACTGCATTGGATGTGGTTCCCACCAATCCACGTTTTCTCATTTTATTCATGATAGATACCTCCCTGTTTTTTTCAGATCATTTGCTTCCGTAAGAATATCTGTTGTCTTTATTATGCAGGGTTCCCCAAAATTCTTCTATATCATTTCTTAGCTATTTTATGGTTGATATTGATATTTTTTAGGTTTTTTATTAAAATAAAAAGGAATTACTATGTCAGAATTGACTTTATCAGAAGAAAGGAGCCTCCGTCATGCCCTCCTATACTTATGAGGCCGTACAGGAAAGCCGCGGTCTGCCTGCCCGTTTTGAACTTATAAATACCACCCCCCTGACCATTACAACCCACTGGCATGAATATCTGGAAATCCTGCTTCTTATTTCCGGAAAAATGACTGCCATTATCCAGGGAGAATATTATGAACTTTTCCCGGAAGATATCCTGATCATTAACTCCGGGGATATCCACATGACACAGACTTATGGAGAAAATACACAATACGTGCTGCTGCAGATTTCTGCGCGGCAGCTTGCCCGTGTTTTCCCTGACTTTAAATCCCTGCGGTTCTCTACGCTGATTTCCGGCAGGGAAGCTGCTGCAGGATCCGGCCATCAGCCGGGAGAGTACTTAAATGAGCTTCTTCATATCTATAAAGAAAAAAAAGACGGCTATTCCCTGCTCTTTACCGCCCGCCTTTATGAGCTTTTGTACTGCCTTTACACCCGTTTTTCTCGCAAAAGCGCTGTTCCGGTATCCGATCACCAGAATTTTTCGCGGATCATCCGGGTGATAAACTGGATCGACCAGCATTACCGGGAACCCCTGACCCTGGATGCAGCCGCAGATTTCCTGGGCTTAAGCCGGGAATATTTCTGCCGCATCTTCAAAAAATACACAGGGCAGACCTTTTTGGAATACCTTAATGACATCCGGGTGGTGAAGCTCTATCAGGAACTGAATCGCTCTGATGATTCCATTACTCTTCTCATGGAAAAACACGGAATCACCAATTATAAAGTTTTTCTTCGCACCTTCAAAAAGCTCTACGGAGCAGCGCCCCAGCGTCTCCGAAAAAAGGATCTGCAAATGGATCATTTTCATTCCCGCAGGGAGCGTTCATAAGCCACCCTCATCATTTCCCTGGTAAGGCTTACGCCATCGTCCATATCCTTCAGCTGCCGGATATCCACCCATTCCCCAAGGGAAAGCTCGTCTGTATCTACGGTCAGGGCGGTATCCCCATCTGCTTCGCAGAAAAAGCCCATCAAAAGTCCCCCGGAAAATCCCCAGGGCTGGCTTTTGTAATAGGTAATATTTTTTACTTTGATGCCGACCTCTTCCATGACTTCCCTGGAGACGGTCTCTTCGATCGTTTCACCGATTTCCGCAAACCCGGCAATCAGGGCGTATTTGGTATAGTCTCTCCCTGCGTATTTGGTAAGGATCACCTTTCCCTGATGTGTGACACATACAATGACCGCAGGACAGATTTTGGGATAAATCTTATTTTGACAGCAGGGACAATGCATCATACGTTCTTTGGTATCATGCTCCAAACGTTCCCCGCATCTTCCGCAGAAAACATTATCCAAATACCATGTGTGCAGGTGATTTCCTACGATTCCTGCATATGCCAGTTCCTTTGGCATCGCCTGGCGGAGGATATTTAAAGGCTGATATGTAAATTCTCCCTTTTCTTCTGTCTCCTCCAGGGTAAGAAAAACAGGTTTCCTGTCTACGGAAAAAGCATAAATCCCCTTTTCCGGGGCAAGGCCGATTGCCTCAAATGTAGGGTAAACGATCCTGCCGTTTGTATAACCTGCAAGAATTTGTCCGTTTTTATATCCCAGACAGAGATCGTCTTTTTCCGCCTGTATATGCCTGTATTCATTCCTGAATGTATGCGGTTTAATTTCCTGTATCATTTCACATTCCTCCTGGTTTCTATCTGTTTTTCTCTGTTTTCCGGGACACAGAAGTTTGGGGATCGTCTTCCGCCTCCGGCTCCTTCAGAACCTTCTCCGCTTTCTCGTAATCTTTGTGCTCGCGATACAAAACAACCAGATTTTCCTTTGCCTTCTGGTATCCCTCTGCTATCGCCTGCTCATACCAGTACACGGCTTTTTCAAAATCGCCGTCCTGCTCACAGCGGCCGCTGTTCCCTGTCCATATTCGTACATGTAACCTACCATATTGGTGGCTGACGCATGCTTTTTTTCTGCTGCATTCTGATACCAGGTGAATGCATTTTCATAGGACTTTTCTCTCCCCACGCCTTCATAACAGCAGTTTCCAAACCGATAGCATGCACTGATATTCCCGTGCTCTGCTGCATAACGGTACATTTGCACTGCCCTGTCTATACTTTTTTCCATACCGTCACCCCGCTCATAGCAAAGTCCGAGATTCTCCGCAGCTATGGGGTTTCCCAGAAGATATGCCCTTTCAAAACAAGAGGCTGCCCTTTTTAAATCTTCTTCCAGATGTTCCTCTGTCAGATGCTGCATTCTCCACACCCCAAGGGAGTTCAGCCTTGCCGGGTCCAGTACCTCCTCCCGAACCTTTTTAAGCTCCTTTCCACAGTCAGGGCACTTCAGCAAAGGGATCTCGCTTTCCGCAATATAATAACAATTTTTATCTGAGCAAATATATATCATCCGGTTTTCTCCTTCACAAATTCCCCCAAAACAGTCTTTCAGGGTTCCATAAGCTGTCACCGTGAATTTTCTATACAATAGACATCTTCCCCATTATATTTTATTTTCTAACCTTTTTAAAGAGCTTCTGCAAAAAATCTTACAATATTTCTTTTTATTCGTTACATTCAAAAAAGAGAACCCTCAAAAGAGGATTCTCGTCTTTTTTATTCTTCGTATCCGTTTGGATTTTTGCTCTGCCAGTTCCAGGAATCCGCGCACATTTCTTTAATGCCGTATTCTGCTTCCCAGCCAAGCTCTTCTTTTGCTTTGGATGCATCAGAATAGCAGGTGGCAATGTCACCGGGGCGGCGAGCTTTGATCACATACGGAATCTTTACGTCTGTAGCTGCCTCAAAATTTTTCACAATGTCAAGGACACTGTAGCCTTTTCCTGTGCCCAGGTTATAAATGCTTAATCCGGAATTGTCTTCGATCTTTTTCAAGGCTTTTACATGGCCTCTGGCAAGGTCTACCACATGGATATAATCTCTCACTCCGGTGCCGTCCGGAGTATCGTAATCATCACCGAATACCCCAAGCTCTTTCAGCTTCCCCACGGCAACCTGGGTGATATAAGGCATCAGGTTATTTGGAATACCATTGGGATTCTCGCCAATGGTTCCGCTCTTATGAGCACCGATGGGGTTAAAATAGCGAAGAAGCACTACATTCCATTCATTGTCTGCTTTCTGGATATCGGAAAGGATCTGCTCCAGCATGGATTTTGTCCAGCCGTATGGGTTTGTGCACTGCCCTTTCGGACATTCCTCCGTAATAGGGATGATGGCAGGATCCCCGTATACGGTTGCGGAGGAAGAGAAAATGATATTCTTTACGCCGTTTTTTCTCATCACATCCACTAAGGTCAGGGTTCCTGCAATGTTGTTTTCATAATATTCCCATGGCTTCGCAACAGATTCGCCTACTGCCTTTAACCCTGCGAAGTGAATACAGGAATCAATCTTCTCCTGTTCGAAAATATGGTTCAGGGCTTCTCTGTCCAGAATATCTGCTTTGTAAAATTTCACCGGTTTGCCTGTGATCTTCTCCACACGCTCCAGGGATTTTTCACTGGAATTGCTTAAGTTGTCAAGAACCACTACCTCATATCCTGCATTCTGAAGTTCCACTACTGTGTGGCTTCCAATATATCCAGCACCGCCTGTTACTAAAATTGCCATAATCTTTTCCTCCTTAATCTTATCCTGACAAAGCAATTACTTTTTATCCTGCGTATTTTAAAATTCTACGCGAACTGCACCCTGGCTGCGGATATGCATCACAAATGCGCTCCCCTCGCCCAATGCTTTATTTATATATCTTCTGTATTCTTCTGTATACTTCTTTGGTACAAAAGCTGCAATCACACCTGCAAAACCTCCGCCATGTACACGGCAGGCTCCGTCCCCGATTCCGGAAAGGAACAATTCTGTGAGAGATAGCGCACAGGTAATCGCCTGGTCATCAGGGGTTTCATTGAGATAACAGTTCTGAAGCCATTTCCAGGAGGAATTGCCGGATGCTGTGATCTCACGCAAAAATGCTTCCTTATTTCCATTCTCCAACGCAGCAACCTGTTTATCCACACGCTTGTTTTCTTCAAAGAAATGGAATGCCCGAAGCAGGGCACGGTCGCCGCAAGTCTTACGAATATCCCTGGCATTTGCGATCACATCTTCTTCCTCCGCCTGAGCGAGCACTTCTTTATGGAAATATTTGGCAACGCTTTTCATTTCGTTTGGCACTGCGGAATACTCTGCACTTAAATCCGCATGTCCTTTTCCTGTATTTACGATCACCAGATCCAGCCCAAGATCGTCAAAATTGCAGTCTACTCTGCGCACAGCCGGTTCCTCTGCATTGGCAAAATCAATGGTAATGATTCCTCCTACTGCACAGGCCATCTGATCCAGAAGCCCGGAGCCTTTCAGCCAGTATTTGTTCTCTGCATACTGCCCTGCTTTTGCATAGGAAACCACATCTCGTGTATAGCCGTTAAAAAGATAATCCACAATAGAGCATACCAGCATTTCAAAAGATGCGGAAGAGCTTACGCCGGAGCCTCCGATTACATTGCTGGTTACATAAGCATCAAATCCGTGGACTTTGAATCCCCTGTTCTTTAAACCTGCAAGAACTCCCTTTACCAGAGGAAGGGTTCCTGTTGTCTGTTCGTCAGGAGCAAGGGCACTGAGATCAATCACCAGGTCCTGTTTATAAGTTTCGCTGATAATGCGGATAGTTTCCGTATCATTTGCTGCTGCCGCTGCAACACAATCCATCTGGATGCTTCCTGCCAGGATCCTCCCCTGGTTGTGGTCTGTATGGTTTCCGCCGATCTCAGTTCTTCCGGGGGAAGTAAAAAATTCAAATTCTCTGTCTCCGAATCTTTCCCGAAATCCCTCTGCAGCCATCTCATAGCGTGCTGCATTTCCTTCTGCTTTTCCCTTGCCGTACATCTGTTCCAGAAGCTGTACGGAAGAATCCTTTTTTAATAACTCTTTTACCTGCTCTGCCTTCATAGTTGGACGTACTCCTTTTCCTTCTTTGTATTAAAGTGTTCTTGACTTTCCTGTTAATGCTATTATAATGAGAATCAGCCATAATTTCTACGATTATTTTATATATTTTTTGAACTATATTGAGGTATTTATGCAGATTCAGACTGACCGCAACCAAAAAGAGATTAAAATCCACGGAACTTATGAATTTCCTGTGCTGGTAAGCCACGAACGCCTTTCTAATTACGAGCGGAAATCTTTCATGTGGCACTGGCATACGGAGCTGGAATGGACTTATGTACTGGAAGGAGAAATCCAATACCAGGTAAATGAAGAGCTGTACCGCCTGAAAGAGGGCCAGGGGCTTCTGTGCAATTCAAATATGCTCCACACAGGCCGTCCTGTTGATGAAAAGGATTGTCATTATGTGTCCATCACCTTTCATCCCCGCCTTCTGGAAGGATATAAGGACAGCTTTTTAAAAACCGGCTATGTGAACAGGATCGTGGAAAATCCATCCATTCCCTGTGTTGTCCTGAATTCTTCTGCTGACTGGGAAAACAATATCCTGGAAAAGCTGAAAAAAATAGAAGCACTCTATCAGGACCAGAAACAGGAAGAAGATTATGATTTTCAGATTTACCTCCTTCTCATGGAAATCTGGCGGATCGTATGCAGGCATGTGCCAAAGACTGCGGATGACCGGATTGCGGTCAGGAATATGGCACGGTTAAAACAGATTCTTACCTATATTCACAGCCATTACAGAGAAAGGATCACCTTGGAAGACATTGCTTCGGAGGTCAATATCTGTTCCAGCGAGTGCTGCCGTTTTTTCAAAAAACATATGCGGGAATCCCTGTTTGATTATCTTTTAAACTACCGGATCGAGCAGAGCCTTGCCCTTCTCTCCAGCGGGAACGGAAACATTACGGAAATCGCGGAGCAGTGCGGTTTTTCCAGCTCCTCCTATTTCTCCAGAGTATTCCATAGCCGGGTGGGCTACAGTCCCAGGGAGTATCAGCGTCTGGTAAATCTCTGATCACTCCATAATGCTATTTTTTCCGTTTCAGACAAAAAAATTCTACAGGGACAGATTTTCCGTTCCACCCCCATAGAGTTTCTGGTTTCTTTCCTGACTATTTACAAAATTCTGCAACCACCTGGCTGATGACTTTGCCGTCTGCTTTGCCTTTCAGTTCCGGCATTACGTTTTTCATGATCATGCCTTTGTTTTTTGTTGCAAGAATTTCTGCGAATTTCTCTTTCAGGAATGCTTTTACTTCCTCCTGGGACATCAGCTTCGGAGCGTACTCAGAAATCACCTCATAGCGAAACTGGTACTCTGCCTTCAAATCGGTTCTGTCTGCAGGGCAGGTATCCACCTGTTCTTTCGCTGTTTTCTGTTCCTTAAGGATCACCTGATCTACCATGGATTCCGGGATATCCTCTCTGCATCCTGCATCGATTCCCGCTTTCTTAACTGCGGAAACCAGAGAGGAAATCGCTTCCTTTCTTGGTTTATCTTTTGCTTTCATTGCTGCGATCATATCTTTTTGCAATACTGCTAACTGCATAGGAATTCCTCTTTTCTATTATTCATTTTCGCAACCGACTGTTTGTTTTCCAATTACGATTTTTCTTATTCTACTACAGATTTTTTTCAAAATCAACGCTTTCGCAGGACTATTCCGGGATTTCTTCTGCCTTCTCGGCAGCCAGAAGCATGATCATCATTCCAAGTGCCGCACAAACTGTTGCAAATAAGAGCATCGCATTCACCCCTGCAAGATCGATCAGGGCTCCCCCAAGGAATGCAGCGACCACGCTTCCGATCGTATAGGTCATCGTCATATAAGCCTGTCCTTTAATGGCATCCTGCTGGTCCATAATCGCATTTACATAGTATACTGACGATACGGTGATCAAAGCCCAGCCCATAAGCTGGAACACCTGCACACCGTAAAATACAGGGATCGTAGGCGCAAGCAGTGTTCCCAGGGATTTCAGCATGAAGAAAATGCCGGAGATCCGAAACCAGATATCACAGCGGACTTTTTTCAGCATAAAGGAAAACAAAAACAGGGTCGGAAGTTCGATCAGGGATGCCAATGCCATGGCAAAACCCATTTCCGGGCTTCCGCCTCCCTTGCTTTCTACGATCTGAAAAGTAAAGTTGTTTAAAAGCACATGGCTGATATAAACCAGAATGCATCCCACAAGGACGATTCCAAATCGTTTATATCTGTGCAAAAAGGCAATGGGGCTGCCGCTGCTCTTTTTTACGCTTTCCCCGTTTTTCTTTTCTGCTTTTTCAAAAGGAAACAAACACAGCAGGCTCACTAAAAAGACGGAGTACGCTGCCAGGATGGAAATTGGCACAAACCTTGCCCCAAGATCCGCAACAAAGATACCAAGCGCATAAGCCGCAATGGCATAGGCCGCGGAACCCATTCCCCGTGCCAGGCCAAAATTCAGCTTTTTCCCCTGGTTCAGGCTTTCCATCCCAAGGGAATTAATCAATGGTAACATCAGCTGCAAAATCGTCACAAGGCAACCATAAAACACTCCCGTAAAGACCAGAAGCTTCTGATAAGACAAAAAAAGCATTATCCCCAATAGCAGCTGAATACCTGACAGACCTAAAATCATGTTCTTTAATGACATGCTTTCCGGTTTATCCGCATAGCTTGCAAGCAGCGGCTGCAGAACTGCCGAAATAATCCCGGCAATGGCTATGATTATTCCGATCTCTGTATTGGAAAAACCGTTATCTAAAAGATAAAGGCTGGAAAATCCCATAATTGCCGCAAAACTCATCCAATAAAACCCCTGAATAAATGAAAAACCCACTGTCAGATTTTTCTCTTTTCCTGAAATATTCATCCTAAACCCTTCCCTGGTATCCTTTGGATCACATTCTATCCATTTCTGTCCCGTCATAGATTTTCCCGGGAACGCGGAACCGCTTTTTTCATTTCATTCCGTATTCTAGCACATTCTCTGCGTATTTGCCATCCTGTTCAGGAACAAATCTAAAATATTTTTTCTCTGTCAATAGTGATGTTAAGAACAAAGGAAGTGTGATATAATAGGAACAGTAAAAACTGTTTTTAAAGCTTTTCATTATCAACGAAAGTGAGGATATCCGGATGAATTTTAAATTAACGAAGAGCGAACGCAACTGGGTGCTGTATGATGTGGGAAACTCAGCATTTACTCTGTTGATTGCCACCATTATTCCCATCTATTTTAATTACCTTGCCGAAAGCGGCGGGCTTTCTTCTGTGGAATATCTGGCATACTGGGGATATGCTGCTTCTGCCGCTACCTTTGTCGTTGCACTTCTTGGACCCATTCTCGGCACGCTGGCTGATACAAAAGGGTTTAAAAAGCCCATTTTTGCTCTTTCCCTTTTTGTAGGAGCCGTGGCATGTATCTGTATGGGATTTGCCAAACAGTGGCTGGCATTTCTTATCGTGTTCCTTATTGCCAAGATCGGCTATTCCGGGAGTCTGATTTTTTATGATTCCATGCTTTCTGATGTTACCACGGAAGAGCGGATGGACCATGTATCCTCCCAGGGATATGCATGGGGCTACATTGGGAGCTGTATTCCTTTTGTGGTCTGTCTTGTAATCGTTCTGGGGTCCGGAAAACTGGGAATCTCCATGGAGACAGCCATGGCTGTTTCTTTCGTCATTGTAGCACTCTGGTGGGTTTTGATGACGGTTCCTCTGTTTCAAAGCTATCGTCAGAAATATTATATAGAAAAACAGCCCCACGCGGTTACGGAAAGCTTCCGGAGAATCGGCAGGGCTTTCGGGAATATCCGTAAGGAAAAACGCATTTTTATGTTTCTCCTGGCATTTTTCTTCTATATTGATGGTGTTTACACGATCATTGATATGGCTACTGCCTATGGTTCCGCCCTGGGGCTTGACAGCACAGGGCTGCTCCTTGCTCTTCTGGTAACGCAGATTGTGGCTTTTCCCTGCTGCATTATTTTCGGGCGGCTGGCAAACAAATATTCCGCAGACCTTCTGATTACCGTTTGTATTTTTGCCTATCTGGGAATTGCTGTTTTTGCCATGTTCCTTACCACTCAGAGCCAGTTCTGGGCAATGGCGGTTCTGGTGGGAATGTTTCAGGGCGGTATTCAGGCGCTGTCACGCTCCTATTTTACCAGGATTATTCCTGCAGAACAGTCCGGTGAATATTTCGGTTTCCTGGATATCTGCGGAAAAGGAGCCTCTTTTGTTGGTACTACCATTGTGAGCCTGGTATCTCAAATCACAGGGGACATCAGCAAAGGAGTCGGTATGATCGCTGTTCTCTTTGTGATAGGCGCTATTTTGTTCCGTTATGCAGTGAAGCTCAATGCGAACGTGATTGCAGGAAAATCTTCCTGAAAGGATAAAACAGAATCTTTCTTACTGTTATTTCCAGAAGAAAGATTCCGTTTTTTTCTATGCTCCCGCCCTTCCTGTCAGCAGGTATATTTCTTTAAGGTTTCACGAACAGCGCCCGGCCCTTTGATCATTTCGCTGAAGTAGCCGCAGACCTTCTGTGCCATGCCGATCCTGTACAGATCCACGCCGAATATTTCCGTTTTTTCCAGTACCGGTTTTAAAAGATCTTCCACGTCTGCGTCACTTCCCAGAGACATATTTGCCACATAGGGACGTACGGTGTCAAGAAGGGGATCCGAACTTAAGGTAAATTCCTCTCCCCTGTCATTGATTCCCATGAGATAACGCAGCCAGCCTGCAAATACCAGAGGAATCAGCTTCAGATCTTTGGTATCCCGTTTTGGGGAAGCATCATACGCTTTAATCGTTTCTCCGAAACGGATGGCAAGCTTCTGGGAGGTATCCGTAGCGATTCGCTGAGGCGTATCCGGCATAAAGGGATTGGGGAACCGCACCTTTAATACAGTATCAATAAATTCCTTCGGATCCAGAACGCCCGGATCTGTCACCACCGGAAGTCCTTCCCGGTATCCGATGATCTCTACCATTTTCTGAAGCTCCGGATCTTTCATTTCTTCCGAGATCTTCTGATATCCAAGAAGACAGCCGAACACAGCCAGTGTGGTATGAAGCGGGTTTAGGCAGGTGCAGACCTTCATCTTCTCCACTTTGTCCACGGTCTCCCTCTTCGTAAACATCAATCCGCCCTTTTCCAGTGCAGGACGGCCGTTCGGAAAAGCATCCTCAATCACCAGATACTCACATTCCTCCGCATTGACAAAAGGCGCAACATACGTATTTTTTGAGGTGATCACCGGATCAAGGCCTTCCACGCCATCCCCCAACAAAATCTTTTCTACTGACCCGTCCGGACGGGGGGTAATCTTATCGATCATCGTCCAGGGGAAGGTAACCTTTTCCTGGTTTTCCACATACCGCAGAAATCCCGCTTCTGTCAATCCGCCTTCTGTCCACTTCTGAGCAAACGTATGAATCGCAGCATACAGCTTATCTCCATTGTGGGAACAGTTATCCATGCTTACCATTGCGATGGGCTTTTCTCCTGCCTGATACCGGGAGTACAAAAGAGAAGCCACTTTGCCCATATAGCTTGCAGGTTTCCCGGGACCTGCCGAAAAGTCCGCTTCCACTGCAGGAAGGAGTTCCCCTTTTCCATTTACCAGGCTGTAGCCTTTCTCCGTAATGGTAAAAGAAGCCATCTGCAGGGAATCCTTACAGAAAATCTCTTTCAGGCGGCTGTATTCCTTTTCGTTTTCGGAATCCAGAATACAGGACTCTGCAACACTTCCCACCACTGTTTTGTCCACATTTCCGTCTGCCTTCAATGTGACAAGGATGGAATAATCATCATGAGGACGGTTCATTTTCTCTACGATCTCATAGTCAAAGCCTTCTGCTGCCACAAGGCCTTTCTTCAAAACCCCTGCATTTAAAAGATTCTGAACTACATTGGCCTGATAAGCACGGAAAATATTGCCTGCACCAAAATGGATCCAGAAAGGAGCTTCCTTTGTAGCCGC
Source organism: Blautia sp. (assembly GCA_021772055.1). Classification (GTDB taxonomy): domain Bacteria; phylum Bacillota; class Clostridia; order Lachnospirales; family Lachnospiraceae; genus Blautia_A. The sequence goes on along the minus strand of JAETNR010000006.1, from coordinate 3,339 downwards.
GATCATGGCTTCTCTGTCATATTCCGGCAGGCTGTATCCTGCCTTTTTCCATGCTTCTCTGTCTTTTAATCCTTCTGCGTTTAAAATCATCGTTTTGCTCCTTTCTCAATTGCTTCCCACAGTCCGTTCAGATAAGCTGCCCCAAGTGCCCTGTCATAAAGTCCATAGCCCGGCATTGCCACTTCTCCCCAGATCATACGCCCGTGGTCCGGACGGATAGGACCGTCAAAACCGGTTTCATAAAGTGCCCTCATGATCTCATACATATCAAAAGTTCCGTCAGAAGACAAGTGCGCCGCTTCCTCAAAGTTGGTCGGTGTGTGGAATTTCAGGTTCCGCACATGGGCAAAATGAATTCTTCCCTTCAGTGCGCGGATCATATCCGGCAGGTCGTTTTCCAGATTTGTGCCGTAGGAACCGGAACAGAAGGTAACCCCATTATGTGGATTATCCACCATCTCCATCATACGAAGGATATTTTTCTTATTAATGATAATTCTCGGAAGGCCAAATACGCTCCATGCAGGATCATCTGGATGAATGGCCATGTTGATATCATATTCGTCACAAACCGGCATGATCATTTCCAGAAAATATTTCAGATTCGCAAAAAGCTTCTCATCGTCAATCTCTTTGTACATTTCAAAGAGCTCTTTTACATGTTCCATACGCTCCGGTTCCCAACCGGGCATCACCGTTCCGTTCATGTCCCCTGCAATGGATGCAAACATCTTTTCCGGATCAAGGGCATCCACTGCTTCCTGGGTATAGGCAAGCACGGTGGAACCATCCGGCCTTACACGGGCCAGTTCCGTTCTGGTCCAGTCAAATACAGGCATAAAATTGTAGCATACCAGATGGATATCCTCTTTTCCCAGATTCGTCAGAGTCTCTATATAATTTGCAATATACTGTTCTCTTTCCGGCGCACCTGTTTTAATGGCATCATGAATATTGACACTCTCAATTCCCGCAATATGAAGTCCTGAAGCTTCCACTTCCTCTTTCAGTGCACGGATTCTCTCCCTGCTCCATACCTCTCCCGGTGCCGTATCGTACAAAGTGGTAATGACCCCTGTCACTCCCGGAATCTGGCGGATCTGCTCCAGAGTCACCGTATCAAATTTCGAACCATACCATCTTAATGTCATTTCCATAATTTCATGCTTCTCCTTTTCCTAATTTATTTATTTGTACCTTCATTCCTGTTTTATGTTGACACTATTTTATGGCATTCCTCCAGAAAATACCATTGGCAGGATTGTTGTATGCATTGCAAAAGTTGCGCTTTTGTGATAGACTAAGCGGAGATAAAGACCACCAGGGGGAATTTTTTTATGAAAAAACGGCTTCAGACACAATTCAGTACCAGACAGTACATGCTGTCCCGGGACTTTGAAATCTTCTACTACAGTGATCCCACCATGGTTCAGGTAGCTGCCCATACACACAATTACTATGAATTTTATTTTTTTCTGGAGGGAGACGTGAGCATCTGTATCGAAGATACGGAATATCCCCTTTCTTACGGGGACATTTTGCTTCTTCCGCCCCAGGTACGCCATCACGCAGTCATTCACAGCATCAGTGCTCCTTACCGCAGATTCGTTTTCTGGATCAGCCAGGAATATTGCAGTCATCTTCTGGATACTTCCCCCAATTACGTCTATATCATGCAGTATGTCCAAACTTCCAAAAAATATCTCTTTCATAATGATAAGATTGCGTTTAATGTCATACAGTCCAAAATCATCCGGCTCATTGACGAAATGAAATCCGATCGTTTCGGCCGTCAGGCCCAGATTCCCCTCTGTGTAGATGATCTGATCCTTCATCTGAACCGTGCCGTTTATGAGCAGAATCATCCTATGGAATACAGCGAAGAAAAATCTCTTTATCAGAACCTCTGCACCTACATTGAGCAGCACCTGGACGAAGAGCTTTCCCTGGAGAAGCTGGCCGCCGAATTTTATGTGAGCAAATACCACATTGCCCATATCTTTAAAGAAAATATCGGTTTTTCCATTCACCAGTACATCATAAAAAAACGCCTCGCTGTCTGCCGGGATGCCATTTTAAGTCATGCCAGCATAAGCGAAGCGTATCTCATGTACGGTTTTAAAGACTATTCCAGTTTTTTCCGCGCCTTTAAAAAGGAATACGGAATGTCGCCAAAAGAATATAAAGAATGTTTCATACCATGAGGCCCTACTGCGGCACATACTGCCGCAGTCTCCTGGTCAGGATATAAGCCAGGCCGATCTTCGCAAGATCCGGCACGATAAACGGAATCACACACCAGCCAAGCACAGTTCCGATTCCCACAGCCTCATTGGATTTCATATACACCACCATAAACCAGGCAGTTCCGAATACATAGCAGATTACCAGTCCCACAGCCATGGAAACAAGCAGCATCGCCCCTTTCCTTCCCAGCATCTTCTCCATTCCCCACATAGCAAGTGCAGAAAACAGAAAACCTACAATATAACCTCCCGTTGTATTCAGCAAAACTCCGATTCCTCCCCGCATCCCCGAAAACACAGGAATTCCCGCAATTCCCAGCAAAATATAGACCAGAACCGCAGCCATTCCTCTCTTTCCGCCAAGGATTCCAACTGTCACAAAAACACCAAATGTCTGCATCGTAAATGGCACAGCCATAGGAATGGAAATCCAGGAACAGATTCCCATCAAAACCGCAAAAAATCCAATATATACAATATCATAGGTTTTATTCCTGCTATTCATTCCTGCCTCCATAAAAAACCTCAAGGTTTCCCTTGAGGCTTTTTCCTTATTTTTCTTCTGCCAGCTCCGAAGTGCAATGAGGACACCTGGTAGCATCAATGGCAATCTCCGACTTACAGAACGGGCAGACCTTGGTCACCGAATCCACAATCTCTTCCTTCTTCCCAACAGACATCAGCTTATTGATTCCTCTCATCAGGCAAAACAGAATAAAGGCCATAATCACAAAATTCACAACCGCAGCCAGAAAATTAGAACCGAATCCCGCAATGTCTTTCAACCCGTAGGTTGCCTGCCCGGTAACAAAGTTTAAAATAGGCGTAATAAAATTATCCGTGAGAGAAGTCACGATCCCGGAAAATGCACCACCGATCAGAACACCGACAGCCATATCCATCACATTCCCCCGCAGCGCAAAAGCTTTAAACTCATCAAAAAATTTTTTCATTCTTTCATCCCCCTTATTCTTATAGGTAGTGTCAAATACTACCCATTTTTTTGTTCTAAAACTTAATAAAAACCTTGATTTATGGGATGTTTCAAATAAAAAGAGCATTGACCTCCCTTTTGGGGTATAATGTCTATCGC
>JAETNR010000139.1 GCA_021772055.1 Blautia sp. | reverse complement strand
AACTTTCTATCCCGGTCCTACTTGATTCTTACTGACAGCGGCGGGATTCAGGAGGAAGCGCCTTCTCTGGGAAAACCGGTTCTGGTTATGAGGGATACTACGGAGAGGCCGGAGGGGATTGAAGCGGGGACCTTAAAGCTTGTAGGGACAGAGGAAGAGAAGATTTATCAGGAGTTTAAGAGGCTTCTTACTGACCCGGAAGAATATGAAAAGATGAGTACTGCTTCCAATCCTTATGGCGATGGGTTCGCCAGCAAGAGGATTGCGGATATTTTAGAAAGTAAATTTTAGGTGTATTCTTTTCTATTCTAACTAGCGGCGAATATCCATCATTCTATTTCTGTGTCAATAATGTGCAGCAGTATCATGTACAGTATATAAGTAGTGCAAAAGTCTTATTAAGGGAGCAGTAATGAAAACATTAAAAGAGTTGTATGCATATCGGGAAATGATCATTAGTTTAGTTAGAAAGGATTTAAGAGGTCGCTATAAAGGCTCTTTTTTAGGATTTTTATGGACATTTATAAATCCTCTATTGCAGTTAGCCGTATATACTATGGTCTTCTCAATAATATTAAGGGCTGGAATTGAAAAATTTTATTTGTTTTTATTTGTAGCATTAATCCCTTGGATTTTTTTTAGCGCGTCTATTACCGGAGGTGCAACATCAATTTTAAACCAGCAAGATATGGTTAAAAAAATATATTTTCCCAGACTAGTCTTACCAATAGCATATGTTACCAGTTGTTTTGTAAATATGCTATTGTGTTTTTGCGTTGTCTTTCCTGTTTTAGTCTTAAGCGGATTAAAAATCAATATTATAGCAATACTCTATCTTCCCATTGTCATGATAGTTGAGTATATATTGGCACTAGGGATTGGTATGCTTTCAGCTGCTTTAACAGTATATTTTAGAGATTTAGAATATATTTTAGGCATAGTAACAATGGCATGGATGTATTTAACACCAATAATGTATGATATTGAGATTGTACCAGAAAGATTTCAAAAAATCTTTAATTTAAATCCCATGACCCCTATTGTACTTATATATAGAGATATATTGTACTATGGAAAAATCCCACAAATGTTCAATTTGCTTTATGCCACTTTAATTGGGATATTTATATTAATCGTTGGTTGTATTACATTCTCTAAACTGCAAAGAAGTTTTGTGGAGGAACTGTAAATTGAAATCAGATACTATAATCGAAGTTAAAAATGTCAAAAAGAAATTTAAAGTTTATCATGATAAAAACTATGGCCTCAAGGAACGGGTGTTGTTTGCTAAAAGAAATCAATATAAAGATAGATGGGTTATAAATGGAATCAATTTTAGTGTAAAAAGAGGCCAGGCAGTTGGCCTTATAGGAAAAAATGGATGCGGAAAAAGTACATTATTAAAATTAATTAATAGAATTATTTATCCAACAGAAGGCGAAATTATTGTAAAGGGACGAGTTTCTAGTTTGTTAGAATTAGGTGCCGGATTTCATCCTGATATGAGTGGCCGAGAAAATATATATACTAATGCTTCTATTTTCGGGCTAACAAAAAAAGAAATTAATGAACGTATTGAGAAAATTATTCAGTTTTCAGAATTGGAAGAGTTTATAGATTGTCCAGTCCGGACATATTCATCAGGTATGTACATGAGACTGGCTTTTTCTGTAGCAATTAACGTTGATGCAGACATATTGCTTATAGACGAAATACTAGCCGTCGGCGATGTCAGCTTCCAAGCAAAATGTTTTGAACGATTAAAAGAAATAAAGTCCAAGGGAACAACTATAGTATTAGTATCCCATTCTTCTGGACAGATCGAACAAATTTGTGATCGAGCCATATGGATAGAGCAAGGAATTGTAAAAAAAGAAGGGCCACCTCATTTTATAGGAGAAGCTTATTTGGCATCCATGGAAACAGAGCGACTAGGACGAGTTGCTTCCACAACGAAAATTTCCACAGTGGATAATGAAAAGAAACATCTTTTTGAAAAAAAAGAATGGTGTTTAAATGCCGTAAGATCTGGAAACGGCTTAATTAAGTTTATTAAAGTTGAAATGCAAAATACAGAGCAAAAAAAAACACAGGTGTTTGTATCTGGTGAAAAAATAATTATTCATATGGAATATATAAGTCAAAAAGCAGGTATTATGGGAAATTTCGGAGTTAGGTCAGTTTACAAGGAACTACACGCAGACCGTGAAACGGGCTGCTGACAACAAACGGCGCTATGCTCCCGGCTGGGTGCATAGCACCTGTTTGTTGCGGGGGTTTCCAAAGGGGGCAGCGCCCCATTTGGCACACGACTTTGCGGAGCAAAGTGTAGTGTGTTATACGCTCTGTCGGCGTTGCCCTGAAAATACCGTTGCCGCCGGGGAGGGCAAGGGCATTTGACGCGGCAGGAAAGCAGGGCTTTGTTTGGGGCTGGTAAGCCGGAAACAAAGGGCTGATTTCAGCAGCAGACAGGGCGTATTATGAAAGCCCCCGTCCCTCGTCCTCCGCCCCCGGCCTATGGGACAAAAAGTCCCAAAGCTCTGGACACCGTGACCAGATGTGTGGCCACACTCCGGGAAAAGTAGCAGGACGGCAGGAAACCGTCAAGGCTGAAATGAATGGGCTGACGCCCGGCCTTGACCGTTCCCCGCCGCCCCGCTGGATGGGTGGACAAGGTGGCCAATCCCTAAAAGTGTTTGGCCGCACTCGTTCATTTTGGGGCCTTTCTTCTCCCAAAATTGAAATGGGCGGGAAAGCCCTAAAATGGCTTTCCCGCCTTGATTACCCATTAGCAAAGACGGGCGAGACTGTCAACGGCGGCGCTGAAAGCGCCGTTCATCTTGACCGTTGACTGGCTCGCCTGGCTTTGCTACTGCCCGTAAGAGATGGAAAAACAAGATGGAAAACAAGGTTAAAAATGGTTGACAAGTCTATCGGATGTGTGTTATACTGTGCGACAGTTTGAGATTGGAAGGAGGCTTACGTGTGTTAATTTGTGTACGCTAATAAGCAATAAAAAGTAGAAGTACCTTTCCACATGATGGTGGGCTTTTTTTGCGTGCGTATGCAAAGGAACACGTAGGTTTGACACGAGCAGTCTTTGAACTGTATCGTGGTGTTTTTTCGTGCTTTGTTGTTATGCAGGCGTCTGCCCTCTCTGTGGGACAACGCCTGCTTTTTATTGCAGAAACAAAGGAACAATGCAATAAAAAAGGAGGTTCGCATTATGACCCAAAACAACAATTCATGGAGAAAAACTTATTTTACACTTCTTGCCGGACAAGCAATATCCTTTATTAGCAGCGGTATTTTGCAAATGGCCATTATCTTTTATTTGGTTGCGAAAACTAATTCTGCAATCATATTGACGGCGGCAACACTGATTGGATTTTTGCCGCAAGCCTGTTTAGGCCCGTTTGCAGGTGCTTTTGTTGACCGGCACAGCCGTAAAAGCGTAATGATTGGTGCGGATTTGATAATTGCCGCCGCTGGCGGTATTCTGGCGCTGGTGGCGTTTTACATGGAATTGCCCGTATGGTCTATTATGGTTGAACTTACAAAATGCGCTGGTTACACGCAGACCATGCAAGCAGTAAGTGCGATTATCAGTCCAGCTGCCGCAGCGTTTTTATATGCTGTTTGGCCTCTTAATGCAATTATATTGTTAGATATTGTGGGTGCAATCCTTGCCTGTGTGACTGTTGCGATTTCGTCCATACCAACGCCTGAACTATGTCCAGAAACGAAAAGACAACAGTTTTTACAGGATATGAAAGAGGGGTATGTGGTATTAAAGCAAAACAGGGGCCTCTTTGCTCTGCTCTGGATTGGTGTAATTTATATGTTCTTTTATATGCCAATCAGTACGCTTTTTCCTCTCATCTGTATGTCATACTTCAAAGGAACACCGGCCCATGCCTCTGCCGCTGAAATTGCTTTTGCGGTTGGTATGCTGCTTGGCGGAGTCATTCTGAGCATTTGGGGCGGTTTTAAGAAACGGCGGTACACCATCGGTCTTTCCGTTCTCCTGATGGGCGTTAGCAATATGCTCTCCGGGCTTTTGCCGCCAGACGCATTTCTTGTCTTTGTTGTGTGCTGTACTGTTATGGGAATTTCCGCTCCATTTTACGGTGTGCAAAATGCGATTTTTCAAGAAACGGTCAAACCAGAATATCTGGGGAGAGTTTTTTCTCTACT
>JAETNR010000138.1 GCA_021772055.1 Blautia sp. | reverse complement strand
CCATTATGGCTGATCCCGGTGAGCCTGTCTTTCGTATAAGTATAAGTGTTCTTTACAGTCTTCTTCGCCCCGCCCTGGGTCACGTCCTGGGAGACGGAAGAAAGACGTCCCGCGCTGTCATAGCCGATCTTGGTGATATTCCCGGCACTGTCATACTTGGCACGCCAGATCATCCGTTGGGCGGAAGTGCCCTTCGTCACATTGTGTTTTGCATCATACACATAAGTGAACTTTTTCCCATCCGGTATAGCTTTCCATGACACCGTTTGTGGATTTCGGGCTTTTCCCGAGCACTCCCGGAAGGAGGATTCCTCCTGTGATCCAGTCAACTGCCATAAAAATGGTCAGCGTCTGCAGCGCAATATCCCATCCCCCAAGCAGTTCCGCAGCGGCGCTGCCTATCAGAGCTGTTATTGTTAAGATTCTGCATTTCATCTCCGTTTCTTTTTAGATTTTCCTTAAAAAGGGCGCAAAAAGGGAAGCAGCTAATGCTCTACTTAAAATTCCTCATTATTTTGACTGCTTCCCGTCGCGGCTGATATCGCTTTTTTACCTGTAGCTTTTTCTTGGCGGATAATGAGCCAGTAATTCATACGAATATTTTTTGCATCATTCTACAAAATAATTAGGCCGTCTCCATCTTCCCCTGGTCTTTTTAGTTAGTTTTCTCTTTCTTTCACTCAATTCACAATATCCCGGCTGGTTTTTTGCACCATTCTCATCAAAATCCTGCACCCAGTATCCTTTTAGGCATTCTTCCTCATCGCTTTCAAACTTCATTTCCGATCTGCGTAAGCGCCCCGGATGAATCTCGCCTGAAAGAGGATTCGATTCAGGAAAACGATATTCATCATACGTTGCTTCTGCCAAAATTTCCTTTTCATCATATCGGTAACTTTCTTGGTAGACTGTTCTGCACGAAACCCAGACAGGATATAACCAGTAAAGCATCCTCACATATTCATATTTTATAATCAGATCTTTCTCAAATGTGCGCAGGGTTATTCCTTCCAAAATCCCGTCCTCGCTAAAACACAAGTTTAAGATCCAGTCTCCTGTCATTAGCCCAAACTCATCGTCATATACGCCCTTCCCTTCCCTCAGCGCTTTATATATGATCAGGTTTCCTTGCTTATCATAGTCATATTCAACTGTATCCTTCAGTTTTTCCGGTCTTTCCTTGAAAAAGCCCACCATCTGTACATTTGAATACATCAAATCCGCAATTGGCCTGTAATTATGATGCCCTCCATGTAAGACAGAAGATTTTCCATATCGTTTATACCTCACCTGAGCTTCTATTATCCCTTTCAGCAAATAATACTTATCCTGGTACATCTCATATAAAATATAATACTTTCTCGCATCTGCAAAAAACCTGCTGTTTTTATGGTCAGCATGCTCTTTATTTTGAAAAATTCTTTCAGCTTCTAACATCTCTTCCAACAGCCTGACCATTGTTGCATCTTTCCTATAAGGTGTCAGGCTCTCATCTTCTAAAAAAATTTTATTTTCATCATCCATCAAAAAGCACACCAGCAGCTCCGCATCTTCCTGCTCTAAATATTTTGCCTTAAACAGACACCAGATCAGCATTTTCCAGTATTCCGTTTCGCTCTTCGTATTAATGATTACTGAACGGTACGTTTTTATAAAATCCAAAATCTTTGGTTCTGCATATATCATTCGGTTCCCCCTTCTGCCGTTTTCTAACAGCGCCAATAATAATGAATAAATTCTAATCAATAATAATTCTGCATTTCAAAAGACTGAATAGAACCAGGAAATAATGCTTAAAGAATTAATTAAATTGTACGACAAATGCGCTCTTTTATATCCTTTTTTGGCTCTGAGGCAACCATATGGTTGCCCAAAAGTCTCTTACCATAAGAAAATCACCATGCACCATCCATAACTTCCAGATAATCTTTTATCTCTGCAAGCCGTTTCTCCACCATTCCTTTCCTTGAACACGGAATCTCAACACAGTAATATGCATCTTTTATCTCCAAATTTATCATTCCATAGTATATATTCGTATGAAGACGCATATGAAATAATGGCGTCAGTTCGACTAAATTAGGTGCAGAGTTTATTTTTATTCCCACTTCAGTCAAAATCTCCCTTGCCGGCTCAGCCATTGGAGCATTTTGAGCGACTATATGATGAATGTGTTTTTTCCTTTCATCTCTTTCTTTATTTGCAAGTTTTTCCATCATTCGCTCATTTACGCGATCTCTATAATCTCTTCGCCAATAATCCACTGTCGATCTCGCTCCATAGACTATAGTTCTTGAAACTGAATCCACAAAATTTCTGCTTGATGTCTGTACTGGTTCAGAAGTAACTATTTTACCAAAAATAAAGGTTATAATGGTTGCACCCACTAATCCAATTCCTAATGCAAGATGC
>JAETNR010000137.1 GCA_021772055.1 Blautia sp. | reverse complement strand
TATCCGGCCCTGTTTCCATAATAATATAAAAAACCATGTTCCAGATAAATTGCTTCCACTTTTGTCCCTCCCCTTACTGTTTTTCTGCCTGCTCTAATAAGGCGCAGGCAAGTTTTAGCTGCCGCTCTTTTTCCAACTGCCTTCCGGCAGCCATGAGATAGCTTTCTACTGCCTCCGGCGAATGATCTCCAATCTCTATCATGCTGACTGCTGTAAAAATTACACGACCAACTTCTGCTTCTAAGCGGACAATTTGTCCGGGATAGAGATTTGCCGCTTCCTGTATTTCTTTGGGCAAATAGATTCTCCCTTTACTGCCAACCACTTTATAAGCTTTGCTCAAGCACATTCTGACCTCCCATCTCTCTCTGATGTATTTCATCCGGTAAAAACACTCTATAGATCTCTTCTGCTGAAATTTTGCGAACCAAAATTCCTGCTTTTAACGCCTCCTGCCGCTCCATCTCCATTCCCGATGATACTTCATTGCCGCATAGCCACAGTTCATCGCAGCGTTTTAATAAACTTACTCCCAGTTCCATTCCCATTGCCCGTTCCTTTGCCTTATGTTCTTTTAAAACCTGCGGATAAAGTAAATGGGGCGCCACCGGCACCACACCGGATTGGATGGCATAGGCCAAAGCCAATCTGGCAAAAGCTTCATTTTGTGCCTTCGCACCTCGATACGGGCTTGCCAGATATACCACTGGTTTCTCTTTCATGCTTTTCTTCCCTCTTCCTCCAGATAATACTGATTTGCTACCGTTAAAACCGAAAGAATTCTTTCCCGTTCCTCTTGTTTTAACATCCATAACAGATCCACAATGGATAATACAATTCTTTCCGGCTTCCCGTCTGTGAGCACAATTGCCCCACTGCCGAATATCACCTGATATTCCTCTGACTCAGCCAAACCTGCTGCCTTTAACATCTCCTCATCCAGATAAAATCCACACGGTTTTCCCTTCACCCGTTTCTTCACCCCCATTCTTGCCAGCTGCGTTTACATCGTAATCTTACAAGATTCTTGGTCATATTCCACCTATTCTTCCATACAAAAGTAAACGCCAAATCAGAATAAATCAATCTGCTCTGCTGTTTTTCCCCTGCCTTCTGTTGCCGGATCATAATTTGTAATCACCACCTCTGGATACACAGCGCCGGTTTCATACCGCTGGGCTAAATTGTTCATGCGCCGCACCGCTTTGATCCAACACCCTTCATAGAGCTTGCGGATATATGCGCAGTCATTATAGCTTACCATCCACTTTCCTTCGCTTTTCGCTAAGGCATTTCGCAGCCGCTCATGATCTGTCTGGTCAAAGGCCACTTCATAATGGTCCTCTGTTTCAAAATAAGGCGGATCACAGTAAAAAAAGGTTTCTTTTCTGTCATATTGTTGGATTAATGCTTCAAAATCCTTATTCTCTACCACAGTGTTTGCCAATCTCCTGGATGCCTCCCAAATCGTATCAAAAGTTCTCCGGATATCTATCCCCTGGCACCCAAAAGACGTACAGCCGCTGCCATAGCTATAGCGGATCAGCCGATAAAAAGCTGCAGCTCTTCTCACATCCCATTCTTCAGCCCGTTCTAATAATAATGCTTTCAGTTCTTCTGCTTCAGGCGCTGGCAATTCCCGCTCTAAGAGTGCTTCTTCCTCCCGAACCATTTGCTCGTCAAACTCTTTTCGCGCTAAAAACTGCCGTAATACCAAAAATTCACTGCGGGAATTTAACGGTAAAAATCCCAGCTCCTTCAAAAGCGAAATAGGCTTATCTCTGGTACAGAGAAATAAATTGCTCAGATCCTGATTGTAATCATTATATACCTCCAGCTCTGCATGATCCCGGGGTTTGCCGAATAACACCCAGCCCCCGCCGCCAAATACTTCTACATACCGTTTATAGTCTTTGGGAAACATCTGATATAATTCCTGCCGGAGCAGTTTCTTCCCACCAACCCAAGATATAAAGCTGTTTAAAATATTCTCTATCCCCTTTCTAATACATTCTGTATCTTTTCTAGGTTACTCTCCTTTAGGCAGCAAATATCCATAGGAGGTTTCTACTGCGCCACAGCGCGCTGCCATCCGCTTCCCATAACGACTAAAGTCAATGGTTTCCTTCTCTTCTTCTGTCAATTCCACATTGCCTTGAACCTGAAACAGCATCCAGCCCAGGGAATGTGCGCTGCGGCAAGCTCCATAATATTGATATTCCTCCAGCCGGAAGCTCCCCTGTATGGCGCTTTCCAGATCTGTTACATCCCATAATTCCAACAGTGCCTGAAATTTTACCAGTTGTCCCCCATTTTCCAATTCTTTTAACCGTTTACTGAGTGTCTGGATTCGCTCCAATTGCTCCAACGCTTCATAGATAGAGGGAATCAGGGCCGGTACAAGACAGTCAATTT
>JAETNR010000136.1 GCA_021772055.1 Blautia sp. | reverse complement strand
ATCTTCTGCTTTGAAGAAACGGAATTACAGCGTTTATGGGCTGATGTTCATGTACAAAATATTGCATCGTATAAAACCTTGGAAAAAGCAGGCTTCAAGCGTGAGGGACTTATCCGCGAAGGTAAAATGGTAAATACATACTGCGATTACTATTTGTATGGTATGACTAAGGCCGATTATATTGAAATTTCCCAATCAAAAAGCGCATTGCGTGAAAAGCCCGGCAGAAAATGAAATGATATAATCGGAACATCAAATACAGGAGGTGCCGCAATGCACGCATATGAAGCAATCGAACAATCCCTGACTTTTATCGAGGAACACCTGACAAAAGAAATTTCAACGGAAGAACTGGCAAATACTGTCGGTCTGTCCCCTTTTTATTTTCAGCGCCTGTTCAGGCGGCTGGTAAACAAACCTGTTCAGGAATATGTGAAGCTCCGCCGCCTGGCAAAGGTTATTGAAAATCTGAAAAGTAGCGAACAGAGGATTCTTGACGTTGCCCTGGACTATGGCTTTTCAAGCCATGGGAATTTTACACGGGCTTTCAAGGAAACGTATGGGATTACGCCTGAGACCTACAGGAGGGATTTGCCAATGCTCAATACATTCGACAGGCCGGAAGTTTCTATGAATTATGTTTTAGTAGACGAGGGGGTTCCGCTGGTGGCAGGAAATATCGTCCTGGAAATCCAGAGAAAGACATTGGAAAAACCGGAAATTTACTTCGGCCTGGAAACGGAAGTCCGTATTTCTGAACAAATGCCGGTTGGTGAAAGCACAGGTGTAGATGTGCCAGGACAGCTTTGGAAGCGTTATCACATGGAGAAGGCTTCAATCGCGGCCAATCTAAATACTGCTGTAGAAATGGGAATGTCCCATGGGGGAGGTACTGCACAAAACCTTTTCATATATTTTGCGGGCGGCCTTGTTCAAAATATTCCGGACCGGCTGCAGGATGGTTTTGTTGAGAGAGAACTCCCGGCAGGAGAATACATCGTTTGCAGAGTCGAAGCAGAAAATTTTGAGGATTTGGTAACGGTTGCTTTAAATCAGGCCAGCAAATACCTTTTTAGTATCTGGCTGCCCCGCCATAATTTAACCACGGAGCCTTTCTCGGCAGAAAAGTATTACTGTGACTTTGAGGGTATGGCCTGTATGGAAATTTGGGTTAAGCCCCTGCCGCTGAAAAATAAAGGCTGAGGAGGAATTCAGAATGAATTGGAATGTGCTATATTCAAAGCAAAAATCTCCATCACTGGAGCAAGTCACAGAATACATTAACAATCCGTTATGGACAGATTTTAATAACCGCATCCAGTCCACCTATCGGACCAGGCCCTGCATGGAATACAGCCGCTGTTCCATGCAGGCAGGCTGGAATATTAAGTATAAAAAAGGTGGAAAGTCTCTTTGTACGCTCTATCCGATGCAGGGCTATTTTATTGCTCTCGTGGTTGTAGGAAGTCATGAACTTATGGAGGCAGAGCTTCTTATGCCGCAATGCTCCGACTATGTGCAGACAGTATTCAAAAACACAAAAAACGGTAATGGGCAAAAATGGTTGATGCTGGATGTACGGGATAGAGAAATTATGGATGATGTATTTAGCCTCATCAATCTCAGAAAGCGTATACCGTCATAGCAGGAAAGGGAAACACAGTATTCGACAAGCCCTGGTGATGATAATATAAGGAAGCTTACTAAGATACTATATATAGTATTTATAACTTGACCAAATCAATATCTTGTGTTAAACTGTCCTTGTAATTGATTTTTGTGCGTACCCAAATGGGAAATACAGTCCATCCAGGCTGTATGTGGAGCACCTTCTGCATTGCACACGCTGTTAAGTTTGTATTTTGTGCCAGTAGTACCACTATGCCCTCTGGGCAGTGGTTTACTGGCTTTTTTTATGTTAAGGGAACATGTTCCCTTTCAGAGCGGGAATGGCTTCGGTTCATGGATATCCATGGACGCCAGAGATTTGGCAGACAGTCATTCCCGCTTTTTTGTTGCCCAAATACCGGTAACGGCTTTTAGGATAAAGGATCATTGAGCCGACAGGCGAAATGATCCGCTACCCAAACGAAGCAGAGCGGAGTTTGGGGTTCCCGCAGTTTTATGGAGCCGGGGAAGGAGCGCAATAAAAATTTAGAAAGGCAGGTAGAAAGAATGAGCATGAGAAACAAAAAAGCCGGCAGGAGCTGGCAGAAACAGGCGGCAGGATATCCGTTTCAGGATACTGCTGCCCAGAAAGCCAATGCCCAGTACTGGAAGAACTGTACCACGATCCGGACAGTAAACTTCACACGCAGGGCAAGAAGGGGGGCGTAAGCATGCCTGATACGAACAAAGATAAGGAAAGGCACAGTCCACTGGTGCTGGTGGATACGGAGAACCTTACCCGTGAAGAATGGCTGGAATGGCGCCG
>JAETNR010000059.1 GCA_021772055.1 Blautia sp. | reverse complement strand
CTTTAGGAGGCAACCAGTAAAAATGGTACTGCGAAACTCCGCCTCTGGCGGAACCAGAGAAATACCCCGGAGGGGTTAAAGTTAGACCCCCATTTGAAATGGGGGTTGCTAATTTGTCAGGTTCCTTTCTGTTAGCCGGCTGTTTTGTTTGACATATATTAGATGCAGGATAACATAAAATGGTCTCTCGAAAAAAGATTTTTTTATATTACTTGACAAGGTAAGGTGTTTTTTGTATAATACAGAAATTGTGAGTATCCTGCTAGGAGTCTACCCTTTTTTAGGAGAAGAGAGCGCAGGATATAAGATTCAATGGAATTTCCGGATAGTGTGAACACATCAGGCGATCCAGATCCGGGCAGGAAAGGGAGTAAGGATTATGGAAGAAAAGAAGAACTTACTAACTTATGCAGGACTTAAAAAATTAGAAGAAGAGCTGCATGACTTAAAGGTAGTAAAAAGAAAAGAAGTGGCCGGAAAAATCAAAGAGGCCAGAGAACAGGGCGATCTGTCTGAAAATGCAGAGTACGATGCAGCGAAAGATGAGCAGAGAGATATCGAAGCTCGTATTGAAGAGATTGAGAAGATTCTGAAAAATGCTGAGGTTGTAGTAGAAGATGAGGTTGACCTTGACAGAATCAGCGTCGGCTGTAAAGTAAAAGTATTTGACCTTGAATTTGATGAAGAAATGGAATTGAAGATTGTAGGATCCACAGAAGCAAACAGCTTACAGGGAAAGATTTCCAACGAATCTCCTGTAGGAAAGGCTCTGATCGGTGCACACACAGGAGATGTGGTCGAGGTGGAGATGCCTGCAGGCGTTATGCAGTATAAGGTTCTGGAGATTCAGAGAAATATTTAATGGTATATTATTTTAGGATAAGGAGGCACTAAGGTGGCAGAGCAGAAGAAGCAGCAGGAGCAGGATTTAAATCAATTGCTGAAGGTTCGCCGCGAGAAACTGGCAGATTTACAGGCGAATGGCAAGGATCCATTTAAAATCGTAAAATATGATGTAACTCATCACAGCCAGGAAGTCAAAGACCACTTCGAGGAACTGGAAGGCCAGACCGTTTGTGTGGCAGGAAGAATGATGTCTAAACGTGTTATGGGGAAAGCTTCTTTTTGTCATGTACAGGATCTGGAAGGTACGATCCAGTCATATGTGGCAAGAGACAGCCTGGGCGAAGAACCATATAAGGATTTCAAGAAGCTTGACGTTGGCGATGTGGTAGGAATCAAAGGCGAGGTATTTAAAACAAAAACAGGGGAAATTTCCATTCACGCTGCAGAAGTAACGCTGCTGTCCAAGAGTCTTCAGGTCCTTCCGGAGAAATTCCACGGACTGACAAACACAGACCTGCGCTATCGCCAGAGATATGTGGATCTGATCATGAACCCGGAGGTAAAGGATACCTTTATTAAACGTTCCAGGATTTTGACCGCGATCCGCAGATACCTTGACGGGCAGGGATTCATGGAAGTGGAAACCCCGATGCTGGTATCCAATGCCGGCGGTGCCGCAGCACGTCCTTTTGAGACACACTTTAATGCACTGAATGAAGATCTGAAGCTCCGCATTTCCCTGGAGCTGTACCTGAAGAGACTGATCGTAGGCGGACTTGAAAAGGTTTACGAGATCGGCCGTGTATTCCGCAACGAGGGTCTTGACACCCGCCATAATCCGGAATTTACGCTGATGGAGCTTTATCAGGCATACACCGATTACCACGGTATGATGGATCTGACAGAAAACCTGTACCGCTATGTGGCACAGGAAGTTCTGGGTACCACTACGATCGTTTACAATGGCATTGAGATGGATCTTGGCAAACCTTTTGAAAGAATCACCATGGTAGATGCTGTCAAGAAATATTCCGGAGTGGACTTTAATGAAATTCATACTCTGGAAGAGGCAAGAGCCGCTGCCAGGGAGCATCATATTGCATACGAGGAGCGCCATAAGAAGGGCGATATCCTGAACCTCTTCTTTGAAGAATTCGTAGAAGAGCATTTGGTTCAGCCAACCTTCGTTATGGATCACCCCATCGAGATTTCTCCTTTAACCAAGAAAAAACCGGAGAATCCGGAATATGTAGAGCGTTTCGAGTTCTTCATGAACGGATGGGAAATGGCCAACGCCTATTCCGAGCTGAACGACCCTATTGACCAGAGAGAACGATTTAAGGCCCAGGAAGAGCAGCTTGCTCAGGGCGATGAAGAGGCCAATAACGATGAAGTCACTCGGCGGAAAAGACCAGTAAAATCAAGGGTTTGCGGGTTTGAAAGTTGTAAACTACAACAAAAGTACAACAAATTTTTGTTGTATAATACGTGATAATACTGAATATTACGTTTATTGCATAGAGAATTTAATTTAAGATTTGTACTTTAAGGACATTTTTCTAAAAGAAATTTTAGAGAGATGTCCTTTTTTGTTATGGTCAAAACAAAATTGAAGGGAGAGGAATATATCAAACAATGGAAAAGAGTGAGAAACAAGGAAATATTTATTTAACACCTGAAATAATCAGTGTTATTGAAAAAATAGGAAGTACTTATGCTCGATATCAAGATCAGGCGTTTAAAGCTGCAGATAAATTAAATGAGAATATAGATGAATATTTTAAAGCGCATAAGTTATGGGAAAATCAAAGCGCAATTAAGAAGGTCATTTACAGCTTACCATCAATATACCCACGGCACGATTTATATAAAGCACTAGATGTTATCAAGAAAAAAGGTAAGGTATCGGAGGTTGTTGAGGAAGAAAACATTCTATCTCCTGAGTTGCTTGAAGAGATTAAAATCATGGGAAGAATTTTTACGAAAAATAACACAAGGGCAGTAAGGGCTCAAGAAAGATTAAGAAACCGCATTAACAAATATATGACTGAACATGGGTTATGGGAAAATCAGGATGCAATACTTGAAGTTATTGAGCTTTTGCCTGGTGGTTATCTTAGATTTAATTTTTATGAGACTTATTATGAACTCGAAAACACAAAAAGGGCAGAGATTAAGGAGGAAAATTAAATGGCAAACACAGCGACAAGAGCAAACAAAGAAAAGAATACCCGCACAGTTACTTTCAAAAGCAGGGAACACGAAAAGTTTTATCAGAAATATCTGCCACGGTGCAGGTATCAGGACGAGTACCACAAGGCACTGGTTTACTGTCTTGGGATTGACCGGGACACAAGGGAGCATGTGGATCAGATCTATGATTTCAGAACAGGCAATATAAACCCGGAATGCCTGCATGAAGGGTGGCAGACCAGCGGCAGCGTGAAGATCGTCCGGATGGCGTTCAATCTGTACTGCGACGGCACACCGTCTATTTATAACTATGACGATTCGGATCTGAGAGGGCAGTTAGAGGAAGTCCAGCGCTATACAGTGAGTGATTTGTTCTGCTGCGGCTATGCCCGTTACTTTTGGGAAGCAATCAAGATTCGGTATCCGGAATATTGCTACTACGTGGATTGGGAGAATATGTATGCTGAAAATTAGACTGCAGGGGACAATCAAGGATATTCAGTGGTTCAGGAGGCTTCTGGAACGGCATGAGGAAGTGAAGGTGAAGGAAGTCTCAAAGCCCTTTACGAATAAGGGAACAAACAAGTATTTTCGTGTTTATGCAGAAGTAGAAAAAGAAGAAAAGTAGAGCAGGAGGAAAGTATATGTGCAGAGTAATCGCAATCGCAAATCAGAAAGGCGGAGTGGGCAAGACCACTACTTGTGTGAATTTAGGGATCGGACTGGCAAGAGAAGGGAAAAAGGTGCTTCTGGTGGAGGCAGACGCCCAGGGCAGTATGGCGGTGAGTCTGGGGATTGCAGAGCCGGACGAGCTGGATGTGACGCTTGTAAATATCATGGAGAAGCTGATCAATGATGAGGATTTGGAGCCGGGAGAGGGGATTATCCACCATGAGGAGGGGATTGATTTTATACCGGCAAATATCGAGCTGGCAGGCATGGAGACGTCACTTGTGAATGTTATGAGCCGGGAGACGATATTGCGGCAGTACCTGAGTGGTCTGAAAAGCCAGTACGAGTACATCCTGATTGATTGTATGCCATCGTTAGGGATGATTACCATAAATGCCCTTGTAGCGGCGGACAGTGTGCTGATCCCGGTGGAAGCGGCTTATCTTCCGGTAAAGGGGCTGCAGCAGCTCATTAAAACCATTGGGCGGGTACACCGGAAATTAAATCCGGCTCTCTCCATTATGGGGATTCTGCTCACGAAGGTAGACCGGAGAACGAATTTTGCAAGGGATATTTCCGCACAGATCCGGGAGGCTTACGGAGACAAAATCCATATCTTTGAGAATTGTATTCCGATGTCTGTGAGGGCGGCGGAAACAACAGCGGAGGGAAAGAGTATTTATCTTCATGATCCCAAAGGGATTGTAGCGAATGGGTATCGGTGTCTGACAGGGGAGGTGCTGGAGCATGAAAAGTAAGAGCGCACAAAAAGTCAAGCTGACTTCTTATGACGATTTATTTGGAACCAGTGAATCAGTGTCCGGCGAAGCAGTTACTTCCGTACCAGTCAGCCAGTTGCATCCGTTTAAGGGCCATCCGTTTCGGGTGGCCGATGATGCGAAGATGCAGGAGACGGTGGAGAGTGTGAAGCAGCACGGCGTATTGGTGCCGGGAATTGTCCGCCCGTATCCGGATGGAGGATATGAGATTATATCGGGACACCGCAGACGGAGAGCCTGCGAGTTGGCGGGCATAAAGGAAATGCCGGTGATCATCCGTGATCTGGATGATGATGCCGCCACAGTGATTATGGTGGATGCGAACCTCCAGAGGGAGGATATCCTGCCGAGTGAGAAGGCAAAAGCCTACAAAATGAAATACGAAGCTATGAAGCACCAGGGCAGCAAAGGGGAAAAGTTCACTGCAGATGTGGTGGGGGAAGCCGCCGGGGAGAGCGGAAGGACGGTTCAGAGGTACATACGGCTGGCAGAGCTGGTGCCGGAGCTGCTGGAATATGTGGATGTGAAAAAGATTTCCCTTGTGATCGGGGAAATGCTGTCTTATCTGAAAGTAGAAGAACAGAGCTGGCTTGTGGATGCGGTTGCAAACAGCGGGGTATTCCCGTCAAAGGCACAGGCAGAGAGATTGAAAGAGGAGAGCAAGGCCGGGAAATTGACGGAGGCAGGTATCTATGCGGTTCTTGTGAAAAAGGAGAGCGGGAAAGCCAGCGTGACGATCTCCGCAAAGAAGCTCAGCGATTATTTCCCGCCGGCATATACGAAAGAGCGGATGGAACGGGTGATTTTTCAGCTTTTGGAGGAATGGAAGCAGAACGGAGGAAAGGGGGAGTCTTGCAATGGAGAAGATACAGTTTAAATATTTCCGTGGGATGGAAGCGGAGCAGTACAGCTTTTACCGTGTGCCAAAGGTGCTGTTTACGGCAGAGTGCTTCAAGTCCCTTTCCTGTGAAGCAAAGGTTTTATACGGTCTTTTATTAGACCGTATGAGCCTTAGCATTAAGAATCGTTGGTTTGACGAGAATGACCGGGTATATATCGTATTTACGGTTGAGGAAATAGCAGAGCTTTTAAACTGTGGGACACAGAAAGCGGTCAAGCTGTTAAAAGAATTAGACGGGGACAAAGGGATTGGACTGATCGAAAAGAAGCGGCTGGGCCTGGGAAAGCCCAACGTGATTTATGTGAAGAATTTTATGGTAAAGGAATGCCCGGAAACAGAGGAAGGACAGCCGGGAAAGCCTGCAAATCCGCAGAATGGTGAAAATCACAATTCAGGAGTTGTGAAAACCACAAATCAGGAATTTCCAGAATCACAATTCAAGAATGGTGAAAATCACAATTCAGGAATTGTGGAAACCACAAATCAGGAATTTCCAAAACAACAATTCTTGAATAATGAAAATCATCATTCAGGAATTGTGAAAATCAAAACTCTTGAATTTCCAGAATCACAATCTAATAATACTGATATTAGCGATACTGAGTATAGTGAAACTGAGTGCAGCCATACAGATATTAGTGAGACTGAGGCTATCCAATCAAATCCTATCCAATCTGCAGGTGCTGTGGCACGGGACAGGAAAGATGTGATTGAGGAGATGAACATTTACCGGGAGCTTATCCGGGAGAACATTGATTACTCTTACCATAGCGGGGAGGATGTGGACGAGCTTGTTGAGCTGATGGTGGAGGTTATGATGATGCCGGATGACAGTACCCTGCGGATTGCAGGCGTAGACAAGCCGGTAGCCCTTGTAAAGAACCGCTTTATGAAGCTGAATTATTCGCACATAGAGTATGTGTTATTCAGCCTGCACCGGAACACAACGAAGGTGGGGAATATCAAGGCATACCTGCTGACAACGCTTTACAATGCACCGCTGACAATGAGCAATTATTATCAGGCGGAAGTGAACCATGATATGTACGGAGGAGGATAAGGACGATGAAGAAGGTTGATTTTTTGAAAAAGGTGTTTTTCCCGTTGATGGCGGCGGCGCTCTCCGTTGCACTGTTCTATCCGCTGTGTGTGGAAAACGGTACATGTGATTACCGGAAATTGTGGATACTGGCAGGCATTCCATTTGGCGTACACCGGATGTTTGTGTGGGTGATTCCAAAAGGTTTTGACCTTGGAGGAACCGTAGGAATGCTTGTGTTCAATCTTCTGGTTGGCGGAGTGATCGGCGGCTTGGCGCTGGTATGGAACGTGACAAGGGCAGGATTTTACCTGTTATGCAGCATAGTGGCAGTTGCCAGGTGGGGAACTAGAAAGATAGCCGGAAGGCAGAAATAGAGCAGGCAGGGGAAAGGATCATGCAAAAAAGAAAAATGAATAACGATTCGTAAAGACAGCCGGAGCATTTTCAGGCTGTTTTTTTCTGCATATTTTGGGCCGGGCAACTTTACGACACGATGTCGCAAAGTTCCAGAGCTGCGATCATGGGGGAAGGAGGTGTCAGATTGGGCAGCCGTGCGGTGTCGCAGGGGTTGATTGAATTAGGGGAGCGAATTAGGAAACGGAGACAGGAAATCCATTTATCCCAGGAAGCCTTTGCGGAGAAGGCTGGGGTCAGCGTCAACACGGTCAGTCGGGTTGAGGGAGGGCAGACGGCGATGTCTATTGAGATTTTCAGAAAGATGGTTAAGGCACTGGAAACAGACGCAAATGAGTTAATGGGAGACAGTATTCTATCTGATGGGGAGAATCATATCAGCAGTCTGGTATGCCGTATCCGGCACCTGGAAAAGAGAGAGCAGGAGATTGTAATGCAGACGATAGATGCACTGATTGATGGGATAGATAAGCACAGATAGCCATATTTCCACAGATATGGTGGGGGAATAAGTAAATCTCCCCAGATCTGCTGAGGGAAAAAAGAAGTGTGACTGATAAACTGGATACAGAAAAAGCGTAAATTTCACAGGAACCGGAAAGGGGTGATGCAAGCGTGACAAGAGAGGAAGGTCTGGCTTACCGGAGGGAATGCCCATACGATGCGATGGGGGATTATTCGTTTTGCTTTGTGGAAGATAAGCAGGAAAAAGACAGCAGGGGGACAGAGGTTCATCAGATGGATATTTCAATAAAACAGGAAAAATAAATCCATATTTGGAATCTAATACAGGTAGTAAAAGGAGTTTCAGGCTCCCGTTAAAAAAAACGGGTGCGCCGGGAGCCATTTTTTACTGCCATTTTGATTGGGTTCCTGTGACGTTTCTGCTTTCTGGCCACCCGCAGAAGGGTGGTAGTTATGCTGACATTGCAGGAGGTTAAGCAGAAAGTAGCAATTCCAGAGGAAAGGGGGAATGTGCCGACAGCCAGGCACCTACAGAACCGGGATGTTATCTTTATCAGCCGGAGCATGGGAGCAGATGCGGAGATCATAGTTTATCAGAGTGGTTATGCGGTGTATCGGATCGGGAGATACGCAACGGTATTTTCCGTCCATACCTGCGGCGATTATCAGTATCTGTTATCCGGAGAAATCCTGTGTATCCGGGAAGCTTTTTTCAATCTGCAGGAATGGTATGTGCGCTTGGTACTGGAAGGGGAGGACAGGGTATTCCGTAATCGGGAGTCGCAGGAGCAAGAAAAGAGCATCTCATACAGTGCGATAGCAGAGGATTGTATGTTTATGGATGGTTTTGGAAAATCCCCATTGGAGCAGGTGATCCGGCAGGAAACTATTAAGGAATTGCTGGAGTCGTTGACAAAGCGGCAGCGCTTGATCATCGTGCAGTATTTTTTCTGCAGAAAAGCGCAAAAAGAGATAGCCCATGAACTTGGAACCACGGCACCGCTGGTATCAAAAACCATAGCGCAGGCCATCCGAAAGATACAAAAGGGGTATGAGGAGCTGCCTTCAAATATCCAGAAAAAGGGAGAAGGGATAAAGAAAGGGGGAAAATCCTATGCGTGGTAAGAGACCAAAGGAACGGAAAAGTTATGTGCTGCGTATGGGGGATGGTACGCTGGTAGAAGTCACCAGGGAGGTGTATCTGGAGTGGTATCAGTCAAGACGCCGGGAGAAATATCAGGAGGAATGCAGCCGGAAAAACGGAGTGTGCAGCTTGGAACAGTTGGAAGAAAAGGCAGGAACTGCTATTTCTGTGAGAGATAGTCTTGAAGATATTGCTATTCGGGATATGTACATTGAAAAGCTGAGGAAGGTTATAGGTAATCTTCCGGAAATGGATGCTTATCTGTTGTATTTGCTATTTTTTGAAGAGGTAACGGTCAAGGAAGCAGCGCAGTTATGTGGCTGTAGCCGGAAAACAGTTGAAAACAGGCGTAGGCGCATTTTAAGGGAGCTGAAATGTAAAATGCAGGAAATGGGGATTGTTGGTGGATGTTTTTGAAGAAGTTATACAAACGATTGGAAATAGATAGAAAACCATTTGGAAGCATGATATACTTGACTGAGGTAAATGAGTGGCAAATCAGAAGTTAAGGGGAACATCATGATAGAGGTATTATTTGGAGAAAGTGAAGCAGGGGCAATGAAGGTTGCAAAAAATACCATCATCACAGGTAAAGTGGATGGCCCTACGTCCGTATGGATAGCCGGGAAAAAGAAACCGCCCGAAAGGGAAAATTGCGGATGGATAGAGGGAACAGCAGAAGATGTAATTTGTCTCGGCTTCTTATTGGATATTGGAAATATCAGGGAAGATATAAGCAGTGAGTATCGTAAGCATCTGATTTATTCCATGTATGCACGGGAGCAATGGGGAAAAGACGAGAAAATGGACGCAGAGATCATGCAATTATGTGATTACTATTGTACCGAAATGGAGCGTCTGAAGGCATATTTGGCAGAGGGGAAAACAGTCAGGGTATGGTACAGCGATGCACCATATTCAAGGTGTGGGTTTTATCATCTGTGTGTCAGCTTACAAGGATATCAGAATGAGATAAGTGTCGTAAAATTGCCTGAATATAGAATCCGCTCTGATCATTCCATTGTTTCCTATAAAAATTGGGGTGAGGTTGCAGCAGAAGAATTTGCCGGATTTTTACCATTTGAAAAGAAATTATCCGGGGAAGAAATTCGGATGTATGCCATATTATGGGGGATTCTGCAAGAAGATAACAGTCCTCTGCGGGCTGTTGTCAATGGAAAGCTGATTGGCGTGCCGGAAGATTTTTATGATTTCCTTATTTGGAAAAGAATCACCCAAAAGCCGATAAAGGAAGGAAGATTGATTGGTGATATTCTGGGGATTTATCAGCTTGGAGTTGGAGACTGGTGGTATGCAAAAAGGATAGATTACTTTATTCAGACCGGAAGAATTAAAATTATGGAGGATTCAGAAAATAGTTACGCAAGAACAATATGTTTGGCATAGCATGTGAATTGTAAAGAAATCTATAACTACGAGATTTGTTGAAGAGGTATTTATGAAAGAATATATAACAAAGCGGGTACATGAATTGTACTGGAAAGAGGATATTAATTGTGCAAGAACATCACTTATTTGCCTAAGCGAATTATTTGAAATTACTATTGAGCCGCAAACAATTTGGTCTGCCGTTGGATTGCATGGTGCCGGTGGATATAGAGCGCAGTGTGGTTTAGTAGAAGGTGCGCTTATGTTTATGGGGATTTATCTTCACGTATTGGGAAAAAAGGAAGATGAAATTGTGTCTGTTTGTTACAATTTTGCGGCTGAATTTGATAAAGCATTTGGTTCGTTAAGATGTTTTGAACTACGTCCAACAGGTTTTTCAAAAAATGATCCGCCACATATGTGTGAAAAGCTGACTTGTAACGGAATAGAATTTGCATATCAATATATTTTGGGAATTACGAAACAGGGAGGATACCGGCAGACTGAACAGCCTGTTTGAATATAATTTGCTGCTTTGGCAGTGGGCGTAAGGAGGTGGGAAAATGCTTTGCCATTTGGTAATCGACTTAAACAAAAAACTCTGTGCAGGATCTGATGAGGACGAAACTTGTACAGAGAAAAAGTAACTGATCGTCCGACATTGGATTTTGCACTCTTATTCTATAAAATAAAGAATAGAAAGAGGAAAATTCAATGGAAGCAAAATTTAGAAAATATATCCTTTTATGGTTGAGTCAAAGTGTGTCCGGGCTGGGAAGCTCCATGACCGGGTTTGCACTTGTTTTATGGGCTTATGGACGAAGCCATTCGGCCATGTCCGTTTCAATGATCTCTTTTTGTAATTATGTCCCATATGTCTTTTTGAGTTTGTTTGTCGGGAATTTTATTGACAGGCATAAAAAGAAAACAATTATGTTGGTTTCCGACAGTATTGCAGCAGGTGGTTCATTAACTGTTTTAGCATTTCTGCTTGCAGGAAATTTAGCATCTTGGACGATCTACATCGTTAATATGGTAATCGGTGTAACAAATGCTTTCCAACAACCCGCATCAGCAGTAGCAACGGGGAGACTTGTACCAGAAGAAAAGATTTCAAATGTAAGTGGAATGAATTCCTTTTCCGACAATCTCATTGTAGTATTCAGCCCTATGCTGGCAGCCACGCTCTTTGCAGTCGGCGGCTTGCCTCTTATCCTGGTGCTTGATCTGGCGAGTTTTCTCTTTGCGTCCTTTGTCCTGATGTTTTTTATCGAGATTCCAGAGCATGTTGAGAGAAAAACTTACTCATCTCCATTTACCGGAATAGCAGAGGGTTTTGCCTTTCTGAAAAACGAGAAGGGCATTTTATACATTATGCTGACAATGGCACTTATCAATTTCTTTTCGAGGCTGACCTACGAAAACATTTTGTCACCGATGATACTGGCCAGAAGTTCTGATAACAGCATTGTACTTGGAATTGTGAATGCGAGTATGGGAATAGGCGGGATTGTTGGCGGGGCAGTTGTTTCTGTAAAGAAAGAGAGCCGTCATAAGGCAATATCGATCTATGTTTCGGCTGCGTTGTCATTTCTTTTTGGAGATTTGATGATGGCAGTTGGGAAAAATGCACTTTGGTGGTCAATAGCTGCGATAGCTGCCAGTTTACCAATCCCTTTCATTATGGCGAACCAAAATGCAATTTTATATAGAAAGATTCCAGCAGCTATACAGGGCCGGGTATTTGCGGTAAGGAATGCAATCCAATACAGTACAATCCCCATCGGCATCATTCTTGGCGGCTACCTGGCAGATCATGTATTTGAGCCGTTTATGTGCTCAACGGGTAAGGCTGCCGGATTACTGGGGAAGATCGTAGGCAACGGCACTGGGAGCGGTATGGCGGTCATGTTCCTGTGTACCGGAATATGTGGGTTTGCAATAAGTATAGCATCTTGTTTCAATCACAAAATAAGGAATCTTGATTGATGCAATTGTTTTTTGATAAATTCAATATATTTTTGGAAGCTTTCACACCCATTCCACATGTCTATGTTATTCTGTTCTGAAGGAGGTGTGATGATGGCAACATTATTGATTGTTGAGGACGATCATAAAACAAACGAGGCAATTTGCGAATACATGAAGCCAGCGGGGCATACAGTCATTCCTGCTTATGACGGTAGTGAGGCATTACAGCTTTTTCGTCAGAACAGCATTGATCTTGTTGTGCTGGATATTATGCTGCCCCATGTCAGCGGTTTGTCTGTTCTGCATGAAATACGGCAGATCGGTACAACGCCTGTCCTTATGCTTACAGCTATTGAGGATGAATATACGCAGATATTGAGTTTTGATGAACAGGCTGATGATTATATGACAAAACCTTTTTCAATGGTATTGTTAGGGAAAAGGATTACTGCGCTTTTAAGGCGGAGCGGACAAGCTACCATAGCTCAAAAAATGCGCTTCGGTGATGTGACTGTGGATTTTTCCGGCTATACCGCAAATGACAGCAATGGGAAAATTGATATTATGCCAAAGGAAATAGATTTGCTCCGATTACTCGTGGAACATAAGGGACTGGTTCTGACTCGTGCACAGATTTTAGATGAACTGTGGGGAAGTGATTACCCCATCATCG
This sequence comes from Blautia sp., assembly GCA_021772055.1. GTDB lineage: Bacteria > Bacillota > Clostridia > Lachnospirales > Lachnospiraceae > Blautia_A. The sequence goes on along the minus strand of JAETNR010000059.1, from coordinate 14,970 downwards.
ACAGGACTGTAGATACCTATATCAAAAATCTGCGAAAGAAACTGCGGCTTGACTGCATTGTAACAGTAAAAGGAATTGGTTATAAGTACGAGGTAATACCATGAGACGATCCAAACTATTCTCAAAAATTTTTCTATATACGCTAGGGATTATGTTTTTTATTGTACTTGTCACTCATGGTCTGATTTACTGGCTTGCACCACGAATGCAGTTTGAAATGAGTGGGTCAAAGGACACTGCGGGAATGGTTGTCGTCAGCATCAATCAGGCAAAGTTTGTGACTCAGGCGGTAGTAAAAGCCTTACCTTTCTCTTTGGGCTGTTCTCTGCTGATTTCTGTTTTATGCTCTCTTTTGTTCTCAAAAGTGATTACTGACCCAATGAAGAGGATTTCGGAAACGACTGAGAGAATGATGAATTTAGACCGGACGGCCAGTTGCCATGTTCATTCAAAGGACGAGATTGGAACATTGGCGCAAAATGTCAATGATCTATATACAAACCTTCTATCCACCATTGAAAATCTGGAGCAGGAAAAAGAGCATGTAAGTGAAATGGAGCGGGCGAAAGTAGACTTCTTACGGGCAGCATCCCACGAATTGAAAACTCCTGTGACCGCTCTGAACGCTACCCTGGAAAACATGATTTTAGGTGTTGGCAAATATCAGGATTATGCCACTTATCTGCCGGAGTGCAAAGAAATGGCGGAACAGCTTTCCGGGATGATACATGAAATTTTGGAAACATCCAAACTGAACACAGCTATGGAACCAGCCAGACCTGTTGATATATCTGAACTATTGGCGGAACTTTGTCAGCCTTATCAACTGATTGCTGCCGCCCATCAAATCAATTTTTGTCTCAATCTGGCAATGCGATTTTCCGCCACACTTCCAGTCAGCGCCTTTTGTAAGGCGGCATCCAATGTCCTTGCGAATGCTGTCACCTATACGCCGAAGGGTAAGACAGTCTCGGTTTATCTGACAGAGAGGGAAATTGTAATAGAAAATGAGTGCACCCCTATCAGTGAAAAAGAAATTCCGCACTTATTTGAGCCTTTCTACCGGCCCGACTTTTCACGGAACCGGGAAAGCGGAGGAAATGGCCTGGGGCTTTATATTGTAAAAACCATCTTAACATCAATGAATATTTCTTATTCCTTTTCACCTATGAAATATCCACTTGGAATGCGTTTCTCCATTCGATTGTAACCTTGAAAAACTCCTCAAATTGGGGAGTTTTTTATTTTCATCCCAATTCTACATCCGTTTCATACTGGCTCCATATTGAGAAGCTATTCTATTCATGCGTTCAAAAACAGCACAGTAAATGGAGGTATCAAAAGTATGAGTGTTACAAAACGGGCGTTCTTATACGTCACACGGAAGCGGGGGAAAACGGTTCTCCTGTTTGCAATCCTGTTGATTATGGCAACCTTTGTTCTAACGGGTCTTTCCATCTGGAAAGCATCGGAGGCCGCGCAACTTGATCTCCGGCAGAGTTTAGGCGGTAAGTTTGACATTTTCGTGGATTGGGACAACAGCCCCTATGTTGTCAAAGAAATCGTCCAGGACAACGAGGTTGACGAGGAAACTGGAAAGACAAGCAGCGCTTTTCTCATGTATTCGACAGTGCAGTTTACGCCGGAAGACATTGCCGCCATCAAAAGCGTTCCAGGTGTCAGGTATTGCAGTGCAAGGCTTGATGATCTCGTCCCCTTTGAGGAACTGTCCCTGTTCCCTGGCACGGTTCCAATAGCAGAAAACTACCAGCGGCGCACAAAGATGATGGGCGTTTGCAATTCTGCGGACGATGAACTTTTTACCACCGGTACACTGACACTGGTGGAGGGACGGCATATTACTTCAGAAGATCAAGCAGTAGCAATCATTAGCCAGGACTTAGCAGAAAGAAACGAACTGCACATCGGGGACTATATCACGACCCACATTTACAGCACCGAGGACGAAGGGTACACCGGGGAAGAAATAAGGGTGCAGATTATCGGACTGTTTACGTCAAATGTGGTAGAGCAATTTGGAGAGACGATTACTACCTATGACAAAATTCAAAATCGTATTTTCGTAGATTTACAGACTGCAGTTAAGAGCGACGGTGGAACTATCAATTACGGCTTTTCCGCTCTCAACGTCACCATAGATGACCCGCAGAATATGGAGCAAATTGTGGCTGGTGTGAAAGACCTGCCGGGAATTGACTGGACTGCCTTTACCGTCGAGGTAGACAACGAAACTTACGAAAACGCTGCCGCCCCGCTGACCGCACTAAATGAGTTGGTCATGACTCTGCTGGTAGTCATTATCGTAGTCAGTGCCATCATCCTGGCCCTGATCCTGACGCTTTGGACTAAGACCCGTATCCATGAAATTGGCGTGTTCCTGTCCGTGGGTATCAGAAAGCCGGCTATTATCGGGCAGTATTTAATGGAAGTGCTGTTGATTGCTGTCCTTGCCTTTGGCCTTTCATACTTCACTAGCAACGAGGTAGCGGGCCAGATTGGCAACCATTTGTTGGAGCAGAGTATACAGACGGAGCAGGAGGACGATGGGGAGGTTACAGCCGTTGCCACTGCTGTTGATGTTGGTGCAGATACGCTTATTCAAAAACCGTTGCCCGCGGAAGACGGCATTCAGGTTTCCGTTGAGCCAGACAATCTTATCCAACTCTATTTGATTGGGCTTGCTATTATTATTGTTGCCGTCATCGCATCTTCTATTACCGTCATGCGGCTGAACCCACGGGAAATTCTATCCAAAATGAGTTAAGGAGGGATCATTATGCCAATATTAGAACTGAAAAATGTTTTTTATGCCTACGAAAAGGGTAAGACAATCTTGTCAAACGTTAGCACGGGGCTGGACGCCGGAAAAATGTACGCCATTCTTGGTCCGTCCGGGTCTGGAAAGACCACTTTGCTCTCTTTGCTAGGTGGGCTTGATACGCCGACACAGGGCAGCGTCTTGTTTGATGGTAAGGACGTGAACGATAAGGGTCTGGAATACCACCGAAGGAATCACATTTCTCTGATTTTCCAGAGTTACAACCTGATCGACTACATGACACCTGTGGAAAATGTGCAGCTTACCGCAAAACTGGACGCTGGCCCCATACTGGAGCGGTTGGGACTGGAACAGGACGAAATTACCAGGAATGTACTGAAGCTGTCCGGCGGGCAGCAGCAGCGTGTGGCGATTGCGCGAGCGATGGCCTCCGATGCACCAATCATCCTGGCAGACGAACCGACCGGGAATCTGGACGCCGACACCGCTGATGAGATCACAGCGATTTTGAAAGAGAGTGCCCATGCGTTTGGAAAATGCGTTGTGGTAGTGACACACTCCGCCGATGTAGCAAAACAGGCGGATGTGGTACTGGAAATTAAACGGGGACATTTGAAAGAGAGGGAAACTTAATGAGAAAATTTGTGGTTATTATGACTTGTATGTTGGCCTGCTTCATCCTGCTCGCTGGTTGTTCAGATAAGGAAAAGGACAGCCAACAAAACCAGAATGTTCATAATGCTGTAGAAATTGATGACAGGGATTTGGAGAGCGACATAACACCTGAGTCTGAAACAGAATCGTCACCCGATTCTGCTTATACCCTGCCAGATGGTATTACCTACGAGTTCAAAGATCCGGATAATGCAGACGGCATTGTGGTGACACCAAAAAAATAGTAGGGTAAAAAATATATTTTAACGATTATCAAAGAGCCAGATGCAGAACCAATGAATTTGAAGGAAGGAGGAATTTTGTGGGGAAAGTGTTAATCGCCACATTCCGTGATGATGAAGAAATAAATGAATTGATACTTTTCCTGAAGCAGAAGAGCAACGTCGAAATACTTGATAGTATTCCAACAGATAGTGTTTTGATTTATGACGGAATTGAAATTGATCCTACATACCGGATTGTCCGAACTAATGAAACTGAAATTGAAATGACTAATTATGAATTTGGTATTTTGTATCTGCTTGCCAGGAATCCGGGGCAGGTATTTACCAGAGGCCAGATCTACACACAGGTATGGAGCAACCCTTATTACGGAGCAGACGATAGTGTATCCAGTCTGATCCGCCGGATACGGAAAAAGATCGAGCCTGAACCGGCACGGCCAACATACATTCTTACGGTTTGGGGAGTAGGGTATTGCTTCAATCCCCATGTGACAAAACGGACGAAATAGAATTGAATAATGAATCAGGAGATAAGCAGTGTTTAAGACAGATAACGCTGCTTATTTTGCGCAGTCTGGAATAATCGGAAGAAAAAGCCTAAGACATACCTGTTATTTTGGGTGTTCATATTACCATTAGGCAGGTCATGGTTTTATGTCGTTTTGACCATTTTCAATTATCAATTCTATTTGTACGATAGATGATCATGGATTGCTTTAATACCAATATCATTTTCAGATATAGCATTTTGATAGTTTGTTCCCCAATCACACAATGATTTTAAGACTGGGTAGATACTCTTACCGAGTTCTGTCAGGGAATATTCAACCCTGGGGGGATTATCTGGGTACACTGTCCTCTGAATGATTTGTTGATTTTCCAATTCACGAAGCTGCTGCGTCAAGGTTTTTGTGGTGATTTTTCCTAAACGCCTCTGTAATTCGTTGAAGCGCACGGATTCTTTTGACATCTGCCATAGTATTTTTAGTTTCCACTTTCCGCTTAAAATGTTCAGCCCAATCTCCATCGGACATTGTTCTGTAATAGCAATTGTTTTTGCCATAAGTATTCCTCCATTGCAGTATCAAAATAGATACTACATACCAAAAAAGTGCGTTCTTGCTCATATTTTGCGCCTGTGTTATCTTTAGCATGTACCACATGAAAGCAAAGAAAGGAGTGAGTTTAATGATTATAGATAGCCACCAACACGTTATGCTCCCCACCTCCATGCAGATTCAGAAAATGGATGATGCAGGGGTTGATAAGGCTGTATTATTCACAACGACCCCTCACATTGAAAAGGCTGCAGCGGCAACCTTAAAAGCGATAGGAACAGAAATGCAGGTGCTTTATCAGCTTCTTGCCGGCAACTACACCACTGAAGCCCGTATCGCAAAGATGAGGGAGACCATTATGGAAATGAATCAAGCTATCCAGATTGCGCCAGATCGTTTTTTCGGCTTTGGCCCTGTTCCATTAGGACTTTCTGATAAAGACACTGCTGAATGGGTAACGGATTATATCATACGATACTCGTTCAAAGGTATCGGAGAATTTACCCCTGGCTCCGAAACGCAGATTACACAGCTTGAGCCAATATTTAAGGCGTTGTCCGATTATCACAGTCTCCCCATTTGGGTACACACGTTTAATCCTGTTACGCCAAATGGCATTAAAAGCCTTATGGATTTATGTCGAAAGTACCCCGCTGTACCAGTTATCTTCGGACACATGGGCGGCTCAAACTGGATGGATGTGATTGCCTTTGCAAAAAATCATGAAAATGCTTATCTGGATTTGTCTGCGGCGTTTACACCCTTATCGGTCAAAACAGCTTTAACCGAAGCACCGGAAAAATGCCTGTTCGGTTCTGATGCCCCGTTTGGAGAGCCATATCTGTGTCGGCAGTTGATTGAATTTGTCAGCCCGTCTGATTCTGTTACTAAGATGGCGTTGGGCAGTAATATTGAAAATCTGCTTAAAATCTAGGGCGTGTTTTGACTTTGCTCAATTTCCTGCTGGTAAAAAGTGATTTTCTCGTTCAGTTTGGCTTCATGATCCTGTAACTGTTTGATCTGATCATTTAATGACTGGCGGTGTCGGATCAGCATTTCCATACGTTCTGAAAGGGTGACATCACCCTTTGACCGCAATATGGCATATTGTTTGATCTCTTTAATAGGCATCCCGGTTGCCTTTAGCCGCTTAATAAAATCGACCCACGCAATATCCTTATCGGAATAACGACGCCGGTTGCTGGAATTTCTCATAGGGGCAATCAAACCCTCGTGCTCATAATAGCGCAGGGTGTGTATTCCTAACCCTGTGACCTCTGAAAACTCCCCAATAGAATAATTCAAAAAAATCCCTCCACCCTCTTGACATAGAGTTCACTCTACATTGTATGGTTTCATTATACTTGAGAAACGGAGGAAATGCAAATGGAATATGAGGTAAAGAAATACACTGTTATTACGGGGGCTAGTTCCGGAATAGGGTACGATACGGCAAAAACCTTTGCTGCCCGTGGCAAAAATCTGGTGATTGCTGCCCGTCGCAAGGACAGACTGGATACTTTGAAGTGTGAAATTTTGAAGAAATATCCTGCTGTCGATGTTGTTATAAAACCTGTTGACTTGTCTGTATTGGAAAATGTATATCAATTCTATTCCAGCCTACGGAAACTCAGGCTGGAAACGTGGATTAATAGTGCGGGTTTTGGAAACTATGACAGCGTGGCCCGGCAGAATTTGAGGAAAATAGATACCATGATTCGACTCAATATTGAAGCACTCACTATTTTATCGTCTCTATTTGTTCACGACTACAAAGATGTTCCCGGAACACAGCTTATCAATATTTCTTCCGCAGGTGGCTATACGATTGTTCCTACGGCTGTAACCTATTGTGCGACAAAATTTTATGTCAGCACATTTACGGAAGGGTTGGCTTGGGAATTGAAAGCACAACACGCAAAAATGCAGGCAAAGGTATTGGCTCCAGCAGCAACTAAAACAGAATTTGGCAATGTGGCAAATGATATTGCTGATTATGACTATGATAAGCTTTTTGGGACTTATCACACAAGTCAGCAGGTGGCCGCATTTCTCCTGGAGCTATATGATAGTCAGAAAACAGTTGGGATTGTAGACCGTGAAACATTTTCATTTAAGATGTATGAGCCGTTATTTCCTTATGCGGGAAGCTCAGCTCATAATCAGAAAGTAGAGCGCCATGCAGCGGCAAATGAAAAAGTCCTTTTAGAGGGGCAATCGCTATCTTTGCAGAGTAGAGAATGGGATATCTAATATCAGAGAGTCAGACGCAAAGGCGGTGAGCTTGTGGGCGGATGTATTTAAGGGAAGGAGAAATTTTGTGGGGAAAGTGTTAATCGCCACATTCCGTGATGATGAAGAAATAAATGAATTGATACTTTTCCTGAAGAAGAAAGGCAATGTAGAAATACTGGATAACATTCCAACAGATAATGTTCTAACTTATGATGGTCTTGAGATTGATCCCAAATATCGGTTTGTCCGTATTAAGGAGATTGAAATCGAATTGACTAATTATGAGTTTGATATCTTGTACCTGCTTGCCAGAAATCCGGGGCAGGTATTTTCCAGAGGGCAGATATACACACAGGTATGGAGCAGTCCTTATTATGGGGCGGACGATAGCGTATCCAGCCTGATCCGCCGGATACGGAAGAAGATTGAGCCTGATCCGGCAAAGCCAATCTACATACTCACGGTTTGGGGAGTTGGTTATAAGTTCAATCCCCATGTGGCAAGACAGGCAATGTAAAAAATTGAATAATGAATCAGGAATAAGCAGTGTTTATGACAGAAAATAACGCTGCTTATTTTTATGTGCAAAATAAAAAAACAAAAAATTTTTTCTAATTGGTTATTTTTTGCCCCTTCAAACCTGCGATTAGTGAAGGGGTTCTTTTCTTACATCCAAATCAGGATTTTTCCCTTTCACCGTACTTTGACAACTTCATCGCCTGCCCGGATTGATACCCGGTATCTGAGTGTGCATCCTGCACGCCTTGCCGGAGAAAACGCTGCGGAACTGGAAAGCCGGGGCTGGAACGGGTCTGTGGGAGAAAACAGGCAAAACGCTCAAATACATTCAAATTCTAAATAACAGTAGATGCCGTGCGGGGAAGCCTTCCGGGGTTTCTCCGTACTGATGTGCTGTTATCCCAGCGCAGAAGTTTTGGGAAAGGAGGGGAAATGCCATGAAAACTTAGGAAGCGTATGTTGGAGCGTGTTGAAAAATCAGATCAGAAAAAGAGAGGTATGTAGCAATGAAAGGAAAAGTAAAAAGGATTCTTTCCGGGATGCTCTCCGTTATGACGATCCTGTCATCCATTGTGCAGCCAATTACGGCCTATGCGATGGAACCGGAGTCGGAGCCAGCGGCGTATGAAGCCGAGTACCCGGCACTAGAGGAAGTCAGGGACAAGCTGGCGGAGGATGAGATTGTCAAAGTGCAGGACTATGAGGTGGAAGCCGGGAGCAGCTTCGATGTGAAGTCGGATTTTACCGGCATGGAGATCAATGAGGAAAAAGTCAAAGTCACATTCCATGAAGCAAAGAATGAAGCCGGCCAGGACTTTGACGGGAACCGTGCAGATTCTTATAAGGCGGTGTACTTTGTAGAGCCGGTAAGCGGAAATCCCCGCTACCATGTGATCCGCCATGTGGTAGTGAAGGAGCCTGTAAAAGAAGCAGGCGCAGAGCGTACAGCTTCACCGGGAGAACAGGGAAACTCCGGGGAACCGGAAAGTGAGGATGCGGATGAACCGGAGCCACATTCTGAAGTGTTTATGGAAGTGGCGGAAGGAACTGATGGACTGCAGGAACCATTCACGGAGGCAGTAATCGGGGAGCTGGAAACAGAAGGTATGGTATCCGGAATTGAAACTGATGGGACATCGGAAAATGCAGGCATGGAGGAAAATATCGGTGCGGCAGAAACAGAGGTGATTACAGAACCAGTGGAAAATCCGGATGGTGCAGAGACTGAGGAAAACGCTGGTTCCCCGGAAACAGAGGATCACCTTGAGCCAGTGACGGAATCCGAGTTGGAGACTGATTCGGAAACAGATCCGGAAACAGATACCGCAATAGAATCCGAGACGGATACTGAAATGGAATCTGAAACAGAAACCGAACCGGAATCTGAAACAGAAAAAGAAGGGGAGTACGAGGTAAAGATCACAAACGGCGAGGAGCTTGGTGTTACCTTGAACCATGAGGATGGAAGCTACGATGCAGGGGAGACAGTTACATTTTCTACGAACCTGCCGGAAGGATGCCTGACTGCAGTAGGTGCGCTGAAAACAGAATCCAACGCAAAGGGTGGCACAGCGGATATTCTGTACTCCGAAGTCACCTATCATGCGGACACGAATACGTTCGATTTTGAGATGCCTGCGGAGGATGTTGCACTGAATGTAACTGTCGATTATGAGATGGGCGGCATCATGCTGTTGGCGGCAGCCGAGGATACTCCGTGGGACGAAGCAACGGAGATCGAGGCAAACACCTACTATTATTATTCCGATGGCCAGTTACATCCGTTCAATTCAGCGATGGGCAGCGGCGGTAATGATTCCTACAAATATGTCCGTTACAAAGTAGGTGGGAAAACTTATACGGTGAATGCTTACTGTATGCAGCACTCGATGCCATCCCCGCCCAGCGGAACCAACTACAAAAACATGATTGAATTGGACGAGGGCGGCGATGACAAATATCTGAGGAAAGCATTTTTCTACGGTTATGGCGGGCCGGGATGGGGAAAGACGTTTAACGGCTATAATATCAAGACCATCATGGAAAAGGCAGGCTGCACTTCCGAAACCAGGGCGATGCAGCATTATCTGGTTGACTATCTGTATGATGGCGAATCCGGCTTTGGCGGTGCCCTTTCTACTACGGCAAAGAACATGTTAAAAGAGATCAAGGCGGCCTTAAAAGAAATGCCAGATCCCGTAGCAATGAGCCTGCTTCCGGGTCTGTCCGTGACGGCAAACGGGAAGGATACGGAAACCTTCACATGGAAGGCAAATGAAGCGTTTACACTGACCATCCATCTGGAGGATGGGGTGAAACTGGTTAATGAGACAACGGGTAAAAGCGGAACTGGCAACGTGACCGTGAAAGGCGGTGACAAGTTCCACCTGACAGCAACGGCAGAAAATATCAGCGAGCTAAAAGGAAAGTATGAGGTCACATCCAATTATCCGCTGGATTTCCATGCAATGCTTTTGAAGCTGCAGAGTAGCCAGGACATCGGGTTTGGCTACTATACGGATTCTTCCGGGATTTCCCTGCAGGTAGACTGGCCGGAGCAGGCGCAACTGAATATTGTGAAAGAGGATGGCAGTTCCGGAAAGAAGCTAGCCGGGGCCGTTTATGGTGTTTACAGCGATGCCGCCTGCCAGAACCTGATTGCCCAAATGCCTGCCACAGATGCAAAGGGTGCATCAAGCGTAACGTTTAATGTTGTGGGCAGCACCGTTTACCTGAAAGAGATTACACCGCCGAAGGGATACAAGCTGAACGTAAGTGCAGTCGGCGTGAAGGTATCCGCTGGGAACACATCCACACAGACGGTGACAGATACGGAAATTCTTGGAAACCTGAAAATCTATAAAGAGGGAGAAGCGCTGACCGGGGCCGTTTCCAATGCAGACGGCACCACTTTCCAGTATGGGAAGCGCAGGCTTGCCGGTGCTGCCTATACGGTAACGGCGGCAGAGGATATTGTCTCAGCGGACGGCACAATAGTTTTGAAAAAAGGTGCTGTCGTTGCAGATCATGTGGTAACAGGAGCCGATGGAACTGCTGTGGTAGAGAACCTGCACCTGGGTAAATATCTCGTGACAGAAACCGGCGCACCGGAAAACTATGTGAACAAAGGTGAGAGCCGTGAGGTGACAGTTGCCTCTAACGGGAAAGAAGAAGTAGTTTTTGCAGAAGTTACCTTTGAAAATGACCGCCAGAAAGCAGAAGTGGAGGCAGTGAAGCAGGACAAGGAGACATCTTCCCCTCTGGCTGGCGGCATTTTTGCACTTTATGCGGAGGCCGATATCCAAAACGCAGACGGGGCGGTGGTTGTCCCCAAAGATACCCTGATCGGCAAGGCGACAACAGGAAAGGACGGGCACGGGAAATTTGCTGCAGACCTTCCGATTGGCTACGGTTATTATGTGAAGGAGATCCAGGCACCGGACAAATTCCTGCTGAATACGGCGGATGTTTACCATTTCTCCTTCGCCTATGCCGGACAGAAGGAGGCTCTGGTAAAATTCACCCATACCTTTACCAATGACGAGCCACGGGCAAGCCTGACGATTTATAAGGAAGGGGAAGTACTTACCGGGGCGTCTGTGACTGAGAATGGCTCGGTATTCCAGTATGAGCTGAGAAAGCAGAAGGGCGCAGCTTATGATGTATATGCAGGCGAGGACATCCGGACAGCCGCAGGAAAGCTGATCTACCAGAAGGGCGCACTGGTGGCGGAAAATCTGGTTACCGGGGCGGATGGAAGCGTGACGCTTTCTGACTTATATCTTGGAACCTACACGGTAAAAGAGAAAAAGGCGCCGGCAAACTTTGTGAACAGGGGAGAGGCGAAGAATATTACGCTTTCCTATAACGGGCAGACAGAGAGTGTGGTACTTGGAAATGTTACGTTTACAAATGACCGCCAGAAAGCAGCCGTGACGGTGAAAAAGTTGGATGATACCACAAAGAACCCGCTGTCCGGCGGAGTTTACGGCCTTTTTGCGGCAGAAGATATCAAAACTGCTGACGGGAAGGTGGCTGTGAAAAAGGATACTTTCATTGAAAAGGCCGGCACCGGGGCAGATGGAAGCGCTTCCTACAAGTCAGACCTTCCGATTGGATATAGCTACTATGTGAAAGAACTCCAGGCTCCGGACGGGTATCTGAGGAATACGGAGGATTCCTATACCTTCCGTTTTGATTATACCCGTGAGGAAGAAGCTACTGTGCATTTTTCCCATACCTTTGAGAATGAGCGTGTCAATGCAAAAATCAGTGTGGTAAAAAAGGATGCCGAGACTGGAAGCTCCCCACAGGGCGACGCAGTTCTGGAAAAGGCAGTCTATGGGCTTTTTGCAAGGGAGGATATTGTACATCCGGATAAAAAGACCGGCGTGATCTACAAGGCAGGGACGCAGGTTGCCGTGCTGACAACGGATGCAGAAGGAAAAGCCTTTGCAGAGGATCTGTACCTGGGAAAATATTTTGTAAAAGAGATCAAGCCGTCCAGCGGCTACCTGCTGGATGAGAAGGAGTACGACCTGTCCTGTGATTTTGAAGGCGACCTTGTGGCAACCGTGGAAAGGGAAGCGACTTCGCTGGAACAGGTAATCAAGCAGCCGTTCCAGTTAATCAAGGCTGCCAATAATGGCAAAACGGATGCAGACCTGCTCTCCGGCACCGGATTCACTGCTTACTTAGTATCTTCCCTCAAAACAAAGGAAGATGGCAGTTACGATTTTGATTCCGCAGTCCCGGCAGTGATCGGGGAGAATGGGGCAACGGAAATCTTTACGGACAACGAGGGATATGCAGTATCCATTGCGATCCCCTTCGGGACATACATCGTCCGTGAGACGACTACGCCGCATAATTACACTCCGGTAGACGATTTTACCGTGCGCATCACAGAGCATAAGCCGGATACGCCGCAGGTATGGCGTGTGCTTCTGGATGATGAATTTGAGGCAAAACTGAAAATCGTGAAGCAGGACGATGAGACGAAAAAGCCGGTTCTGGCAAAGAATACGGAGTTTAAGGTGTATGACCTGGATCATAAAAAATACGTGGAACAGGTAACGACCTACCCGACTACGGTAACCCACAAGTCTTACTTTACGGATGAACAGGGGTATCTCATCCTGCCGCAGAATTTAAAGATCGGGCATTACCGCATTGAGGAAGTCCATGCACCCTATGGCTATACCCTGAATGAGAATTATTATGAAGTGACGGTGGATTCCAACACCGCCTACCATCAGGATCAGGTCAGCAAGGATGTGATCATTGAGGTGGCCTATGAAAACCATCCGGTCAAGGGAGAACTGAAGGTGGTGAAAAAAGGCGAAGCGCTTCATGGCTTTGAGGATGATTTTACCTATGGAAATGAAACGCTGGCCGGGGCGGTCTTTGAGGTTTACGCTACAGAGGACATTTATACTGCTGACTTCCAGAAGGACAGTGAAGGGAAACGGATTCTGGAGTATGCCGCTGGTACATTGGTGACAGCACTGACTACGGATGAGAGGGGGGAAGCGGTTCTGAAAGACCTGCCGCTTGGCTGTTACAAAGTTGTGGAGACAAAAGCCCCGGAAGGGTTCGTGCTGAATGAAGCCCCGCAGACGGTCACATTTTCCTATGCGGATCAGGAAACGCCGGTGGTGAAACAGACAGCGGAGTTTGAGAATGACCGCCAGAAGGTGGAAGTGTCCGTTGTGAAAAAAGATGCGGAAACAGGAGCTGTAATAGCAGGCGCAGAGTTTGGGCTGTATGTAAAGGCTGACATTTTTGCAAAAGATAAGGTGATTGTAAAAGCGGGCACCCTGCTTGGAAAGGCTGTGACCGGGGACGATGGGAAAGCGGTCTTTGCCCTTGACCTGCCTTTTGGGGAATATGCCATCAAGGAGTTAAAAGCCCCGGCTGGCTATGCTTCTTCTGATAAAGTGCTGGAGGTAACCGCTTCTTATCAGGGGCAGGATGTGAAAGTAGTGAAACTAGCATCGGAGTTTCAGAACGAGCCGACCGTGGTTTCCGTAAAGAAAACAGACCTGACTACAGGTGTGGAGCTTTCCGGCGCAACGTTGACCGTGCTTGATAAGGATGGAAATGTGGTAGACACATGGAAATCCGTGAAGGGTGAGGAACATATTATCGAGCGTCTGGTAGTGGGCGAGACTTATACGCTGCGTGAGGAGCTGGCCCCGTATGGTTACCTGCAGGCGGAGGAGATCACGTTTACCGTGGAGGACACGGCAGAAATCCAGAAGGTGAAAATGGAGGATGCTGTTCCGAAAGGGCTTCTTCTGATCAACAAAGAAGGGGAATTTCTGGAGGATGTTTCCGCACTGGATTCTATCGGCGGGTGGATCGCCCATCTGTTTGAATATGTGTCCGGTTCCCTGAAGGACGTTACCTTTGAAGTGTACGCTTTGGAGGATATCAAAGCCGCTGACGGGGAAAGCGCAGACCACTACAAAAAGGATGAGCTGATCGCAGAGATCACCACGGATGATACCGGGGTTGCAAGCCTGGGGAACCTGCCACTTGGAAAATATTATGTGAAGGAAAAGGAGACAGCAGAGGGTTATGTGCTGGACGGGGAAATCCGGGAAATTGACCTGACCTACCGTGACCAGCATACGGCGGAGGTAACCTATTCCTCTGACTGGCAGAATAACCGCCAGAAGGTGGAAGTATCCGTGCTGAAAAAAGAGAAGGATTCTGAACGTGTACTGGAGGGTGCGGTCTTTGCCCTGAGTGCAAAAGAGGACATCACCAACAAGGACGGCAAAGTGATTATGGAAGCTGGAACCGTCATTGAAGAACAGGCAACCGGCAAAGACGGGAAGCTGACCTTTGCGGCAGACCTTCCAATCGGATTTTCCTATTCTGTAAGAGAAACTGTACCGGCACCGGGATTCGCTACTGCATCCGAAGCGCAGGAGTTTACCTTTACCTATGAGGATTCCCAAAAGGAAGCCGTAACCTATGAGCTTACCTTTGAGGACGAGCCTACGGTATTTGAATTTACCAAAACATCCCTGACCGACGGCAAGGAGGTTGAGGGCGCAAAGCTGCAGGTTACGGACAGAAACGGCAAGGTAGTGGATGAATGGGTATCCGGCAGGGAGCCGCATATCATCAGGGAACTGACCGTTGGTAAGGAATACACCATGACAGAGGTACTGCCTGCCGATGGATATGCCACTGCAGAAAGTATCACATTTACCGTTGAGGATACTGCCGAGGTGCAGAAGATCGAAATGAAGGATGATGTGACAAAGGTGGAGATCACAAAAACAGACCTGACAGACGGAAAGGAGCTGCCGGGGGCGAAGCTGAAAGTGACGGACAGCGAAGGCAAGGCGATAGACGAATGGACTTCCGGAAAGGAACCGCACCGGATCGAGAAGCTGGTGGTGGGTAAGGAATATGTCCTGACGGAGATGCTGCCTGCCGATGG
>JAETNR010000058.1 GCA_021772055.1 Blautia sp. | reverse complement strand
TAGATTTTGTCAGCGTATTTGTCCGTAAGTAACATAAGCACATCCTCCAACATTTTTCTTTATTGTAATAAAAACGTGGAGGAAATGCAAAACTTTTCCGGTTTATCCGGGTTGGGTAAAGATATAGATGGATATATACAGATTATGAGAGTTGTTTCCAGAGAAGCCTTTGGTCCAGCTTTCTCTGACAGCTTCCGGATTTTTTACGGTGCCGGGATATTCCAGTATACCTCCCGGTGTGGCACCATTTGCAAAGAACTTAGCACCATATTCCTCGGTCGCAATTGCAAGCCCGATAGCGTTTTTAGCCATAGCAATAGGAGAGTAACCGACCAGACCATCGAAGCCAAGG
The DNA here is from genome assembly GCA_021772055.1 of Blautia sp. Lineage (GTDB taxonomy): Bacteria > Bacillota > Clostridia > Lachnospirales > Lachnospiraceae > Blautia_A. Next base: position 24,903 of record JAETNR010000058.1, on the reverse strand, counting down.
CCTGGAATGTGGAGTACATCCGATGACTTCAGGATGACTGTTCCGCTTTTCATAGTTGGTGCATCGGAATCTTGCATTTGATATTGGTAGTAGAGGTGCCCTTTATCGTCACGATCCACACTCATTCGATTGGCCATTAGCGGATAGAGCGCGATGACTTCGCCTTTGCCATTTCGGATAATTTGCGCATAGGCATTTCCATAAAGAAGCAGATGCGTCATCAAAGTTTCCCGGAAGACAAAGGATGTCATTTCTGGATTTGGCTCATCGTGTATTAATCGATATAATGGATGCTTGATCGCTTTTTCTTTGCTGCCAGAGTCCGTGTATTTATAGACATGGACCGGAAGCCCAGCGATGGACTCCGAAAGAATCCTGACGCAAGCATAGACTGCAGTCATCTGCATGGCGCTTCGTTCATTGACGGCTTTGCCGGAGTTGCTTCCACCAAAGAGAAAGCGATAGGCATTGCCATTGGTGCTGTTGGTGGGCTTGTCTCTTGAGTGAAACAGTCCTGATAAGAATCCCATAAATATTCCTTTCTGCCGCAAGGGGCGTATAAAATTCAAAGTTTTGTCATAAAATAATCTATGCAAATGCTTGCAATCGCAAGCAAAAGCGAATATAATAAAGAAAAAAGGAGGCGATACTATGGCAAATACATCCGCTGTTTATGCAAGAATAGATACCAATCTCAAGGATAATGCTGAGAGCATTCTTTCTCAGCTTGGCATTTCTCCATCCAGTGCAATTCAGATGCTTTATAGCCAGATTGTACTGAAGAAGGGTATGCCATTTGAACTGAAACTTCCTTCTTCTAAGCCATTAGCTGTTGGCGCAATGACCAGAGAACAGCTTGATGCAGAACTCCAGAAGGGTGTTGATTCCATCAAAGCAGGAAAGGTATATTCTGCAGATGAAGTCGATGCGGCACTTGCAAAGGAGTTTGGCATATGATGGATAGCTATAAGGTCGGCTATTCTGTAGATGCACTTGATGATTTACGTGAAATTTATTCGTATATTGCGAATGAACTCCTCGTTCCGGAGACTGCTGCCACTCAGCTGGGCCGCATCCGAAAAGAGGTTCGTTCATTGGATTTCATGCCAGCTCGCTATTCGTTAGTTGACTGGGAACCTTGGCATTCGATGAAAATGCATCAGCTTCCGGTAGACAACTTTATTGTGTATTATCTGGTTGATGATGAGAAAAGGGCAGTTACAGTAGCTCGAATATTCTACGGTGGCCGTGATATTGAAGGAATCATAAATTCAAATAAATAAACAGTAATGGAGCTTTTGAGCAAAAACAAGAGCTCCATTTTTATATGAACAAAATTTCTCTTTCATCGTAGACAGAAGCACCGGTATTGTTTCCACAGCGGATCGCACGGTCAAGGCCCATGATGGTGGCAACAGCTCCGTCGATTTTCTCTGTGGATTTTTCTTTGTCTGCCTTTATATTACCAGCTGGATCAGTGCGGATATAGATGTTATCCATCATCCAGCGAAGTACCGGATGACCACCGTGAGCCAGCTTTTTCTCCAGCGTTAGTTTCATGAGTCCTTTTGTCGGTGGAGACATATCCTTAAATCCCTGACCGAACGGAACAACAGTAAAGCCCATACCTTCTAAGTTCTGTACCATCTGAACAGCTCCCCAGCGGTCAAAGGCAATTTCTCTAATGTTGAATCGTTCTCCAAGGCGCTCGATGAATTTTTCGATGTAGCCGTAGTGTACAACGTTTCCTTCTGTGGTTTCCAGAAAGCCTTGACGTTCCCAGACGTCGTAAGGAACATGATCTCGCCTTACTCGAAGATCCAGCGTATCCTCCGGTATCCAGAAGTACGGAAGGATGCAGAATTTGTCATCTTCATCCGGCGGAGGAAATACAAGTACAAATGCTGTAATATTCGTAGTGGAGGAAAGATCCAGACCACCGTAGCAGACACGGCCCTCTAAGGATTCTTCATCAACCTTGAACGAGCAGGCATCCCATTTTTCCATTGGCATCCAACGAACTGCCTGCTTGACCCACTGGTTAAGTCTTAGCTGTCTGAAGGAATTCTCCTCGCCGGGATTCTGTTTTGCAGATTCACAGGCAGCTTCAACTTTATCAATGCCGACTGTGATACCAAGAGAAGGATTTGCTTTCTTCCAAACCTCCGGATCTGTCCAGTCATCGGTTTCATCGGCCCCATAGATGACAGGATAGAAGGTCGGATCAATTTTTCTCCCTTCCAAGATGTCTTTAGCTTTTTGGTGCGTTTCATAGCAGATGCTGTTGGTATCTGTTCCGGCGGTTGTGATAAGGAAGTAAAGCGGCTGCATTCTAGCGTCGCCGGAGCCCTTAGTCATAACATCAAAGAGCTTTCGGTTGGGCTGAGTGTGTAGCTCATCAAATACAACGCCATGAATGTTGAAACCATGCTTTGAGTAAGCCTCGGCGGACAATACCTGATAGAAGCTGTTGGTCGGTTGGTAGACGATACGCTTCTGGGAAGCGAGAATTTTTACTCGTCTATTCAGTGCAGGACACATACGCACCATATCGGCAGCAACATCAAATACGATGGTTGCCTGCTGGCGGTCAGCTGCACAGCCATACACTTCAGCACGTTCTTCGCCATCACCGCAGGTAAGGAGCAGGGCAACGGCAGCAGCAAGCTCTGACTTGCCCATTTTTTTAGGAATTTCCACATAGGCAGTGTTAAACTGTCGATAGCCGTTCGGTTTCAAAGTGCCAAAGATATCCCTTATAATCTGTTCCTGCCAGTCGATGAGCTCAAATGGCTTACCGGCCCATGTGCCTTTGGTGTGGCAGAGACATTCAATAAAATTGACTGCGTAATCCGCCATCTGTTTACTATAGGTGGAGTCCGCAGCCATAAAGCGTGTCGGTGTGTAGTTTTCAAGTTTACGCAAATGTATGCGCCTCCTTTCGCAGAAATAAAAATAGCCGCCAGGTGGCGACGTCTATAACGAGGAACAGCCCCGCCTGGGACCGTCCTGCCTGATATTATTTTCAAGTGGTTTAGTTTAGGACTGACTGCAGAACAGGCAATGAATGCGATGGGTGTTTCTGAAACAGATCGCAAAAGCATATTACCATTTATTTAAGACCCAGTTAAAAAAAGAACGGTATTTATCTTTTAGGATAGATACCGTTCTTTTTTGGAAAAGACATTTACGGAGAAATTATATCACTTATTATGAAATATCAAGATTTTTACTGTGTTCTGTTCCGGGCAGATGTGGCTGTCCGAAGAGGGAATCCACATTGGAGCAGACTGTCCATAGCTCTTTCTGGTATTCTTTAGAGGGTGTAAAATAAAGTGTGTAAGTTAAGAAAATAATTTCAAGACTTACGCACTTTGTTTATTATACAGAGTGTGTTAAGATAACAGGAAAGGATTAAAAAAGGATGAACACACTCAGTATGGCAAGAAAGAAAAAAGACAAAACTCCAAATCAACAGCTGGCACAGGCAATCATTGATTAGTACCAGCCCCAAAGCGTAGAGGATATGCAGAACGCTTTAAAAGATATTTTTGACCCTATGTTCGAAGCAATGCTTCAGGGAGAAATGAACAGTCACTTAGGTTATTCCAATAATGAGCGGGGAGAAAAAGAGACAGTCAACCGAAGGAACGGTTATACAAAAAAGACTTTAAAAACAACCGTTGGTGATGTGCCGATAGAAGTTCCACGGGACCGTGAGGGAACCTTTGAACCGGTTGTTGTCCCCAAAAGGAAACGAGATGTTTCTGCTATCCAGGATAAAGTTCTGTCCATGTATGCAAAAGGAATGAGCCAGCGTGATATTGCAGAGATGATTGAAGATATCTACGGTTTTGAAATCTCCCATGAGACGATCTCTGAGATCACAGACAGTGTCCTGGAGCAACTTGAAGAATGGCAGAACCGACCCCTGAAAAAATTTTATACTTTTCTGTTTGTAGACTGCCTGTATGTTACGATCCGGAAAGACTATGAGACGAAAAACTATGCAATCTACGTGATCCTCGGATATGATGTGGATGGACAGAAAGATATCCTCGGACTCTGGCTGAGCGAATCAGAAAGTAAGCATCAGTGGATGCAGATATTTGATGAGATTAAAAGCCGTGGTGTTGAAGATGTATTGTTCATTTCTATGGATGGCGTAAGCGGACTTGAAGAAGGAGCGAAAGCAATCTTCCCCAATGTAACAGTCCAGAGATATCATCCGTATTACCGGCGTGTATTACGAACCTAATGTAGCGTCAGGGCGAGTGCTTGATAAAGTGGGTTTTGAGTATGAAGGTACCCGAAAAAACGGAGTGGCAAAGGGAGACAAGATTTATAATCTGTGTATGACCGGGCTGCTTAAGGAGAGGTTCAATGGAAATTATTGATTTTTATGCTAGTGATGATCAAAAACACTGGCTTGACGAAATACAAAAGAGCGATTGGACCGCTGGAAAGTATCTGTATGAGCTGCTCCGTGATCAGAAACTGAAGGAGCTATGCGGTGAATCGACGAAAGTGCTCTTAAGGGTAAATGCGGCTGCTGCGAACTGGGTGGCTGCGAACGGATATGACTTTGCCGGGATACCGAAAACATTAGATTTCAGATGTAACACCTTATTATTTTGTGTATAATAGAAATTAAACATGACAAACAGATGACGTGTTATCAATGGTATGATGAATCAGGAAGTGAAAGTGATATGAAAATAGACAGGCTTATCGGTATTCTGTCCATCCTTTTGCAGGAAGAGAAAATAACTGCTCCGGAACTGGCAGAAAAATTAGAAGTTTCCAGAAGAACAATAAACAGAGATATTGAAGATTTATGCAAAGCTGGTATTCCGATTTTGTCAGTGGAAATGAGTCTATTCTTATCGATCTGTCATCATGGGATAAGGATTCTCTGTCACCAAAGATTGAACTGATTCAGGATGCTATCGAGCTTGGGAAGACACTAAAGTTTAAGTATTATGCTCCGGGCGGTAATACGGAGAGGGAAATGGAACCGTATTTTCTGATTTTCAAATGGTCAAGCTGGTACCTCTATGGATATTGTCTGCTAAGAAACGATTATCGAATGTTCAAGCTGAATCGAATGGCAGAACCGGTGCATGCCAGAAATTTTGAAAAAAGAAGTGCAGTTCCAATGCCGGACTTATCAAATGAGAAGGAGTTTCCGTCACAGGCAAAAGTAAAAGCAGTTTTTCCGAATGAAGAAGGCGGCGAATACAGGCAGGCAATCGGCGTACTATATGCTATAGCGTATACTTTGAAAATGAGCTATAAGCCAGATTATAAGATGGAAGGATTTTTCGAGTATGTAGTCCCGCCATTGGAAGGTTTCTGGTGGCAAGACGGAGTGGATGGCTGTGATTACAGCATAAAAGCAGAATTTAATTGGATATCAGACAGCAGACTTCTGGATTTTGTGACAAAGAAGGATTTTGATTGGGCGGTGGAGACTGCATCTGAAAAGAAAAAAACGGACTGCTCCGGGGCTGAATTTCTTGTGATTGATGAAGGTTTGTGCGTTCAGATTATGCACCACGGACCTTTTGATGATGAACCCGCAACGGTTGCGATTCTGGATAAATATCTTGAAGATCATGGATACCGCAATGACTTTAGTCATGGCAGATTTCACCATGAGATATATATGTCTGATGCAAGAAAGGTTGCTCCTGAGAAGTGGAAGACTGTAATCAGGCATCCAATATGTAAATTGTAAGGATATCCAGGTTTTGTCCAAAAAATCCTGGATGGAACAGCGCTTTGATGAAGGCCTGGTTTTCTTAAAGAGTAAGGAAAGAGGGAAGTGTTTTATCGAGTACATTCCTGCAGAGTATGCATGGAATCCAATAGATGCAGAGGAATATATGTATATTGATTGTCTGTGGGTTGCGGGTTCTTTCAAGGGACATGGATACGCAAACGAACTGCTGAATTATTGTATTGACGATAGTAAACAGAAAGGAAAGAAAGGACTTTGCATTTTATCGTGTGCGAAAAAGAAACCATTTCTTTCAGATCCTAAGTTCTTGAGATATAAAGGATTTGAACCCTATGATGAAGCAGATAATGGAGTACAGCTCTGGTATCTTCCATTTGAAAAAGAAGCAGAGCTGCCAAAGTTTAAGGAAGATGCCAAGCATCCGCATATCGATGAAAAAGGGTATGTTCTTTTCTACACCTATCAGTGTCCTTATAATGCAAAATATGTCCCTGTTTTAGAAAATCTGGCAAAAGAGAAAGATATCAAATTCAAGGCGGTTCATATAAAGAGCAGAGAAGAAGCCCGGAATGCACCAACACCGATTACAACATATGCATTTGCCCGGCTGTTTTCAAACAAAGTGCGGACAGATGTATAAGAACAGGGCTGGAGGAAAAATAAATGAAGGTATATAAGGGAAAACCTGTTTATAAAGGAATTGTATTAGGACCGGCAGTGGTACTCTCCAAGAACGACCAGGTAAAGCGGCACAGAGTTGAGGATGCAGAGAGCGAAATACGAAGGTTGGGAGAAGCATCCGAAAAAGCAAAGGAGCAGCTTCAGGGCCTGTATGAAAAGGCTGTGAAGGAGGTTGGCGAAGCAAGCGCAGCGATTTTTGAGGTTCACCAGATGATGCTGGATGATGAAGATTATTTAGATGCAATTCACAATATGATTCGTACTGAGCTTGTGAATGCGGAATATGCCGTAGCCGTAACAGGAGATAATTTCGCTCAGATGTTTGCCAATATGGAAGATGACTATATGAAAGCCAGAGCAGCGGATATTACAGATATCTCCAATCGTATAGTGAAAAACCTGACAGGATGTGAGGAAGTGGATTTTTCTTCTATGGAACCATCTATTATTGTGGCAGATGATTTAAGCCCAAGTGAAACGGTGCAGATGGATAAAGAGAAAATTCTGGCATTTGTGACGGTTCATGGCTCTACAAATTCCCATACAGCGATTCTGGCACGTATGATGAACATACCGGCATTAATCGGAACCCCTGTAAACTTAGAAGAAATACGTACCGGAATGACGGCAATTGTCGATGGCTTTCGAGGGGAAGTGATTTTTGAACCATCAGAGGAAGTCAGTAATGAGGCGGCGGCGAAAATCCGGGAAGAAAAAGAAAAAATGTATCTGTTACAGGAACTGAAAGGAAAAGAGAATATTACTCTGGATGGCCGCAAAATCAACCTTTATGCCAATATTGGAAGTGTGGGGGACATGGCATATGTTCTTGAAAACGATGCAGGCGGCATAGGATTATTCCGAAGTGAATTTTTATATCTGGGAAGAAATGATTTTCCAACAGAGGAGGAGCAGTTCCAGGCATATAAACAGGTCGTACAGACAATGGCGGGAAAAAAAGTAATTATCCGTACATTAGATATCGGTGCTGATAAGCAGGTCGATTATTTCAACCTGGAAAAAGAGAATAACCCGGCAATGGGATATCGTGCAATCCGTATTTGCTTAAAGCAGCCGGAGATTTTCCGTACCCAGCTTCGTGCATTGCTTCGTGCGGCTGCTTTGGGAAATCTGTCAGTTATGTACCCCATGATTACTTCTGCAGAGGAAGTAAAACAGATTTACGATATTGTAAAATCTGTTCAGGATGAATTGGAAAGGGATCAGATTCCGTACAGGCTGCCGGAACAGGGAATTATGATTGAAACTCCTGCAGCGGTTATGATCAGTGATGAACTGGCAGAACTGGTTGACTTCTTCAGTATTGGGACAAATGATCTGACACAATATACGCTGGCTGTCGACAGGCAGAATGAAAGACTGGATGATTTCTATAATCCTCATCATAAAGCAATCCTGAAAATGATTCAAATGGTGGTAGATAATGCACATAAACAAGGAAAGTGGGTTGGTATCTGTGGGGAATTAGGCGCTGACATGGAACTTACCGAGAAGTTTATCCGTATGGGAGTAGATGAATTGTCAGTAGCCCCCTCTATGATATTAAAATTAAGAAAAGCTATCAGAGAAATGTGCATTTAGGCAAATAAGGCAATGGCTGGAATAGCAGAATTTCAAAAATACTTCCTTTAAAAGATTAGACTTTGTTTTGAAATAGAACTCGGGAAGCCTCCGTTTCGGTATGATTTGCGCAACGGAGCGGGGGGCTGTTTCTGCATCTGGTGTTAATTGTTGACGATGGGTTTTGTTCTGGGGTATTCCGAAAAGAGGATGCCACGGGACGAAACCCTGTATTTTTTTGCAAAAGTTTATACTTCGTGGCAAATGATTGTCATATGTTGAAATCGGTAAAAAGATAATCAATATTCGTAATATAATAGTTTACCGAAATTTGGGATAATAAGAGTATCAAATTGTGCACATACGATAAAAGATTAAAATATGGGAGGTGCTTTTGTGGAATTATTTACGAATATAATGAATAGCTTGAACTCTGTTTTGTGGAGTATGCCATTGGTATTCTTGTGTCTTGGGGCAGGTTTATGGTTTTCTATCCGAATGAAATTTCCGCAGGTCAGAATGGTGAAGGAAATGGTTCATCTGCTGGTTCACGGTGAAAAGTCGGATACTGGAATTACTCCGTTTCAGGCCTTTGCCGCAACAGTGGGATCCAGGGTGGGAATGGGAAACATTGCCGGTGTTGCAACCGCAATTTTTTTCGGAGGTCCGGGCGCAGTATTCTGGATGTGGGTGATTGCCTTTATCGGAGCAAGCTCTGCTTTTATGGAGTCATCCCTTGCCCAGGCGTATAAGACAAAGACGGGGAACGGAGAATATTTAGGCGGGCCGGCCTATTTTATTGAGCGAGAGATAAAGTGTAAGCCGTACGCATTGACTATGACGCTCTGGAAGCAAAAGCAAAAGAATATCAGCCGAAACTGATTATTGCAGGTGCAAGTTCCTATTCCAGACTGATTGATTACGAGCGTATTGCAAAGGTGGCAAAGGAAGTCGGTGCATATTTTATGGTAGATATGGCACATATTGCAGGACTGGTAGCTGCCGGGGTGATTCCAAGTCCGATTCCTTATGCGGATTTTGTAACCTCGTCCACGACCAAGACATTCTGCAGTGCAAGAAGCGGCATGGTATTCTGTAAAGCCGAGCACGCAAAGCTTCTTGACAAAGGAACCTTCCCCGGGGCACTTGGCTCCATCCAGCTTCACACAATGGCTGCAAAGGCATGGTCTTTTAGATATGCTGCTACGGATGAATTTAAAGCCATTATGGAACAGGTAGTTAAAAACGCAAAATGTCTTGCAGAGGAATTGACAAAATACGGCTTCCGTATTGTCAGCGGCGGAACCGATAACCATCTCCTTGTTGCAGATCTGAGAGGAAAGCATATTACAGGAAAAGCATTCCAGAATGCACTGGACGCAGTAGGCATTACAGTAAATAAGAATATGATACCATTTGATCCGGAGAAGCCGGGCGTGACAAGCGGTGTGCGTATTGGCCTGACAGCGGTATCTCAGAGAGGTTTGAAGGAAGCTGAAATTAAGGAAATTGCTGCTATCATGAATAAAGTGGCAGAAGCACCGGAGGATGAACAGAATCTTGCCCAGTGCAGAGCACAGGCACAGGCATTGATCGCACGTTTCCCTCTTTATCCGGCAGGGGCTTTTGACGAGAATTAAATTTGACAAAAAGAGGCAGTTCCTCTAAAGTAAAGAAAAGAAGAATGTGGGAGGAAATGCTGCAGATGGCAATACAGATTACTGACTGGGGAAAGATTGATTGGCTGGATGAGGAACAGGATATATTTTCTATACGCGGACTGAAAGCGGGGATTGTAACCCTTGCAGTAGGAGCGTACCAGCCAAGGCACAGACATTATGAAGAACAGGTTATTTATGTCATAGAGGGACAGGCACTTTCTATACTGGATGGTGTGGAAAGCTGTCTGTCTGCCGGAAGTTTTTTTCATTGGAAGGCCGGTGTAGAGCATGAAATATATAATATCGGTCAGGAAATCTTCCGGCATCTGCTCATATCAAACCCTGAAGCAGAGATTCCTGAAGAAACAGCATTCCGTGAAAAGGATAGCCATCCGGAAGTATCACCGGATCTGATTTATGTTGCTGTTGAGGCAATTCGTACACAATTTCTGGAAACCCTTCATTATGGATATGCGATTTTTGATTCTTATGGGAACCTGATTCTGCAAAGCCAGTTTTATCCGGACTTTTGTACGGATTGCTGCCAGCCGGCGCAAAGCCCCGGAGCATGTGGGTGTATGCGCCGGATTCCTTTAAAGGAGTGTTCTGAAGAAAAAGTGTTTTACTGCGAAAACGGAATGGAAGTTTTTCAGTATCCCATTCTTTTGGGAGGAACGTTCATGGGATATATTCAAAGCGGCTATATCCGGCATTCCTCCGGACAGAAGGGCAGAATTGAAGATGTCTATGACTCTCCGGAAAGTGTGGTGGCAGGGATCAAAGCCCTGATACGCAGAATCGTCAAGGCAATTCGCAATTACTGTGAGTTTGAGCAGTTCCGAAGGGAATTAACGGAAAAAGAACTGCATATTTCCACGCAGGAAGAAACACAGCGTATTCTTTTGAAAAATCTGAAAGATACACAGTCTGCCATGACAGACCTGAAAATCAATAATCATTTTCTTTTTAATACGCTGAACAGTATGGCCTCCATGGCGCTGGATGAGGGGTCTATGCCTTTATATCGGTCCATCGTAGACTTATCGAAGATGTTTCATTATACGCTTCGCACACAGGCTTCCATGGTTCCGTTGGAGAAAGAAATGGATTATGTAAAAGCATATCTGCAGCTTCAGAAATTAAGGTATGGAGAGGAACTGGAGATTCGCTGGCGTGTGGAACAGGAGGCCATGAAAATAACGGTACCGTTTAATTTTCTGCAGCCTGTGGTGGAAAATGCATTTGTGCATGGGTTTGATGAAAGTGTACATAAAAAAATAGGAATTTTTGTGAAAAAGACGGACTGTGATGTGGAAATCCGGATCGTAAATTCAGGAACTAAATTAAGTGAACAAAAATGCAAAATGATAAATCAGGGAATAAAAAGCAATACTTCCCATGGTTTATCCATGCTGTATCAGAAGTTAAACGCAATATACGGAAATGAGTTCCGTTTTGAAATAGGAACGGACAGAAGAGGGAATCCCCTTTTTCTTATTTGCATTCCGGCATCAGACAGAGATGAGAAGGAGGGGGACAGGATATGATCAAAGCGGTGATTTGTGATGATGAAAAAGCAGCCCTGAATATCATCCGGCATTTTATTGAGGCAAAGAAACTGCCCATTGAGATTGCAGGGACAGCGGAAAACGGACGGGACGCATGGAATCTGATCCAGTGTGTAAAGCCGAATCTGGTGTTTATGGATATTCATATGCCCTATATGAACGGATTTGAAATCATCAGCAGAATGAAAGATAGTAAGGTAATTATCATAACAGCCTATGACTCTTTTGAGTATGCGCAGCGGGCTCTGCGGCTGGGGGCCAGCGATATTCTTTCAAAGCCTATTGAGTTTGAACAGCTGGAACAGTCAATTGTGAGAGCAGTTGGCTGGAATTTTACCGGAAATGAAGCGGTAGATACGATCCTTGCTTATATTTACGAACATTATAATGAACAGATAGAATTAGATACCCTGGCAGAGTTAACATTCTGTACGTCCAGTCATATAGCCAGGCTTTTTAAGAAATATATGGGAATGACCATTATCTCCTATGTCCATAAGGTTCGGATTGAAAAGAGCATACGCCTGATGGAAGAAAAAAAGCTGGCAATCAAAGAGGCGGCAGAGGCTGTGGGGTATCAGAATCTAAATCATTTTTATAAATATTTTCATATTCAGATGGGAGTCACACCGGCCGTTTATATGAAACAGGGCCGGGATGAGGACGCGAAAATGTAATATACAAAAAAGGGTGCTTTGCAGAAATGGAGGCGTGATATGAAAGATCTGGGAGAAAGGTTTCCAATTTTAAATGAAATGCAAAAAGGAGAGGAAGTTATCTGGGTGAATCCGGATAAAGTATCTTTTGCAGAGAGCATGAAGGGGTGCGAATTGTCCATGATGGATGTGGAGGATGCAGAGGAACGCCTGAAACGGTTTGCACCATTTATTATGAGATGTTTTCCGGAGACGAAAAACAGAAATGGACTGATTGAATCTGTTTTGACGGATATTCCCACTATGAAAGACGTAATAAACCGAAAATATGGCAGTCATCTGGAAGGCAGGCTTTTATTAAAGCAGGACAGCCACCTTGCCATTGCAGGTTCCGTAAAAGCCAGAGGCGGAATCTATGAAATACTGAAACATACGGAAGATCTGGCAATGGAACAGGGAATGCTTTCATTAGAAGATGATTATTCCTGTCTGGCAGAACTAAAATTCCGGGAATTTTTTTCACAGTATACGGTTCAGGTTGGTTCCACAGGGAATCTCGGCATGAGTATCGGAATTATGAGTGCAGCCATTGGATATCAGGTAATTGTACATATGTCTGCTGACGCAAAGCAATGGAAAAAAGATCTGCTGAGGAGCCATGGCGTTAAGGTCGTAGAATATGATTCTGATTATAGCGAAGCTGTGAAAAATGGAAGGCGTTTGTCTGATGAAAATCCCGGAAGCTATTTTGTCGATGATGAAAACTCAAGAACTCTTTTCTTAGGGTATGCGGTGGCAGCAAAACGTTTAGTGGGACAATTGACGGAGAAAGGAATTACGATAGATGCGGAACATCCCTTATTTGTTTATATTCCCTGTGGAGTAGGAGGCGCACCTGGCGGTATCAGCTTTGGACTGAAGCAGGTATTTAAAGATCATGTGCATTGCTTTTTTGTGGAGCCGATACAGGCCCCTTGTATGCTGCTTGGGATGGCAACCGGGTTGAACAGCAAAATTTCTGTCCAGGATATCGGGCTGTCCGGCATGACCCATGCAGATGGACTGGCCGTAGGAAGACCGTCTGGTTTTGTCGGTGGAGTTATGAAACCCATGCTGAGCGGAGAATTTACGGTTCAGGATGCAAAACTCTACGACTATATGAGAGATTTGCTGGAGACGGAAGAAATCTTTCTGGAACCAAGTGCATGTGCGGCTTTTCAGGGCGTGATAAAGCTTCAGCAAAGTGAAGATATTCAAAGATATTTGAAAGAGAATGACCTTACGGATAAGATGCAGGATGCAGTGCATATCGCATGGGCAACCGGAGGCAGCCTGGTTCCGGAGAACATCAGGGAAGAGTATAAAAAAACGTATCTTGCTTAACAGATTGTCAGAGTATGCATTCAGGCAGGAAGCAGGCACTTGAAAATGCGGAAAACAGTTAAACGGCATGGCTCGGAGTACGGCGCGGTTTGGAAACCGCCCGGCTCCGGGCTTTTTTTAGATAAGGGGATTGGAAAGTTGGCATAAAAATATGGTTTGGCAGCAAAAACTTCTTGACGTATTCTTTATTTTGTGGATAATAAAAAATGTCAAGTCTTGTGTCAAGACACATAAAAAGACACATATGGCCTACATGAAAAATTACATAAAATAAGGAGTGGAGAGATGAAGGAATTTTTGAAAAGGAAAAACATTGTGTTTTCCGCAAAGAGATACGGCATTGATGCCCTGAGCGCTATGGCACAGGGACTGTTTGCCTCTCTTTTGATTGGAACAATTATCAGCACTATTGGGGAGCAGGCAGGAATTGAGATCCTGGTTACAGTTGGGAATTATGCCAAGGGTGCTACCGGTGCGGCAATGGCGGTTTCTATCGGTTATGCGCTGCAGTGTCCGCCGTTGGTGTTATTTTCTTTGGCGGCGGTTGGTATGGCTGCCAATGAGCTTGGCGGTGCAGGTGGTCCGCTGGCTGTGCTGGTTGTGACGATTTTTGCGGCAGAGTCTGGTAAACTGGTTTCTAAGGAAACAAAAATTGACATTATTGTGACGCCTATGGTTAGTATCTGCGTAGGTGTGCTTTTGAGCCTGTGGTGGGCGCCGGCAATCGGAGCTGCTGCAAGTGCCGTGGGTTCCGCTATTATGTGGGCAACAGAACTCCAGCCGTTTTTTATGGGCATTGTGGTATCTGTAATTGTGGGGATTGCGCTGACCCTTCCAATCAGCAGTGCAGCAATTTGTGCAGCACTGGCTCTTACCGGACTGGCCGGCGGAGCAGCTGTAGCAGGCTGTTGTGCCCAGATGGTGGGTTTTGCGGTGATGAGCTTTAAAGAAAACAAATGGGGCGGCCTTTTTGCACAGGGTATCGGAACTTCCATGCTTCAGATGGGGAATATTGTAAAAAATCCCTGTATCTGGATTCCGCCCACATTGGCGTCTGCGATTACAGGACCGATTGCAACCTGTATTTTCCGAATGAAGATGAATGGAGCGGCAGTCGCTTCCGGTATGGGAACCTGCGGGCTGGTGGGGCAGATTGGCGTGTATACCGGCTGGCTGAATGACATTGCGGCAGGAACAAAGGCCGCTGTTACAGGTATGGACTGGTTGGGACTGATACTGATTTGCTTTATTCTGCCGGGGATTCTGACCTGGCTGATTGCACAGCCTCTTCGGAAAATGGGATGGATCAAAGAAAATGATTTGAAATTAGATCTATAATAGAGTACACTAAGGGAGGAGGGGAGGGATGTTAAATGTCTGGTGCAGAGCGCCGGGAAAATATGATTGCGGTAATTCGGCAGAGCGAAAAGCCGGTTCCGGCCAAAACTCTGGCGAAAATGTTTCATGTGAGCCGCCAGGTGATTGTACAGGATGTTGCTCTTGTCCGGGCGGCAGGATATGATATTCTTTCCACAAACCGTGGATATATTCTGCAGACTCCTTCTGTGTACACGCGGGTGTTCAAAGTTACCCATACGGATGAACAGCTGGAGGATGAACTTTGTGCTATTGTGGACTTGGGCGGTAAAATTCTGAATGTGATGGTGAATCACAGAGTGTATGGAAGGATGAGTGCGGAGTTGAATATCAGCTCCAGGCGTAAAGTACAGGAGTTTCTGGATGATATCCATAATGGAAAATCCAGTCCGCTTATGAAAATCACTTCCAATTATCATTATCATCAGGTGGAGGCTGACAGCGAAGAGACACTGGATCTGATAGAAAGTATGCTGCGTGAAAAAGGCTATCTTGTCAGGACAGTTTGTTAAAAATCATAAGCGTTCACAGTTATGAGAAACCAAAGATTATTTTCTGCCCGGTGCTGTACCGGGCAGTTTTTATGATGTGCTGCTTTCAGAAACCGCTTTTCCTAACACTGCTGTGAAGTTATGAGATAAAGATTTCTATTCCGATTATGATTAAAATAATACCGCCAAATATGGCCGCTTTATTTGCAAATTTTGTTCCGAATTTCTTGCCTATGATCAGCCCTGCCATACAAATAACAAAAGTAACCGCCGCAATGATCAATGCACATACCACAGCCATAAGGAATCCATATGCTGCAATGGTAAAACCGACGGATAATGCATCAATAGAAGTCGCCACACCCTGCACCAATAATGCTGCTACGCCAACTTTTGCGTTTTCGTTTTCTCCGTCTTTATTTTCGATTCCTTCTATTAACATCTTACCGCCGATAAACAGAAGCAGTATTAAAGCAATCCAGGGAATACATTTTTCAAAAGCTTTAAAATACTGAACGATTGTGTGTACGCATATCCAGCCGATCATTGGCATGATAGCCTGAAAAAGAGCAAAAACTCCGGCAATACCGCACATTTTTTTCTTTCTCATACGCGGTTCATTTAAACCGTTCGCAAGGGATACTGAAAAAGCATCCATTGCCAGGCCTACACCAAGCAGTATACTGTTAAAGAAAAATAATAAGTTCCATTCCATCTTTCGTGCCTCCTGAATTATAAAATATAAAAAAACCAAGTACAGCCATAAAAACTATACTTGGATACATTTCTGAAAATATATAGACTTCATGTATAGTTCCGGCTATACATGAGTCTCGCAATTTAAAACAAGCCAGACCAAAAGGCCAGTATGTTGACTTGCTACGATACACGCTTGCTACTCCCTCATGGGATTTTTATTGAGGATATTCTATCATTAAGTGCTGATTCTGTCAAACGGTTTTTGCGTGGATCTGTGAGATGAAAAAAGGGAAAATGGTGAAGTTGCTTTTGGGAAGAGAAGATGATATACTAAAGAAAATACTTTAATAAAGTACAGGTGGTATAACATGCAAATAAAGCAGGCAACAAACATAGAGGTAAAGAAAAACAACAGAAACCGCATTTTCCGATATATCTGTAAGCATGGAACGGTTTCTAATCCAGATATTTCGTATGATATGAAGATGAGTCTGCCCACTGTGACACAGATTACAAAGGAACTGATCGAGAAAGGCTTCGTTGAAGAAACAGGGGAATTGCAGTCAACGGGAGGAAGGCGCGCAAAGGCATTGTCGGTTGCGGTGAATGTAAAGCAGGCTGTGGGACTGGATATTACGAAAAATCATATTAGCTTTGTGCTCACCAATCTTACGGGTGAGATTCTGAAGTATGTGCGCATTTTTCTTCCCTATGCCCATGAGGCAGCTTATTATCGCAGGGTGAATGAAGAACTGGAAAGTTTCCTGGAGGAAAGCAGCGCTGACCGTAAGAGAATATTGGGCATAGGGATTTCTTTTCCCGGAATTATTGATTTGGACAGGCAGCTGATCACCTATTCCCATGTCCTTGGCACAGAAATGATACCTTTTGATTTTGTGAGCAGTTTTTTCGGATATCCTTGCAGGTTCTTAAATGATGCGAACGCGGGGGCCTATGCCGAAGGAATCCGCTCGGATGAACGGGAACGCTTTTTCTATCTGTCCTTAAGCAATACAGTAGGAGGAGCAGTTTTTGATCATCATGGACTTGTACAGGGAAATCATTTCCGATGCGGGGAAGTGGGGCATATGACCGTGATTCCGGATGGGCGGATGTGTTATTGCGGAAAAAAGGGATGCCTGGATGCCTATTGCAGTGCAGCAATCCTGTCAGATGCGGCAGGGGGAAAGCTGGAAAAGTTTTTTGAACTGCTGGAAAAGAAAGACCAAAGAGCAGCGGAAATATGGGATGCCTACACAGGGATCCTGGCTGTGGCAGTAAATAATATTCATATGATTCTTGACTGTGATATTGTTCTTGGCGGTTATGTGGGAAGCTATGCAGAGCCTTATCTGTCAGAGATATGGAACAGGGTATCAGAGAGAAATACCTTTACGGGAGACCGGCAATTTGTAAACAGCTGCAAATACAAGGTTGGAGCTGCTGCGCTTGGAGCTGCATTAGAAGTTATTGAAAATTTTGTCAGTCAGGTATAAGGGGAAAATGTAACCATCTATGGGAGATTTCAGAAATGAAATTTCCTTTTTCTATTGACAAACCGGAAGAGAAAATATAATATAATAACATAATAAAACTATTTAATAAAGTCAAAATAAAAGTGAGCAAAAAGGAGAAAAGATCCATGGAAGGAAAAATGAAAGTTGCGGTTATGCTGGGAATCGGAAAGATGGGTTTTGAGGAACGCGATATTCCAAAAGCGAAGGACGACGAGGTTCTGGTGAAGCTGGAATATGTAGGCATCTGCGGAAGTGACCTGCATTATTATGAAACGGGAGCCATTGGAGATTATGTAGTGAAGCCGCCCTTTGTACTGGGACATGAGCCGGGAGGAACCGTTGTTGAGGTGGGCAGGAATGTCAAACATCTGAAAGTGGGGGACAGAGTCGCTCTGGAGCCTGGAAAGACCTGCGGACATTGTGAATTTTGTAAAACAGGACGCTATAATCTGTGCCCGGATGTGGTATTCTTCGCAACGCCTCCTGTGGATGGCGTATTTCAGGAGTATGTTGCCCATGAAGCTGATTTGTGTTTCAAACTGCCGGACAATGTAAGTACCCTGGAGGGGGCTTTGATCGAACCGCTGGCAGTGGGGTTCCATGCAGCAATCCAGGGAGATGCACATCTTGGACAGAAGGCTGTTGTCATGGGGGCAGGCTGCATCGGCCTTGTTTCCATGATGGCATTGAAGGCAAGAGGCGTGTCGGAGGTTTATATGGTGGACATTATGGAGAAACGTCTTGAGAAAGCTTTGGAGCTGGGTGCAGCCGGAGTGATCAATGGTGCAAAGGAGGATGTCCTGGAACGGGTGAAGGAATTGACAAACGGATCCGGCACGGATCTGGTGATCGAGACAGCGGGAACGGAGATCACGACAAGACAGGCAATCCATATGGCAAAGAAAGGCTCCAATATCGTCCTTGTGGGCTACAGCAAGAGCGGAGAAATGACGCTTCCCATGAGCCTTGTGCTGGATAAAGAACTGACTCTTAAGACGATATTCCGCTACCGTCATATTTATCCCCTTGCCATTGATGCGGTTGCGGCCGGAAAAGTAAATTTAAAAGGAATCGTAACAGATATCTTCAGTCTGGACGAAGCGCAGAAAGCAATGGATTACAGTGTAAATCATAAAGCAGATATTGTGAAGGCTGTAATCCGGATCGCAGAATAAGGCCGGGGTATTTGCGCTCCTTGCGGAACGATAACCAGGCATCCTATCCCTATCAGGAAAGCAGTGGAATAGGATGCCTTTTAAAAGCTGCCGTTTTATTTCTGATACGGTGTGTTGAATACCAGAATATGGCGTTTTACATTTTCATAGATTCCCTCTGCCATAGCCGCACTCAGATCAAAGTAATTATGCTTTCCCTCAGATGCCATATATTCTTCTGCCTTCTTAGTAAGGCTGTTAAAGCTTGCTGTTGCAATATTGACTTTACGGATGCCAAGAGAGATTGCTCTCTGGAAATCAGAATCCGTGATGCCGCTTCCGCCGTGGAGCACCAGAGGAATGTCCACATTGTTATGGATCTGTTCCAACACATCAAATGCCAGTGTGGGAGCTACCGGATAATTGCCGTGGGCATTTCCGATGGCAACGGCAAGTGCGTCAATTCCTGTTTGCTCAGCAAATACTTTTGCATCGCCGGGATCTGTGCAGCGGATACCGTGATTGCAGCTTCCGTCTTCGCTGCCTCCCACCAGCCCTAGTTCCGCCTCTACAGTTGCCCCGTACTGTTTCGCCAGTTCTGTCACTTGTTTTGTCCTGGCAATATTTTCCTCAAAAGGAAGTGTGGACGCGTCCAGCATAACGGAAGTAAATCCCAGTTCCAGTGCTTTCTGCACGGTTGCAATGGTAAGACCATGATCCAGATGAACCGCAACATCTACCGTTGCTTCCTTTGCAGCCTGAATCATCATTGGCCCCATCAGATGCAGGGGAGAATGTCCGAGACGAACCTCCGCAATCTGCAGGATAATAGGCGTATCCAATTCCTCTGCTGCGCGGATGGCTCCTTTTACCATTTCCATATTCCCTACACTGAAAGCGCCGCATCCCCTGTTGTTCTTTGCTGCATTTTCCAGCAAGTCTTTCATTTTTATCAGTGCCATAATAATCTTCTCCTTTTTTTACTATTTTTATCAATGTTCTTTCTTAATTTCTCTTTCCAAAAGCAGAATAAACAGAAGGGCCAATACAGCACTCAGTGAACCGATGGCAAATACCACATTGATATCCAGCCCTTTTCCCAATACGGTATTCGTAATAGCAGGAGCACTGAGGGTAGCGGCAGCCATTCCGAACATTACAAAACCATAATTTCGGTAGTAATGGATGCCGGAGCAATGACCAGTAAAAGCATGGCAGCTGCAGCTGCTATAAATACGATCTTCAGGCAGATGATTCTTCCCACTTTATCAGCGGCCGTTGGGAGTGCCAGACGGGTAGCTGCGTTACATACGGAACCAATCATAACTGCAGATACTGCAATGGAAGATGCAATTCCTCTGTCCATCTGTACAGTCTGAGACAGGGGAGACAAAATGAGATAGGGCAGTAAGCCAAACAACATGGATGCGACAAGAAAATAGAATTTTTTTGTCTTTACCATTTCTATAGAAGTGTACTGTTTTCCCTCATATACTGATTTTTTGTCCGTCTGTCCCTGCACAGACTCAGGATTTCTGATGAAAATACTGCTTAATATCCAGGACAGCCCAATCAGGCTTCCGATTACCAGAAATGCGGCTTCAATGCCCGGTCCTGCAAGGAGCATTCTGGAAAAAGGAGCCATAAAGAATCCAAACAGACCGTTTGCTGTAACAATGACACCTGAAGCAAAGCCTGTTCTTCCGGGAAACCATTTTTGCGCAGTGGAAATAATCGTCGTATAGATCATTCCCTGGCCGAATCCCTGCATAATCCCGTATGTCAGATACATCATAACAGGCGATGGCCGAAGAGCCAGTGCAGACAGAAAAATGCTGGCTGTAAAAATGGCCCCTCCTATCATAACCGCAATCTTTGGATTTTTCTTATCCTGGATATGTCCTCCTGCAATATTTCCAAGGACAAATGTAACAAAACTTAAATGAAAAAGTCTTTTAATCCCCCATCTGAGATGGGGGAACAGGCAAACTTTGATAAGGCAGCTCTTTATGTGCTGAATAAATTGATGTATAATATGATAGAAAAAAAGAATATTTCCGGGCAATATAGGGACAACTGTAAAATGATTATGAGAAAATGCGGGGCAGGAATATGAAAAAGGGATTTCATAAAGTAAGATCAATGCGGGAGAGAATGCTGTTTCTGCTCTTGCTAAGTGCGGTTGCCATTGTAGGGGTAAGTGCGCTGGTTTCTCTTACCCTGTTTCAGTTTTCTGATGCAGACCAGACACAGGAATCTATGAAGTTTCTGCTAAAGCAGATCGGAACCCAGATTGATCAGAGCTATATGGCGATGATCAATCTTATGGATCAGATGGAGCCAGGCGGTGAGACCGGGAATCTGGTGACAGAGTACCTGGAAGAGACGGAAGCCTATGAAAAGTATAAGCTGCGCAGAAATTTAATTATGAAGTTCTTGGTTACAAATCCAACACTGTATGGCAGGATGCGGAAAGAAAGAGCCTGCATCCCCTTGGGAAAGAGTGTGATTTTGTGGATGAAATTGAGTATACTTATCGGATGCTGAAAGGAGTTATGGATGGTTCTATTGATGAGGCAGAAATTGATTTTTCCGCCCATAAAAATCTGATGATGGATCTGGAAGCATATAAAGCTTTAAAAGACGAGCCTTATGATCGGTTTGATGTGGATACATGGAAACAGAATACGGAGGATGAAACGAAAGGCTCCTTTAATGAAAGGATACGTTTATATGGAATTATGGTAGGGGCAGGTGCCATAGCAGAAACGGATTATGATCCTGTTTACAGTCTGTTTCACGGCCAGACAGAAGGTATGAAAGACGCATGGGATAAACTGCAGGAACTTGAGGAAGAAACCTATGCCAGGATTATCCTGGGACAGATTCCATTAGATAGTTTTGATGAATTTGTGGAGAAATGGTATGAGGAGGTATGATTATGAATTTTTATGAACGGGCGCTGGAATTGAAAGAGGAAACAATTGCCCACCGACGCTGGCTGCACAGCAACGCAGAAGTCGGACTGCATATGCCAAAAGGACAGAAGTATGTCATGGATCAATTAAGAGAATATGGGTTGGATCCGCATCCCTGCGGGCATGGAGTGACTGCCGAACTGGGCAGGGAAGGGGGCAGAACTCTCTTGCTTCGGGCAGATATGGATGCGCTGCCCATGCCTGAGGAAAGCGGCGAAAGTTTTTCCTGTCCAACCGGTACGGAGGCTCATACCTGCGGTCATGATTTCCATGCGGCCATGCTCTTGACAGCGGCAAAGATGCTGAAAGAAAATGAAGCTATGCTGTCCGGCAGGCAGACCCCGGTAAGGCCTGTGTGCTGACGATTGGTAATTTTTCTGCAGGTTCGGCACCCAATATCATCCCTGATACCGCTGTTCTCCAGGGAACTCTGCGCACCAATGACAGTGCCAGCCGTGAGAAACTGGTCCGCCGGCTGAAGGAGGTTGTCCAAAAGACCGCGGAGGTATTTGGGGGATCAGCAGAGATCGAGATGATTTCTGAGGTGCCGCCGCTGATTTGTAATCCTGTCATGACTGACGAAATGGTAGGCTATATGAAAGAACTGCCGATTCCCGGTCTGACTCCTGTTCCGGATACGTCTGCCAGTGCTTCTGAAGACTTTGCGACTATTGCAGAAAAAGTCCCCAGTGTATATATGTATCTTTCAGCAGGATATATGGATGAACGGGGGGATGCTCCTGCCCACAATCCGAAAGTTCAGTTCAATGAGAATGTCTGTCCAATCGGTTCCGCCTGCCTGGCGCACTGCGCGGTCCGATGGCTGGAAGAGCATCCGTAAATAAAACAGAGACATTCTGCCCTTGTTTCCTATGAAGTATGCAGCGGCACGGAACGAGGCAGATGTCAGGGGAAGCGCTGCGATTCTGTAAAATATATAATCGATTTTTACAGAACGCAGCCTTTCGGGGTTACAGTTCTGTCAGGCAGCCGGCAAAATTGAATTAAAAAAGCTGTTTTACGGAAGTATGGTTCTCTACGTATTTTACAATTGCATCAGCTTCCTCCCTTGATTCTGCATCCATAACGATCAGCATCAGCCCATTGGGGGAAAGGTTATGCATCACAGCTTCCAGTTCTTTTTTCTTTACCTGAAGAACAATTCCCTTTCCGGAAGCCTGAATTTTTGAAAGTTCTTTAAAATAATTTGTAATCGGAGGCTGTCCAACTACCGGGACCCACTGAATCATATTAATTCCTGGAACAGAAAGTATCAGATCCAGATGACGGATCTGTTCTGTTCCATCCATATGATAAATGGAATGATCCAGCCAGGAAGAGGTTTCCGTGAGTTCCTCCAGAATCATATCTTCATACAGTTTGGCAGAAAGCATGACCGACAGATCACATTGAAGCTGAAGATGCTTTCCGGGGCACCAGGTATTCATCCAGCCATGTACAGAACCGTGATCATTATTTTCATAAATTGCGTCGAAAAACTGATTTCCTGTCTTTTTCAAAATCGACACCAGGGACCGGGCGGCAGCCCTTACCGGCTCAGGATCATCCATCATATCCATCATTAAATCCGCATCTCCTCTCAACTGGGAAAGGGCATCATAACTTCCGCAGTTATCCGGAGGTGCAACGAAAAATTTTCCCATTCCCTCTTTTGCCAGATAGCGAATAATCGAAAGCTCCTGTTGAAATAATGCATTATCTTCCTCCATAACAAAAAATTCTGTGCGGTATTCATCGTCCATAGACGGATGAATCCAAATGGTATCCTGATGATACTCGATTGAGTTTGGATCGCAGATATATTTGGCGTGTCCGCCTGTTCCAAAATAGGGGAATATGCAGGGAAGCTTTAGAATTTTTTACTTCTGATCATATAAAATAATTCGCCTAAAATATAAAAAAATATTGCTTAATGCGGAGTTTGCAGTACACTCATCTATGGTACAGGCACAGCAGATAGGCACAATGATAAAGGAGCCCTTATGTATAGCATAAATGGAGATTTTGGAAAAGTCAGACTGTGCAGACAGACACTGACAAATCATGTATTTTCCGTACCTTATAAACTTACTACCGGAGGATGGCATAAATGCAATGATAAATATATGATTCGCCGTGTACATGGCATGGGAGAATATGTTTTTCTTTTTAATAGGAGTTCGGGAGGGATTGCGCAGATTGGTACTCAGAAATGGTACATGAAAGAAGACAGTATAATGCTTTTGCCTCCTCATGATTTTCATGAATATTATACGGACATAGGAAAAGTGTGGGAGTTTTACTGGTTATGTGTAGAGGGCCGAACCTGAATCAGATCCTCCTGGAAGTAACAAATAAATATGGATTTTATTATGAGAATATGGAAATAGGGAGCATAATAGAAAAATATGAAACTCTTTTTCCGGGACGATTTCTGGATTCCTCTGAGGCATACGATATAAAAGCCTCACAGATTATTTCAGAAATATTGCATGAGTTTCTGCTAAAACTCTGCAATCAGACTTCCAACACAAGCCAGTCCGGGATAGTGAATTCCATTCTAAAAGAATTAGAAGAAAATTACAAAAATGAAATCAATATAAAGAACATTGCAGAAGAAAACCATATTTCGCCGCAATATCTGATTAAAATATTTAAAACAGAAACCGGATATCCCCCTTATGAATATTTAAAAAAATACCGTCTTTCAAAGGCTGCGGAGCTGTTGGCCTATTCTCAGAAAGATATTAATGAAATAGCAGAGGAAACCGGATTTTCCAGCACCAGTAATTTTATATGTCAATTTAAAAAGGAAAAAAACACATCCCCGGGTACCTATCGAAAACTCATGAAAAAAGAAAGAATCAACAATCATGAAAATAAAAAAATAAGTAATGAAGAGATTCCTTCACAGGATACGACAGCAATTGTACAAAAGGCGCTGCGCTATATTGTGGTAAATTATAGAGATATGATTACTGTGGAAGCTATTTCAAGGCACTGTAATATCAGTATTTCTTATTTTTCGAAAATATTTAAAAAAGAAACAGGACTTACCCTTACACAATATGTGAATGATTTCCGTCTTCATAAAGCAGCAGAAGAACTCTTTCAGAGTCAGAACACAGTTCTGGAAATAGCCATGCAATCGGGATTTCAGAATCTTTCTTATTTTATCAGGATGTTCAAAAAGGAATTTGGAGTAACTCCCGGTGAATATCGAAAAAAAGGTGTTGACAAAAGGATTTTATAGTGGTATTCTAATTAAGCTGTCAGAAAGAATTGCTTCTGAAAATGAGATAATTTTAAAATATTTCAGAAAAATAAAAAAGAGTGTTGACAGATGACAGAAATTATGATAAAGTAATCAAGTCGTTGACACAGAATGACAGAAACCACAGAAAACGTCAGGTT
>JAETNR010000135.1 GCA_021772055.1 Blautia sp. | reverse complement strand
CCGGCAAATGGTATGATCCACGTCGTTTGCTCCAGGATTCATTCCTGAATAACACTTTATTCCTGTATTCAGACCATTTATACGATTTTTAAAATTCTTAACTAACTGACATTGTTATACAGCAGGAAACAAAAAATTTTGCCCCATTTTAGAAATTCGGTATAATTTGAAAGAGCTTACAGGCCATAGAGCTGCTTTAGGAGTTCCCTATCGTCTATAGCATAATTTAAGCATTCTTCCGGCTTCTCTATCCTGAACTCCATGGAAGGACTTCAAATTCTCCAGATCTTGATTCACATAGAATACGGATTTGAAAATAATATTTGCCGACACAAAAATAATATATAGAAATAATTATAGTGTATCTGTGTATTTATTCCATTTAAGTTGTGTATTCTCTTTCAGTAGCCCCATATGGTACAGCACCTGCACGCAGTCCACATAGCCCTGGATATAGGCACGCTTCTCCTGGGCGGATGAAAAATCCTCCAGACACTCTTTCATTTCCTCTGCCTTTTCCTGTCCATCTGCAGGCATGCTTTTCATAAATACTTCCCATTCCTGCTCTGTCTCCTTCCACGCCTGCAGAGCTGTTTCATATTCCGGAGTACGCACATAACTCTCCCTTTTTACATTCTCACCGTTCAATGTTCCCAGAAACTGGGCTATCTTCAGCCATACATCATTTAACATTTTTTTCTCCTTTTTAGATTTATTCTTCCACATTTTCTAATATTTTTTACCCATATACTCCATTATACATATCATAGAAGAATTTTATCAACCATAATCGCTTAATTATTTATACCATAGCAGATAAAATTAGTCCATAGTAAGGAGGTGGGGGAATGGATGATTTATTAAACCAGATTGGCAGCCGCATATTAAGCCGCAGGAAACAGCTCCGCATGATGCAGGAAGAACTCGCTGAAAAAGCAGGCATTACTTCGCAGACCGTTTCCTCGGCGGAACTTGGCAAGAAAGCATTGCGCCCGGAAAACATCATCCGGCTTTGTTCTGCCCTTGACATCAGTACCGATTACCTGCTCCTTGGCGAAATAAATGAAAACGACCATTCCATTTTGCTTTCCAGAATTTCGGACCTTCCTCCTATACAATACCGCCATCTGGAGGATATTATCAACAGTTTTATCCTTGCTTTGGAAGAACGGGAAGCACAGAGCGGAAAGTGATCTCCTCCCTGTGCTTTTCAGCTGCTCCGAAATGCTGACATGGTATCTGCGATCAGTGCCAGCGTTGCCTCGTTCATCTCTTTTGGCGGCTGTTCCCCATCTCTGTTCTTTACCAGCTTGACAGTTTCGTTTTCTGGTACATACTCCTTCCGTATATCTGACCTGCGTTCCGTCTTTTTCCCAGTTTCCTTCCGTCCCAGAATCTCCACAACAATCTCTTCTATGGCTGCCCTGTCAACGGTCTGGGGAATGGTGATATCCGGTGTCTCCGGACAATGGATATAGTGGAGAACTGCATTTGCAATAAACTGTGCCTTTTGTCTTGGCCCCTGCTGCTCCAGTATTCCAATCACTGTTTCATGCGATGGATCATTCTCATTGAATTTGATACTGAACCGCTCCCGGTCCTTTTTCTTCCCCATAGATTCACCTGCCTGTCGTTTCCATTTTATAAAGAAATTCATACCCCTTTGCATTGGCATTGATATCCTCTACAAATACGGCATTTCTCACTTTTCCGGAGGCTTCGATCTGACGTCGCAGGAGAATGGCCCCGCCGCCCACAAACACCACTGTCCCGGACATCAGATCCAGCATACGCTCCCGCAGGCTGTTTGCCAGGTCATTTACAAAATCCCGTGCCAGCTTTTCCACAAGGGAAACGACTTCCGGAGAATAGCCGCTCTCACCGTCTTTCAGGATATCGTCAATATCCGTCTCTTCCAGCAGAATGTCAAATTCCGAATTGACCTTTGTACGAATCCGGTTATAGAGCAGGATGACTCCGTTTTCCAGGGAATCGCATATGCTTAAGTCTGCCCGGCCGGAGCGCATCATCAGGTAGTCCGCCGTAAACCCGCCGATATCCACGATCAGCACCCTCGGCTTGTCCAACAGTTCGTCCATCATGGTCACAGCCGCCGCAAAAGCCTGTGGATAGCACCGCACATCTTTAATATAAATCGTATACGGATTATCACGGTACTGGAAGTTTACAATGCCCCTGCCTAAAAAATACCGTATGAAAGCCTGGCTCTGTGCCCCATAGTGGGCCGGTGGAAGCCCCACCGCCAAAGACACATGCACCACTTCTTCCCCATATTTTTCTTCTATGTGGAGTTCCTCCGCAATCCCGAACAGGGTAAGGATAAAAAAGCGGTCATCCTCCGTCTTATCCCTCTTATAAGGAATCCTCTGGTTTGACAGCGTATAAAATTTATCCTGATATTCCAGGATATTGCTGCCGAATGGTCTGGTGATGCTTTCCGTCAGCCCGGATACAAAAGGCGGGCAGTGGATCGTCTTCATCTGTTTGTTTCCATGGTCGATTGCAATTAACATAGTTTCCCATCTCCTTTTTTATTTTATACTTATTCTTTACGCATGGATTACGCATTTTTTCAACAACAAAAGAAAAAAACAGGGCTGGCCGTTCTGTCTGAACTGCCATGCCCTGTTCTTTATGCTCCATCACCTTCCCTGGCCTCTCCGGTCAGGTATGTATCCCATAATATGCTTTTTTCAGATTCTCCCGGCCGTGAAGCAATGTCAGTTAGTTAAGAATTTTAAAAATCGTATAAATGGTCTGAATACAGGAATAAAGTGTTATTCAGGAATGAATCCTGGAGCAAACGACGTGGATCATACCATTTGCCGG
>JAETNR010000057.1 GCA_021772055.1 Blautia sp. | reverse complement strand
AAATAGAAAGACAGATTCGACAACACCAAGATCTTAAAGTCGACAGCAAAATTTTACATATCTAATTTTTATCAGAAAGATTCACGTTCCAAAGACACAAGATTTTTTACGCCCTCATCCAGGATTAATATTATCTTTTCCCATTTCACTTAAAAAACGTTTTGTTTCCTCATTTGTTTCTTTTGTTTCAAATGGCAAACCAGTAATAATAAATGCTTTGACGTTCATTCCATAATTTCTCACCAACTTTATTGCTCTTTTTGAATCTGCCACAGTACATTGTTTATTCATTTTCTTTAATAATATATCACTTCCTGTTTCAATCCCAAATTTAATTTCAAGGCAATTAGCTTTCTTTAATTCACTAACCACTCTCTCATTTATCTGATCAACTCTAGCCGCCAATGACCATTTTAACCCCACTTTTCCTACAGCTCTAATTATTTCAAGCGCTTTTTCTTCATTAGTTAAGAAACAATCATCAATTATTGAAAATCCCTCAATATCTTTGATTTTTAGTTCGTCCAATTCTTTTATTATATTCTCTGCTGATCTATAACGTACAATATTATTATTCTTCCCTTTCGGAACTCCACAATAAAAACAATTATTTTGGCAACCTCTACTAAAAAGAACATGTACCATTTTATATTTTGTACCGGCCAGTCTATCCGTCATAATATAATCAGTATCTGGCAACAATTCTCTAGCTGGAAATGGTATATCATCCAAATTTAAACATTGTGAAATTATTGCATTATTAACAACTCGACCAGCATTTAAATATGAAATTCCCTCGATATCTTTAATTTTATTAATATTTTTACTATAGTTTCTTAATAACTCTACTATTGTCCGTTCACCTTCACCTCGAAGTATAAAACTTACCCATTTATTTTTTAGCCATTTTTTTGACTCCAATTCCGCCTGATATCCTCCTGCTATACACAGACAGTTTCTTCGTCGTTGCTGTCCATTTTCTTTTTGATTAAGCAAATCTAACATACATGCTTCAAACAAAGGAACCGTGTATGCAGAAACAACACTAAATGCAATTATATCGTACTTATTAATATCAATTTCATACATCCCCTCTTCAATAGAAATTATACTTGGTTCCCAATCCGTACAATATTTCTTTACCATCCCCGCCAAATACATAACTCCAAACGGCGGAAATTCCTTTCTTTTTTCTTTAAAATGAGCCACTTCATAAGTCTTTGCATAGACAAATGCAATTTTCTTTATTACATACTTTCCTTTTGTGATTTTTCCTTCCTTTCTGGAAACATATTCTGCACAATATGTTTCTATTTGTTTTCCTAAATTTTTGTCACATAACTCCCATTTCATTTCGCATAACTCTATATAATGTCGTTTTTGAAAAGATTGTGTTACCTCTGAAAAATCACAGTATTCATAAGAGTAATCCATCCTACTCTCAATTGCATCAACAATCTCCTTTTTATTTGGAAATCTATTTCGCAAAAAAGTATAAAATTTCTTTGTCGTAATTCTATTATGATAATAAATTAATGCATCTTTTCCTCTATCATTCACGATTACTCTCGCACGCAAATTTGAAAAATCATCTTTGTCTCTATCATAAAATCTAAATACACATTTAGCCCCCAAATCCCTTTTAAACTTAGCAATTCGCTCCATTTGACTTTTATCTGAACGAGGATCTTCTACTATCTTATCAATATTGTATGAATCATTTTTTATTTCCTCAATTAAATCGTCCGCCATGCCATGTTTACATAAAATCCTAATTTCCTGCACCTCTCGAACTATAGATTTTAGCTGTTTAAATTCATCTGGCTCTTTTCTTGAAAAATCCCATGCAACATCCATATTGCCACAAATTATATACAAAATACTATTTGATATTGCTTTATCTGTAAAATTAGTAATTTTTTTAACTAATTGATGATATGTACAATAATCAGCGTTCGACTGTTTAGAATAAGCAATTAATAATAATATTCCTAAAATTATCAAAACTCCTATCCTAAAGTAGATGCTTTGTACTACACTATTATAAAATTGTGCAATTTCTGGTATCTTCAAAAATTGTGGCAATAGATTATTGCTAACTGAAAAAACGCCAAAGAAAACCAATAAAATCAATATAAATTTCAATACTTTAGACATCAGTATTCCTTTTTTTAACTGAATCTTTTCGAAAACCTTTGGTATTAAAGCCGAGAGTAAAATCCCCACTATTGTCTCAAAACTCATAATTTTTCTCCATATTTTTTTTGATACATCATATTAGAATAACCTTCTTTATTGACAGTATTTCCTGACAAGTCTAACTTCTCAACAATATTTTTTAAACATGTCCCTGCATCTTTATATGACATATTTTTATCTATCACTTCAATTTCAATAAAGAATCCCAAGTTTTTCACTTTATCCAATGAGACTTTATATAATTCTTCAAGTACAAACTCATAACGTTCTTTTATAATTTCTATAACTAACTGAAAATCCAATTGTTTCAAAATAAAAGACATCTGCCTCATATCCTCAATTTGAGTGCTATACTCAATAAGCTGTTGGGCATATTCCTCTCCCGATCCAATAATTTCTTTATAATCAAGTGAACTTTTTTTTCCTTCTTTTCGTATCCTTAAACATTTTGTCTTCATATATTCTCGAAAATCACTTGACTTCGGGCAAAAATACATATCAATTTGCTCACCAATTGTTTCACTCGTGTCATTTGATGCCATAAGCAACAAATTATTAAATTGTGTCTCATCCAACTGTAATTTAACCTCAAGTTCCTGATTATTCATATCATTACCTCTCTTTAAAATTCATCCTGACAACTTTTCAATTTCCATTTGTATACATTTTAAATCCTTACCCTATTCCTTAAATTTAGCAAACAACTATATAACGTTTTCTTATTCATGTGAAAGCATAGTTTCCAATGCCTGATTCTGAATAAAAATAGTTTTCATCTCAAGATAAACCATTTCCATCTCTAGCCCCTTAGATGGATGCTTTCAAATTAATGCATTAATACATGTGACTTAGGTTGTGCCTTCTTTGCAATAATGCAGCTAAAATTATATTGTCCCATATGTACATAATTTTTATCAAACACCTCAAATCCACCACTTTCAAAGTCCAAAGATAAATGATATTCGATTCCTACATTCTTTGTATAGACAATCCTTTTTTTACTTCGTGAAGAGTTTAAGGTACACAATCTTTGATTTTTTGTATAAAAATTATATATCGCAACCACATTACCAATTTTCTCAAACAAAGCGTTCTTTTCATTCTGATCCATTCGTTTGCTTTCTATCTCTTTTATCACATAAGCATTATAATCCTTACACAAACCTTCCATAGGAAACATCACATCATAATTTATATCTCTTCGCAAATATTTTAATAAAACATCTGTTGTCTCAATAGTTGCTGCATGAGATGTATCTACGTCAAATTCCACATCACTCTTAAATCTAAAAGGTCTATCCAATCGATAATTATCTTTTCCAATAAACATTATTGCATCGCCTTTTACATAATTCAAATATCTTAAAAAGGCCTCTTTCCCTGGGACATTCGGTATTTCCATGTCTGTAATACATTCAGCAGGTTCTATTTCATCCAAATCTACATACGTTTTCTCCATCATCTTCAACAATTTCACATAAATATTTGTCGTTACCAAATTATTTAAAGTAAGATTATTTTTATATTCTGGAATATCCATTTTATAACTTTCATAAGGTGCCTTTTTATAATATTCAAATCTTACATCACAAAAATCTTCTAAGATGGACATTACTTTGGATAATTCCAAATAATGAACCATTTCTTCTTGTGAAGAGCTTCCCTCCTTAGGTTTCAAAAGGCATGGTGATAGAATGGCTTTATGCATATTTAATTCCCTTTACTTATGTTATTTAACCCAGCTTTCACAATAAGATTTGTTTCCGAGGCAAATTGGCCAAAAAAAGCTTCCGGGCATTGTGTAATTCCTGTGACTCTATCAATTACTATTTCTTCTACCGTAGATTGACCATTAACATTATCCACAAAATAAATTACAATATTATTAATCAAAGAATCATCTTTATATTCTAAAGCTCTCCTAACAATTCTATTAATAATATGATCACTGTGGGTTTCAACAATTAAATTGTGATTCGTTGATGCCAAGCTAATCAAAAAATCCGCCATTCGCATTTGCATTCTCGGATGTAAATGAATTTCTGGCTGCTCAATCAGAAGAGACTGCTCATAATTCATAGTTATACCCTCAACAAGAATAGGTAACGCCTGTCCAACTCCAAATCCTACATCAGCTATATTATTATCTCCAATATTTAACTGGATCGCGTTCTCGCTATTTCTAATCTCTATATTCCCTAATTCCAAATAATTCATCCATTCATAGACTAATTCCATAACCGTATTATTCTCACTGATAATTTGGGTGTCAAATTTCTCCTCCATAACAGGAGGATGTATTTTCTTGTCTATTCGCTTTTTCTCATCTCGAGCTAACAAATAAGGAGCTTCTGCACCGGTTATTGTTGATGCGGTTGTGTTTTTATAAATAGCATATTGTCTGTCAGGCGTATCTCTTAATGGTCCTAAATATTTTATTCCGTCGTATTGATTTGCGACAATTCTACACACAGAATAAAGGTTAACCAAAAAGTCCTGCATTTTGACGCTCTTATAATTTCCTTGATAATATAAATTATTTAATCGCATTCCACTAAAATAACAAGAGCATCTTTCAAATTTTCCATTTACCACTCCACCACTAATAGTAGGAAAATTTTCAAGAATAACATCATATTTTCCTTTGCCATTCTTACAAAATACCAATTGAACCGAAAAAGCCTTATCCCCCATTAATTCATTCGATTTATTAAGTGGACCTACATAAATTTTATAATTTGAAATATAATTTGATTCCAGAATTCCTTCTGTATGCTTTCTACGAACAGTACATTCAACTTCTAGTTCAAAACATTTTACGTTATTCGGTGACAAACCTAACATTTTTCCAATTTCTCTCGCTGAAACTAAATCTTGTTTTGCCTCTCCTCTATATTTCGCACCATGGTATTCTAGGCGAAATATATTACGAAGTGAAAAACTGTCTCCTTGCCCCTTATAAATAACATCTTTCATTGTTCCATTGACGGTATAGTCTCCATTTAATGTTATTTCATTAGTTGCTAACGAATTTTCATAACTTTGTTTTAATAATAATAAACTTTTTATTATTGATGATTTTCCACCACTGTTCACACCACATAATATTGTTAATGGTTTAATTGTTAAATCATCCAAAAGTTCAAACGATTTAAAATGCTCTAATCTGATTGCCTTTAACATATATATCCCTATCTCTTTCTTCTTATCGCCATAAGCCTTTACATAAAATACCTAAAATCATACGGCTTATCATAAATAACTACATCCTGCTTTGCTACCTGTGAAAGCATCTTAGCAAAATCCAAAGTGACTGGCAGAACCTTATAAAAACTATCTCCGCTATTCCAATTCATCTTTGTCAACATCATTATCTCATTTACTAAAGTTGCTCCATCTGTTTTTCCCATAAACCGTTTCACCAGAAGCGGTGCTGGAATCCCTCGACCATTTTTATAATAATTCATGTTCCTTCCAGCCAACTCATCATCCTGTACAGCTCCATGTGTCCAAATCAAAAATGTATCTTTATTTAACTGAATAACAGTTCCCCGCTGAATAGGAAACTTTGATATGTCTTTCATGTCAGATGAATTAAATCGTATTGCTCTCCAAGGTGTAAATTCTTGTATCTGCAATAATTCGATATCGTCTATTCCAGCCAAACCGCGCGTAATTCCCTCCATCTCCTCTTTCGTAAAAAAGGTTGTTTTATGAATTACCACTCTTTTTAAGTCATATGTCGGAACAGAATCATCATATAATTTTTTTAAATTTAACATCAATCTGCAGGCATCTTCATTTCTCATAAAAGGATTTTTCTGAATATACTGCGGATTTTTCAAAGGCCTCAGATATAACCGCATACCATTCCCTTCTGCATCAAATAATTGGCTACATCCAATTGAAATTTTTTCGCCATTATTGACTGATTGCACATAACTAAGCCCTACAAAAGCAGTATTTTTATTATATATTGCAGGTTTCCATAAGCGTCCAACTGCTTTAGAATAAAGCCCAGTAGATAGCCCCCACATTATCTTTGCTGAATCATTATTTTTATCAGGTATAGCAGATTTTCCCTCAATCAATTGCACAACCATTCCTTTGTCCGCACAATATAATTTTAATGAATCATGCAAATCAAAATATACTGATTCGTTTTTTATTTCTCGCAGATGTGCCAAACAGCTCGGAATATATATTACCAATACATCAAATGACATCAAATTTTTTGCAAACACGTTAATATACCGGGTCAACCCTTTATAAAATGTAATCGCATCTAATTTTACTACCGCATTCAAATTATAAGTTCTAAATCTCGTGTTATCATTAATGCTCGGAATATCTATATCGCGCCTAAATATCTTCTCAAATCCCAAGTATTCTGGTAAAAAATACCGTTCCTGTTTCAAATTTGTGACATATTGTTGCTTTAGTTTTTCCAAATGTGTTATGACTTCCTGCTGTGTCTGATCTGGAGTTAACACTGCTAATTTTATGCTATCCAAACTTGATCCATTTTTCAGACGTTCTATAGGTCCATAATTAACTAAACCTTTCAATTGATTAACTGCAACTTTATTTGCATCATCTACGGAAAAACACATCTTCGGTTCTTCGCATTGAAAACATTGAATCTCTGGCCATGATTCCTTCCTGCCAGCACCTCCACTTGTGTATACAATTTTATTAAATTCCAAAGCAAATCCTGCGATTCTAAAAGCCAATTCCCTATTGAAACATAATCTTTTTGTCCAGTCATTTATGCGTTGGCTAACATCTGGATTATACAATTTTGAAATATGAAAATTAATAATTTTCTGTTTATGCAATCTATCCATAGGTTTCCTGTTGTCTTTTTCGATATAGAATGTTGGTAAAATAGTTAAGAGTATTTTCCTACCAACACATGACAAGAACACCTCAACTGCATCATAAATTATATTTCCATTCTCCTTTATGCTTGCATTTGGATCAAAAAATTTGTTTTTTCCAAAACACATTAGTCCTTTAGAGATTAATGTCAATTTAATCAAATCATAATACATACTCCAGACAAATGAATAATCTTTTTGTATCCAATCTTCCGGGAATTTTTGCATTTCTATATCTGATTTTAATACTTTTTCAAAAGTCTTATGCACTTCCGCCTTATCCCCAAAAGCCCATACTTTGCCCTTGAATAAAGCAGCCACAATCCTATCTGAATTATTCAGATAGCTCCTTAATTCTTTCCAAGATGTAATAGTTGTTTCAAACGCATAACTTTTTTCTGGATATTCTATTGTTTCAAATGTGTTTGTCTTTGTAAACACATTTCTCTTTCTCAATCCTCCAAATAAAATCGGTTTAATATAATCCGGATCTTTCCACCTTTCGTCAATTTCCTTATATGATTTTCCCATTGTCAAATACAATCTGTACATTAAATCATCGAAACTATCAATATCCACAATACCGGATTGCTCATTTTTAGAACAAGCAAATTCCATGAACTTTTCAGCACGCGCGCTTAAAACAGAGTTTTTAGGTTTACACCAAATTATTCCATATGGCAAGCCATTTTGATTCACTATTTCCTCTAATACAGTCATTACAGAATTATCATTTCCTGCATATCCAACTACGATAAGTCCTCTTTCACGCAATACGTCTTGAAGTTTTAAATTAATAGAATTTTCCAGTGCTCGCAATTCTTCCGATGTATTCTTTAAATGATCCACCAAATAATCCCCGTGCAGTTTCAATATTGTAGGAAACCCATCATTTAAGTTAAATCCCACACTATTCTCAATACCTGAAGATATTGTTTTTATAGAATGCCCCGCATCAATAGCATACACACCAGCTTTAATCAAATCATCAAAATTAGTCGTACTTAAAAAATTTATACGTTCTTCGATAATTAATGCGCCCAAACAGAGATATCCCAAATAAGGCGTTGCATTCTTCACTTTGCTTTGTATATACAAGTCTCTATCCCTACTATTTCCAAACAAATACTCAAAATAATGAGAATATTCTTCTGTTGAGTATAAACTTGGATGCTCTCCCTTTGCATCAAGGTAGACTTGTATTTCCCTTTGTGCAGTTTCCTTTGACATATCCGGAAACACAGCCTCAGAAATCTTATTTTCTATACAATAGATTTTTCTCTTAAAATCCCATACCATTTGCCCTCCTGACATAATGCCAGAAGATATAGATGCTCCTGCCCCCAAAAGCATGGACATACTCCCATTCGGCTTTACCGAAAAACTACTTATAACATTGCTGATCGTATATTTTTTCAATTTTGTCACCCCACAAAACTGTATCTTAAAACGGATATCTAAAGACTTTATAATATTCTACCACACCGCTTTAACTTTTACTATCTGAAAAAGCGCAAGAAAAAAGGCCGATCAGGAATCGTAAAACTCCCAACCGGCCGCTTTTCTTACTCCTCTTCATTTTTACATTCAATCTCAGTCCCATCCAGGAACACCACCAACAGCGTCCCATTCTCAGAGACCTTGATGTAATCCAGCGTTTTCAGCATGAAGTCCGTATCCATCTCCGTCAAAGGCTGCACCCCATCCGTGTATTCTATGAACTTCTCCGCCCGGTAGCCTTCCAGCAGATTCTCACTCTGCATCTGTTCCTTCCAACGCTCCATAAAAGCCTCCCGGTTCTCTACCAGGGCATTCCATGCCATCAGATAAGCCTTTACCAGCGTCTCTTCCTCCACATGGCGGTTGGAACAGCCCATAACGCCTTTGACCTTGTAGCGCTCACTGCACTGCCATATTTTCCGGTCAATCCCCGTGCTGCTCCGCCATCCTTTTCTTGCAAAGACCTTATTGCAGCTTCCGCAGACTATCTTAGAAGCAAATGGATTATTTTCCGGTCGGCGGGAATAGGAGTTTGTTCCATGCTCTTCCAGATATTTTTTCCGGCGCTCTGCTTCAAGCTGTACACACTCCCAAATCCGCTTTGAAATAATCGCTTCGTGGTCATCCTCCACATAGTACATCTGGATTTCCCCTTTATTCTGCGTCCGCTTCTTTGTTAAAAAATCTACCGTATAGCTTTTCTGCAAAAGGGCATCGCCTTTGTATTTTTCATTCTCAAGCATACTCATTAAGGTTGTGGCCTGCCACTTTGTGCCTCCATCCCAATTTTTAATTCCTTCCCGCTCAAAAATCCGCTTGATGTAGTCCGCTGTTTTTCCATCCAGAAATTCCTGATACAGACGCACCACAATCGGAGCCTGCTTTCTGTTAATAATCAGCTTGCCGCTGCTCTCATCCGCATCGTAGCCAAGGAACCTCTTGGTACTCATTTTATGCTTTCCTGTTTCAAACCGCCTGCGGATTCCCCATGTACAGTTCTCTGAAATGGAGCGGCTCTCATCCTGCGCCAGTGAGGAAAGGATGGTAAGCAGCACTTCGCCTTTCGCATCCAAGGTATTGATATTTTCTTTTTCAAAGATAATCCCAATGCCTAAGTCCTTCAACTCCCGCACATAATTCAGGCAGTCCAGTGTATTCCTCGCAAACCGGGAAATGGATTTGGTAATGATCATGTCTATTTTCCCCGCCCTGCAATCTGCGATCATGCGGTTGAATTCATCCCTCTTTTTTGTGTTGGTGCCGGAGATACCTTCGTCCGCATAGGTTCCTGCATATTCGTACAAAGGATTTTCACTGATATAGTTCGTGTAATAATTGACCTGGTTCTCATAACTTAATAACTGTTCTTCTTGGTCGGTTGATACCCGGCAGTACGCCGCCATTCTCAGTTTCTGCACTGTCTGCGCTGTTCCGGATTCCGCAGTCGAAATCTGTCTTGCGGGTATAACAGTAATGCTTCTTGCCATTTTGAATTACCTCCTCAACTACTGTCTGTTCCGTGATATTTAATCCTGCAAGAGCGGCATCATCAATGCGGATGCCCTTGCAGGCTTTCTTTCCTTTTTCAATGTATGTGCTGCACAGCCATTGAATCTTCTTGTTGTAAACCTGCCGCCTGCGGAGTGTTTTTCCGCAGAATGGACAAATGAGCTTTCCGCTTAATGGATAACGGTTCTGAAATTTCTTTGTGCCGTCCTGTCCAATGTTTCTTTCCTTTTTCCGGTACTCTTTCATTTCCTGAACCTGTCCCCAAAGCTCCGGTGAAACGATTGGCTCATGATTTTCAGAAATGTAATAGCTCTGTACCTCTCCACGGTTCCTCCGGGTCACATTTCGCTGCGTGGGAGGCGTGTAATATTTCTGCAAGTGGAAATCGCCTTTATATTTCTCATTAGAGAGCATCCCGCCAATCGTTCCGCTCTCCCACTGGCTGTCCGTCATGGTTTTGACACCGAGATAATTCAGCAGATCAGATAGTCTGCTGCATCCGATATTCATCAGATAAAGGTCAAACAGCAGCCTGACGATTTCCGCTTCTTTCCGGTTCACTACCAAATCCCCGTATTCGTTTTTGTCATATCCGCAAAAACGTGTGGTGTTGATCATCACCTCGCCACGCTCAAATTTTTTCTTTATGGACCATTTATTGTTCTCACTCATGCTCCTGCTTTCCTCCTGTGCAAAAGAAGCGAGGACGGCAAGCATCATCTCGCCGTCCCCTGAAAGAGTGTTTATATTCTGTTCTTCAAAAAAAATACCGACACCCAGTTCTTTCAGTTCTCTTGCGAACTTCAGAACGGTGACGGTATTTCTTGCAAACCTCGATATGGATTTTGTAATGATAAGATCAAGTTCACCCGCCCTTGCCTGTTCCAGCATTTTCTGGAACTGCGGACGGTTTTCGCAGTAACCGGAGATACCCTGATCTGCATATACCCCGGCAAACTCATATTCAGGATTTCCTTTGATCAGTCTCTCATAGGTTGCTGTCTGATTTTCCAGCGAATCTTCCTGTCTCCGGCTGTCGGTGGAGACTCTGGCATAAGCACATACCCGCTTCTTTTTCACCGCTGATGTCGGAATCTTATTGATAATCTTTACCTGCATATATCATCACGTCCTTCAAAATACTCCTGCACAAACTGCCGTATTCTTTCATAAATGCTCTGTGCATCCTCTGTCTTATCAATGCACACCACTTCCACATTGTTCTCGCTGCAAATTGTCATAAATTCTATAAACTGTCCCCAGTCACGGGCAATCGTATCCGCCTTCATCGTAACCACCACATTGATCTTCTTTGCCGTAATCTCCATTTTCAGCCGATTGAGTTCCTTTCTGTCCGGGTCTGCCCCCGAAGCCTCCTCAAAGAAAATCTGTAAATCCCATTCCTGCCTTCCATATTTTTCTTCCAGCCTTCTCATCACAGCATCAAGATACTGTGTATAATCCCTGTCACGATGGTTTACCCGGCAATAAAAAGCCACCCGATTTATCGTTCCTGCAATCACCATTTTAATAGGTACTCCTTTCTTTTTTTGGTAGTCTATCTATCACTCTAAAGCCCCCAAAAGTCAAGCAATTCCGCTGTTTCCACCGCATCTTTTTTCACTCTGTCCAAACTTATCCAGACGTCAAAAAAGAAGGCCAGACGGGAAAAATCCCGCCTGACCAGTTCCTCAACACTTCACTGCGTAATCGAGCGAAATCCAACCATCTTTGTTTTTCTGGTAAGATTTCAAAAGTCCCCATTTGGATGCACCGATGCCATCAGCCTCTTCCACAATGGTAAAGACCCCCTTGCCTGTGTACTTTCCAGTCTTGGTCTTATCCGTACCAGGCCCTTTGCGGATATTCAAATCCGGGACCGACACTTTCACCAGATATGGCTGAAAGGCGGTCTGCCTTCCTGTGTACAGCACTTTTCCGGATTCATCGAATACGGAGTACCCGGTATTCTCATCCGCGCACTTCTTGGCATTAGACAGGCTGTGGAATGCCCCTTTCTGCGATGCGGCATCTGCCCAGGTCTTGCGGACACGGTACCATACTTCATTTACCGTACCAGTATTTGCCGCGTCATACTGTGTCAGATTCCACTTCTCGATGACGGAGCAGAGATTCTCCACATAAGTAGGCGAAGTCGCATAGCCGCCATCCTTAATGATCTGAACCGCTTTCTTGTAATCCGTGCAGCCCTTCAAGCCATCATAACGCAGCTTCGTACCATTCTTTGCACCCAAAAGGTATGCGGAATGGTCTGCAATGGATTTCTCCACAGACGGATATTTGCGGAAATCTGCTGTCACCGTCACATACGCGCCATTCTCATACTCCTGCGTTTTCTTGGTGTAGATGGACGTGCCGTCCCAG
The DNA here is from genome assembly GCA_021772055.1 of Blautia sp. Classification (GTDB taxonomy): domain Bacteria; phylum Bacillota; class Clostridia; order Lachnospirales; family Lachnospiraceae; genus Blautia_A. The sequence goes on along the minus strand of JAETNR010000057.1, from coordinate 13,691 downwards.
GTGGAACCGCTCCAGGTATTCCCGGACAGGGACTTCTTCATGCCAAAGCAGTTATTGGCATTCTGCGCCAGCTCCGATTTGCCATAACCGGACTCCAGAATAAACTGTGCCAGCGATACCGATGCCAGGATGCCGCTTACCTTCTGATCTGCGGTAAACAGTGGTCCTACCTTTGCAATCACATCCGCCTCTGACAGATTTTTCAGAGAAGATGCCTGCAGGCCGGAACTTCCCATGTCAGCAGAGCTGCCGGAGCCGTTCATTGCTTCTTTCACTGCCTTGCGGAAGCCATCCATCGTATACCCCATTCCAAGTCCGTTCCATAAATGTTCCGGATCACCGTGATTGGAAGCAATGCCCCGGCTATGACCTTCCTTGTGGCTGATAATCACGCCATCCGCAGTCGGATTCAGATTATACTGCTTGCAAAGCATAGCGAACAACTCCACCGCCGCCTCATACGTTCTCTTTGCCACGGCCTTTGCGGTCGTTTTATCCGAGCAGGAAAAAGAAGAACCGCCCGTATATTTGATACAGGCGGGTTCGCACATTTCCACTCCGATATGGGTATTGTTACCGCTGCCTTTGCTGCCGGAGCCGCAGTGCCAGCCCCGGTGGTTCCACGGCAAAGTCTGATACACCGTGCCATCGTTGCCGTCAATGAATCCGTGGACGCAGGCATTGTTGTAGCTTGGGCTGTTCCAGGAATTGATAAATACCGATGCCTTCGGCTGCGGACAGCCCACAGAATGCAGCATCAAACCTTTCACCGTGATCTTTCTCCCTGCCGTATAGCAGGGGTTCTTTGTCAGAATACTCTGTACCAGCTTCATGATTATTCCCCCTCCTTATCGGTTTCCGCACGGTCATGCAACTGCGCCAGCACAAGTTTCAGCTTCTCCGGGATTGGAAGCCCCAGGTGTCCGGCATTCTCCAGAAGGGACACGCCCTCGTTGGAAATGTAGAAAAAGATGACCGCCGTGCGGAGAATGCTGCCCGTTCCGATCACCTGCAGATCCAGGATGTTTGCAATGCCTACCAGAATGAAGATCAGCACCTTCCGGCAGATACCTTTAAAGCCCACACCGCTGGACAGTTCCCTATCGGAGATGGCACACATGACGCCCGTGATGTAATCCGCAGCGACAAATGCCACCAGCGCAAACAGCAGACCGTCACACCCGCCCAGGAAATAACCAAGCCAGCCTCCTACAGCGGTAAAAATGAGTTGAATGATGTTCCAGAATTCTTTCATAATGAAGCCTCCTTAAAAAATGTTTGTATTGAAAAAGGCAGCTACCCTCTAAAGGGCAACTGCCTGATTTCCTGTAAATTAAGCTGTCCGTTTCCACATATAGCAGACGATATACGGCTGCAAGTTTGAATGGGCACCGCCGCCTCCGGTTGCCGCCGTGGAACCGGAAATGGTGTGCGTATGCGCTCCTGCGCTGGCGGTCGCTTTATTCGTCAGTGCCGTATAGCCGGAAGTCGCATCCACCATGACGCGGTTGCCTGCGCCATCCACACCCCATGCAGCCTTCTGGTTCTGCAGGTTATGGGTATGCGCCCCGGCACTGGCTGTTGCCAGCGTTCCCTTTGCATGGGTATGGCTAGGGATTTGGGTAGAGGTCAGCGTGACCGTTGACGCACCGCCCGTCTTTTCCACCGTATTGAAGTTGCCGTCTGCCGTGTTGATGCCCACAGGCACCCTTCCTGCGCCCCAGGCCACCCAGGTTCCGCCAAAGTAGGTGGAAGGATTGGTGGCGTTGACGCTCATATAGATGCTCCCCACCGGATACATCGTCTTAATGAAAGACTGGATATAGTCCTTCAGAAGTTTCCCATATACCCGGACATCCCAGTCCTCCGCAACCTCAAAAGCATTGTCTACCTCCGATACCTTTCCGACTGCCACGCCTTTGCCGCCCCTCTTAAAGTCCATGACCACGGCAGCCGTGGATACGATGTCCTGGATGGCAATGGTGGTAAAAGCGTCTGTCAGTGTATATTTGATATCGTAGGAAGTTTCCGTGGAGATCTTGCCCCCGCCAAAGGTAAATGCCGTACCGGAACTAAACGCGGCGCTGGCATTGGTCCATGCCGTATCCGATGCCTTCTTGTAATAAGTGGCACGGGTGATCGTGTTCTTACTGCTGCATGATGCATAACTATAGGAAACCTGCCCCCGGATATACGTTCCATCCTCATTGACAGTCCCATTACTTAGACAACGCTGCGACAGGTAACTGCTAAAAGAAGGCGGGGAATAGGCCACCACGGAAATACTCACCGTTGCCGCCGCTGACACCCGGCCTCTGGAATCCGTCACCGTTGCCGTAAACGTGACCGTGCCGGAAGTATTCAAAAAGCCAGTGGTAAAGCTGGATGCCGTACTGGTGTAACCGCCGCCCGTAATGGAATAGGAAGAAATCGTGGAACCATAGCTTCCCGCCGCCCCGTTGATGGTTAGCGTTGCTTTGGACTTCGTCTGCACATAAATCCCCCAGGTGCTTGGCACCGCCCCATCCACCCTGGCCGCTGTCAGGCTGGTGATGGTAGGCTTTACCGAGGAAGGGACGGTCAGCGTCAGCGTACAGGTCTTACTTCCAATACTGGTGTTTCCATTATAGGTGGTACAGGTGATCGTGCAGGTTCCGGTCACCGCTTTGGGTATCTGGCTCGCCAGGGAAACTGGCGGTGTCCAGGACACCGAGGTTGCCGTGGTCTTTGTGGCGATCGTTCCCGTTGCGCTGCCAAAGGCATAGGTCAGTGTGTGGGTAAACGAAGAGGATGCACGGCTGATGGCAATCGTGGTGGCAGAACCCATCGTAGCATTGGAGGCAGACACACTGGATGCCCTCGCAATGGAATCCAGCGTGACCGTGGCACTGGCCGTGATGGAAGCGTAATAAGTGCCGCTTAAGGTTGCCCGGATATAAAATACCGCGCTCATGGTCAGGCTCTTGCTGCCGTCACTGGCATGGCTTACCGTCTGCGTCAATGTCCCCAAAAGGTGTGTGCCTGTGCTGCTGATCGCAGAGGAAGCAAAGGTCTGTGCCGTACCGTCAATCGTCATGGAGTTATCGGAACGTCCATTGATGCTTAAGCTCCAGTCATTGACCAGATAGACTTTTGCCGTGATGGTACTGGTGTTTGCAGATACATTCTGTGTCTGTGACCAGTCCACCCGCAGCACATAATGCCCGCTGTGGATGGAGCCGGAAAAGCTGCCGCTGGATGCCATATCTTTCTTCCTCCTTCCTCACAAAAATAAAAACCGCCGTTATCCCACCGGATCACGCCATTTGATCGACAGGTTCCCGTTGGCTCTTGGGATAAAATCAAACCATCCCCGACTTTCATTGCCCAGGGACAGCTTGTTCCGTATCTCCGCATTGGTGATCACAAGGCTCTGGTTGGAGATATAGGCAATCTTCTGTCCGTTCTCCTTAAAGGCCAGCTCCTCATTGGAAAGCTCCGCCGTGAACGCATTCCCGACTTTTCCAAGTTCGATCAGCGCACCCTTGAACCGGATGTATTCCTCCAAAAGCGTCTGATTCGCAGATACATTGTTGATGATCTCATTGGTAATAGCGGTAAAGTCCATACGGATCTCACTGCTGTTCTGGGTGATACTCGCCTGGAAATCCTGCTGGATGCTTTCCAGCTCAGACTTGGACAGATACGTTTCCCGGACGGAACTCTGTATCTGCTCGGAGGTCTTTGTGATCTCCGAGTAGCACTCCCGCACGTTGACTTTCAGCGCCTCCACATCCTCCACGGCATCCTCATATGCCTGCACGTTCTGAAAGGTGTGCTGGCAAACCGTTAAAAGCGCCATGACCGCCACCTCCTAATTGGACACATCGCACTGCAGCGTGGCGATGCTGTCAATGTCATCCGCAGACAGGTAGATGACTTTTCCGGTCTTTCCAAACGCCGCTTCCTTTCCATCCTTATCCTGCTTATACCAGGTGTAGGTAAGGCTCTGCTTTTCTGTGGCTGCGGCCCAGGCCGTGCCGTTGTATTTCATCAGCGTGACTGTTTTCGCCGTATGGTCGATCTTGTACCAGAACATCCCGTTTATCGGCGTGGAAGGTGGTGTCTCGCTGATATTGCCGAGCAGGGCATCCACTTCCTTCTGGTTGGTACGGACGATCACATAGGGGACCAGGCCGCCCAGGTTATTCTTTACGGTAAAGCCGCCGATGGAGAGCATCTCCGATACATACGGGTCCGACTTATCCTCCACCGTGATCACATCCACATAGGACTTGCCTCCGTAATTCATAGTGCATCGGTAAGACTGGATATTGACGATATCCGCACCGGAAACGGTCAGCGTATCAGACGCTGCCCCGCTGATATCCGTCCACTTCCCGGCTGTGTATTTCGACCACTGGTAGGTTGCACCTGTCGTAATCTCCGTTGCGCCGCTATAGGTGGATGTTGCCAGCACCAGGGAGCCGGACTGGTTCTGGACAATGGTCCCGTTTGGTGCATACACGGAAAATACCACCGCACTGACCCCGTTGCTCCCCTTATTGGATTTCGTCCAGGCAAATTTCTTCACCACACTCTTTCCTGAAATGGTAAAGGTCAGGTCAATCGTACCCGTCAGCACCGATGCCCCGCCAAGCGTGGCATTGGCCGCAAAGGTCAGGACCACGGAACCTACCGCAGATGCCGTGGCCGCTGTATTGGATTTTACAGTCACGCCTGTTGGCAGGGTTCCCACCGTACAGGTACAGGCTGTCTGCGTAATGCCCACATATCCGGTAAAGGGGATCGTCACATCCACCGCCGCCTGAACCGCACCGCCGTTGGTGCAGGCAATGTTCTGCGCTTCATTTCCAAGAATGACCGACAGGCCGCCTGCGCCTGCCTGCCCAGGCTGTCCCTGTTCTCCGTCATACATCTTGGTAATGGAAATGGTATCGAACACATCCGCATCATCGGTCACCAGCTTGATCTGCGCCACATTGTTGAAGAACACCGCATGGGCAGGTTTTACCACCAGCGTCCCACCCGTAATGCTGGTATTATCTGAGGTGGTCGGGTAATCCGTCCACACTCCGGAACTGTTCAGATACTGCCACTTGCTGACGGTCACGCCCTGTACCTGCGCGGTAAGAGTCGCCTGTGTCGCGCCTACCAGCGCCGATGAAGTGTTGTATTTGAACACATAGGTATCCGCCGTCACATAGGCCAGTTTTGCGTTTTCTGCATTCTTTACCAGCGTATAGGTAATATCAGAGGAAATATTGACCGTGTTCTTCGTTTCTGAATCGTAGTAGCTGATATAACAGATATAGGTGATCATGCCGGAGGAAGATGAGGATAGCTTATTCTGGCTGACCGTCAAAATTCCTCCCGCTACAGACTCTCCAGAGGAAAGTGCCGCTTCCGCGCCCGTTCCATCCTTCCGTTTCCAGGAAATCGTAAGCCCCGATGCATCCAGCGCCACGTTGGTCTGGTCTAAAAAGATCACCGGAGTCAGCACCAGATGGGATGCGGTCCAGTCCGGCGCATAGGCGTGCGGCAGTGTGTTCGGGTCCTCACTCTGCGTCTTAGGCAGGTTTGAGGTAATGTAGGCCGACAGCTTCCGCTGATCCGTGATGTCCACGAAAGTCTGCTGGCTGGATGTTAAAATAGTAGGCATTTGTGTTCCTCCTTCAAATTAAATGGTGACTTCACAATAAAAGGACGCATTGTCAAATACGTCCTCGGTTGATATGGTTACGCTTTTCATTCCTTTATGCAGCCCATCCCAATCGGCATCGGTTTGTGCATTGCCGGACTTCCGGTGCCAGGAAAAAGCAGAAGCGGGAAGGGTATCCGTGATATCCTTATCCCAGGACAGCACCCTGCATCTTAAAATACTCTGCTGCCCTTTATCCCGGAAGATGCTCGTGCCTTCCACCACCAGTTCTGTCCGGTACATTTTCGCTGTGGTGATATCCTCGACTTTCCCGAAGATGTTCTCGATCTTCTCTGTCTGCCCTAAGATGTCCTGCTCCAGTGTGCTTAAATTCTGATTCTGCTTTGCACTGATGGCAGTCAGGCGGATTCCGCTTGCCCCGATGGTGATGGTGTTGTCGGAGGGATTCAGATAATCCCTGGTCCTGCCAATGCACAGATACCGTCCGTCAATGCCGTGGGGCGGGGAAGAACAGTACACATACTGCCTTGCATGAATATCCGCGATGTCTGCCCCGGTGTCCGATTCATCCACAATGGTCAGCTCCATGCTGGTGATGCCCTTCGCCAGTTCAGAAATCCTCACTTTTGCCTTCCGCAGAAGATTGGAAGAAAGCGTCACATCCTCCCATACCTCCGTTGCCCATATCCAGCCGATCTCCTTAACCGCATCCTCATCAAACACATAGTTTTTTCCATCATTGGCGGCTTCAATGGTCACGCGCTCGTCCGTTTCCACCTCATTGCCCTCTGCGTCTGTGGTCTTGATCTTTGCCCCAAGAGGAATCAGGGCAGTCACACGTTCGGTATGGTCCTGATTGATCTTTACATCCGTCAGATTCTTTCCGTACTCCACTTTTTGAAGGGAGGCTTCCGTAAAGTCCGCCAGGTAATCCAGCACTTTGCCGGAACTGGTATACCGAAGGCGCAGATACCCTCCGTGTGTTTTAATGAGCTTCTCCCGGATGGCATCCATCGTGACAGAGTAATCCGAGCAGCTATAAGAGATGTAATCGTTGGTATCCACCACCGTTACTTCTCCCACCGTGAACCGCTTCTGCTCCTCCACGCTTTTGTTATGCTCCTCCACAAAGTATTCCAGCAGCCCCCGCAGGCTCCCTTTATACACATAGGGCGGCTGGAGGCTGTCTTTCAAATAAGAAAGGGCCGACTCACACGTCCATGTGTGCGTATTATAAAAATCGCTGCCGTCATCCAGCGCCCGCCCTTCAAAGACCGTTTCATTTCCCTTCTTGCAGACAATCACGGAGGACATCGGATGAATGCTGCCCAGGTACGGATGATTATAAGGGGCTGATAGAGTCATGCTGTCAATGTTCTCCGCATCCTCCTGCACCTTTGCTTCCGTGACCGCCAGCCTGGATAACTGCGGATGGTAAAACAGCGTACCGTCCACATAGATACGGAATAACCTCATAGGCGTCCCTCCCGATAACGGAAGGTCACTGTCCCGGTACCCGTAACGGACACCACATTCCTTCCGGCCTGCAGTTCCATTTCAGGAAATTCCCAAGTGCCGGGGCTTATGGATTTCTGGAAGGTGTCTGTGCCGACCTGCCAGCTCAGTGCCGTTTCCGCTGTGGCTGTGATGACCGGAACCACAGGCATATAGTCATTATCCAGAATGACACTCCCTCCGCCCGTCACTGTGATAACGGTTTCTTCCACATGGTAGCAGTAGGAATCCCCATCGGAACAGGAAATGGTAAGCTGCCCCTTTCCGGTCAGCGGATCATAAGCTGGTGCCATCTCCAGTGTGCCGATGACATACAGCCCCGGTTCCTCACTGCAAACCACTTTCACAAGCTGTCCGGCAAACGGATTCACAACAGTGCTGACCTTTTCATTAAACTGCTCCCTGGTCCCAAGCATGGAAAGCACGATCTCAAAGCTCCGGGGCTGGTAAGATACCCGCCCCAGGGCTTCCGTGTACCGGATCGGGGAATTCCGTCCCGGCACCACAATGGTATTGGTCTGTGACTGAGGCGTGGGAAAACTGATGCTTTCCCGAAGCCACCCAAGACCAGACATCCACACATGATTCAGTTTTACATCTGGTCTCATAGGCTCAACCTCCTGTTCAGTTTCTGCATCTGCCCCAACTTACTGTCAATGGCCGGAAGCAGATGCCCCACCAGTGTTCCATCCTCCAGATAAATGCCCTTGCTGCTGTTTGCGGCAATGACCGCAAGGTACTGCTCCATTGCACTGGTATCCAACCGGGTGGACAGAATGTTCTCCAACTGGTTATAAAAGTTCTTAAGCGGCAGGATCGCTTCTGCTCCTGCTTCTCCGCCTGCCATCAGATTCGTACCATTCATCCCAAACAAGGTCGGCCTCGTCATAATACCGCCCTCTTTATACCAGTCAATGGACAGATGCGGCACACTCGGCGGCGCAATGGACAGACTGCCGTAAATCCGGAAATGTGGCAGCTTGATGTGCGGCAGGGAAATCTTCATGCCGGAGAAAAATCCGGTGATCTTATCCACGATTCCCTTGATGGTGTTCTTTGCATTTTCAATCGGTGTCACAATCGCAGTCTTGATACCGTTCCAGACGGAAGTGGTGGTACTCTTGATGCCATTGAATACAGAAGTCACCGTACTCTTGACCGAATTAAATACCGAGGAAACCTTGCTCCTGATACCGTCCACCACAGTCGAAATGGCGGATTTGATCCCGTTCCAGACACTGGAAGCCACCGATTTGATGGCGTTAAATACCGTAGTCACCACGGATTTTATCGTGTTCAGCACCAAAGAAATCTTTGTGCTGATCGCCGTCCAGATAGTTGAAATGACATTCTGGATGACGGACATCACGGACGAGATCACACTGGAAACTGCGTTCATTGCGGAAGACACCACAGATCGAATGGCGTTCCAGACGGATATAAGAATCTCCTTGCAGTTCTCCCAAATGAACTGGAACGGCAGCGTGATGATGTCAAAGGCAGCACTCAAAATGGAGCCGATCAGCAGGATGCCCGTCTGCACCACGTTTGTGATTGTCTCCCAAATGCCGGAGAAAAAGGCCACAATCCCATTCCAGATACCTTCAAAGAAGATCTTGATATTCGTCCAGACCTCGCTCCAGCTTGTGCCAAACCAGCCGAGAAATACATCCACAATGCCCTGGATGATGCCGACCGCTGCCGAAAGGATGCCCTTGATGCCCTCCCACACCCCGGAGAAGATGGTCTGAATCCCCGTCCACATCTGCGACCAGTTCCCGGTAAACAGGCCGATAAATACATCTAAGATGCCAGTGATCACGTTCAGCACCGTGGAAAGCACCACAGCGATTGCCTGAAACGCCCCTTCAAAGACCGGAGCCAGAAGGGAACAAAAGCCGTTCCAGATAGCACCAAGAACCTCCGTGATGTTGGAGAACTCAAATCCGAGTGCATTCAATCGGTCAACGATTCCCTGGCAGAAGGTGCTGACCGTCTCTTTGATGGTATTCCACGTCCCAATGATGGCCTCCCGGAACCCCTCATTGGTATTCCACAAATGCAGGAAGGCAGCCACCAGTGTCCCGATGACTGCCACCACCGCCACGACAGGAGCCGAGATGCCGCCCAGGGCAGCCCCTAGCTTGCCAAACAGCCCTGTGCCTCCCTGCACCGCCACTTTCAGCTTGCTAAAGCCGTTTGCCAACTGCACGAACCCCTTCATGGCCGTACCAATTTTCGATATGGTCGTTCCGAGAATGACAAGGAATGGCCCAAGCGCCGCCACCAAAAGCCCTACTTTCAAGACCATCTGGCGGGTACCTTCGTCCATGCCATTTAACTTATCCACGAACTCCTGGATTTTCGTTACAATGCTGCGGATCGCAGGCATCAGCATCTCGCCAAAGGAAATGGCAAGCTCCTCCAACTGGCTCTTTAAGATGGTAAGCTGCCCCATCAGGTTATCCTGCATGGTCGCCGCCATCTTCTCAGCCGTTCCGTCACAGTTATCAATGGCACCGCTTAATTTTTCAATATCCGCAGGTGCCGCGTTCATCAGGGCGAGGAACCCACTCATGGCATTCTTGCCTACCAGGGATTCTGCCGCCTGCGCCTTCTCGGATTCGGTCAATCCTCCAAACGCAACCCGGCAGTCTGCCAGGATATCCGACAGGCTTCTCATGCTGCCATCCGCATTCGTTGTGGCAATCGTCACATCCCCGATGGCCTGCCCGCTGATTTTCACATCCCCGGCGAGGTTGTTCATAATGGTACGAAGGGAAGTACCTGCCTGAGAGGATTTGATACCCGCGTTTGCCATCAAGCCAATCGCCTCGGCGGTATCTTCTGCGGAAAAACCAAGTGCGCCTGCAATCGGCGCACAATACTTGAAGGTTTCTCCCATCATGGACACGTTGGTGTTCGCATTGGAGGATGCCGCAGCAAGGATATCTGCGAAATGCCCGGAGTCCGCTGCCGTCAGTCCAAAGGCGGTCAGGGCATCCGTTACGATGTCCGATGTGGTCGCCAGGTCCTCTCCCGATGCAGCGGCAAGGTTCATGATGCCGTCAATGCCGGAGATCATATCTTTTGACTTCCATCCGGCCATCGCCATGTAATTCATGGCCTCCGCCGCCTCGGATGCGGAAAACTTCGTTTTCTCACCCATCTCACGGGCTTTATCCCGGAGGGCCTGCAGGTCATCCCCAGTCGCACCAGATACCGCCGCCACCTGGCTCATGGCAGAGTCAAAGTCCGCTGCCGTTTTCACAGCCGCAATGCCCAGGCCGCCCACCGCCGTGGAGATCGGCATGATCTTCTTACCAACCCCGGAGATGGAATTTCCCAAGTTTTCCATCTTGCCCCCGACTTCATCGATCTTAGCAAGAACGGAGCTGGTGGTTGCCGCCTCCTCCTGCAAACGTCTTAATTCCTGCTCGGTTTCAATGATCTCACGCTGGAGGGCATCGTACTTATCCTGGCCTAAGTCACCGTTCTCCAACTGCTCCTTTGCCTGTATCTGTGCCTGTTTTAAGGCATCCAGCTTTTCTTTGGTAGAGGAAATCGCATCCTGCAACAGCTTCTGCTTCTGCGAAAGAAGCTCTGTGTTGGAGGGGTCCAGTTTCAGCAGCTTATTGACATCTTTCAAAGCGCTCTGTGTATGTGTAATTGATGAATTGACGCTCTTTAAGGCTTTATCAAGCCCCGTAGTATCGCCGCCAATCTCAATCGTGATGCCTTTGATCCTGCTTGCCACTGTTTTTCACCTCCCCAAAATGTGCAAAAGAAAAGCCCGGAGATGCTGTAGACACTTCTCCGAGCATAAAGAAAGCACCGATCATTTCTGACCGATGCCATCTGTGATTCCATTATTCTTTTTTACTATACATTTAGCTGCCGCAAAATTTCATCCATGTTCCGCCTGCCATAAATAATCCGCAGGACAAAAATCATTTTTTCATCAAAATCCGGCAGATAGTACATAATATAATTACCTACCAGTTTTTTTCTGATCTCCGTATTTGGTACAAATTCATTCACGACTAAAGAACCGCTTTCCGGGAAAGACCGCGCTTCCTCAATCGCTCCCTGCAATCTGTCCACAAAATCCGATGCTGCCTTTGGGTTTGCCAGCTCCACAGCGATATATCCCACAATGTCATCCAAATCGGCATCCGCTTTCTGCGTCAACTGATATCCCCATTTAGATTCCATACTTTCTCCTTATATCGCTGATCGCTTTTTCTCCATCCACAGTCCGTCCGGCTTTTACATCCTCCAAACCTTCCATGATCGTTTTCGCTTCGTACATTTTCTGCATGGTCCGTTCGTAATACTCAATATCCATAACAACCAGACGGCCATATCCATTCTTCGTTACATAAACCGGTCCGTTTTCTTCGGCACAGCGCCGTTCTACCTCAACCGTGTTTTTCAAGTCACGCATAGGAATAATCTGCATAAAAGCGCCTCCTTTCTTGTGGCTTTATTTTACCCCAAATTCAGCCACAAGTCAAGGAGGGGGGAAATTTTATGATTTCCAATTAGTGCTAAAATTTATCGAAATCTTCCTGTGTCGCTATCTTCTTATATTTCACGCCATCATTGGCTTTTTCTGTCCACATATCAATGACCAGCCCGACTGTGAGAAGGTCCAGGTCAGAAATCGATATGCCAATCTCCACACTCCGCAGAAGGAACAGGGGCGTGGTCATTTCCCGCTCACTTCTGCCAACCCTTTTTTTGCCTGCACCTCGATCATCATGTTCTGCCCCCAAAGCTCCAGAATCTGCGGCAGGACTTCATAAATGGAAAACATATCAAACTGGTCAAGCCACTCCTCAATAGTAGAAGGGATAGAATTGTCCGCATGATAGGCCATGATGTAAGCCACGTTCTCGAAGATTTCCAAGTCCTCGATCTGAAATTCATTGCCTTCCTCGGTCTTTCCCTTATAGGACTTTTCCAGCTTGGAGAGGTCTTTGAAGATATCCCTCTTAAACTTCGCCCGGTACAGGCGGGGAATGGTGGCAGAAGAACGGAACGCCACCTGCTTCCCGCAAATCTCAATCTCACGTTTCAGCATCCTTTACTCGCCTCCCTCTGCTGCTTCCTGCTTGATCGGCAGATACACCGACTTATACCAGTTCGTATAGGCTGCCGCATCCGTGGTATCACCCGTGCGGGCCTTTACCAGTCCATCCGAGCGCGGGTCCGCCGTAATGGACAGGGTTTCCGTACCCGGCTCAATGGTATCCTCCTTCGTTTCCGATTCGATGGACGGGCGGGATGCCGAACAGTTATACAGCACATGGCGGATGGCATTCACGTCCCCATCAAATTCAAAGAGCAGGGCAAACTTCACGCTCTCGCCAACGCCGCTGTTTTCCACCAGCACGCCTTTGCCATCCAGCTCCTCCTGCAAGATCTCCGTGCGGAACCACTCCGGGATCAACGCAATCTCAAGATCGCCGCTGTAACCATTGTTGGTCACGGAACGGAAATACACGATGCCATCCGCATAGAACGGGCTGGATTCGCCTTCCGCATCCAGACTGATACTCACTGCGCCGGGAATCGCCTTCGGTGCAGCATAGGTGAAGGTAGTTTCACCATCCGTCACCGTCTCGGTCAGCTTGGTGGCATGGACATTTTTCAGGTTATATTTGACCTTATTACCCATGTTCGTTAAACCTCCATTTCATAAATCACTTCATACAGTTTCTCGGACTCGATGTAGGTTTCCGATTTCTCATAGAACAGCCCATAAGCGTCAAAGGCTGCTTCCAGCCGTTCCTCCAGCTCCGGTTCCTTCTTGTCCGTATACAGCTCCACATCCAGCCGCTTGACTTTGAAGTAGACGATCCCGTCCGCTGCAAAGTGATTGCTGCCAGGTGTCAGATAGCAGATAAATGGCGGCTCCGGGGATTCTCCCTCCGCAAAGTGGTGGTATGCGAAGGGCAGCCCCGTGCCGCCTAACATTGTTACAATCTCTTTATAGTCCATCACGACAGCCCCCTTTTGATCGCCGCTTCCAATTCCTTCACGGCATATTCCTCTGCAGGGGCGATGTGCGCTTTCCCGGCCACCCGGCCGCCGCCACGCTTTGCATGGCCTTTCTCCAAAAGATGCGTCAGCCCCGGCTTGGCACGGTTGTAGACAGTAATGCTGACCTGCCCGGTTTTCTCCGAGGTCTTTTTTACTGCCCACCCCTTCCGGTACGCACCGGACTTTACCGGGGAACCCGCCTGGGCCATTGCCTTTGTCTCTTTTGATACGGAATTCACCGCTGTTTTGACCACTTCATCCGTGACCTCTTTATATTCCTCCAGCGCAGACATGATCTCACTGGAAAGATCATCAACTGAAATCCGCTTGCTCATCCCATCACCCCCGCTTCAAATTAGCAACCCCCATTTCAAATGGGGGTCTAACTTTAACCCCTCCGGGGTATTTCTCTGGTTCCGCCAGAGGCGGAGTTTCGCAGTACCATTTTTACTGGTTGCCTCCTAAA
>JAETNR010000056.1 GCA_021772055.1 Blautia sp. | reverse complement strand
AGAATGGGATATTTATTTGAAAACATGGAAAAGATGGATATCCAGTTAGAACGCAGGCTCCGGAAGGAAGCGGAAGAAAAGGCGGAAGAAAAGGTAAAAGAAGCGGAGGAAAAGGCGGAAAAAAAGGTAAAAGAAGCGGAAGAAAAGGCAAAAATAATGATAGAGAATGCCAGGAAAGCAGTGGAGCAAGCAGAGCAGAAAACTATAAAAAAAGTGGAAGAAGCTAGCATACAATTTTATATTGAGGCCTTGCAGGATGCTTCCTATAATTTTGAGACGGCTTTTGATCTGCTCAAGAAAAAGTTTGGTCTTGATGATGAAAAAGCGGAACAGCTGATGCAGCGATACTGGACGCAAAAGTTCGAACATCTTTAAAAAAGAACGCAAAAAAGAACGCTTTCAGTTTAAAAACTGGAGGCGTTCTTTTTACCTATTCTGTTGCAGTATTTCCTGACAGCTCGCTGTAAGCGATTCCTGGTTTTAAGTCGATTCCGCGGGCTTGGGCAAGTTCGTGAACTGTGACCAGCTCATAACCTTCCTCGATGAGTTTTGGAATGATGACCTCTGCGGCATCCACTGTCTGAGAGTAAATATCATGCATAAGAATGATAGCACCGTCCTTTGCTTCTGAAAGAGCTGTATCAATGGTTTTCTGCGCATCCAGCGTTTCCCAGTCTCTTGTGTCTACAGACCAGAGAAACATGGGAGCAGATACGGCAGATACCACCGTATCATTGACAGAGCCATAGGGCGGCCGCAGTGCGGCGGAAGCATGGCCGGTAAGTTCTGTGAGAAGTTGGTCAACCTGACTGATCTGAGACTGGATCCCATCTATATCCAGCTGGGTGAGATTTGCATGGGAGTAGGTGTGGTTACCCAGCTCACATCCAAGAGCGTCAATCCTTTTTACCTCATCCTGGAAGTAATTGGCTTCTTCTCCTACAAGAAAGAAGGTTGCTTTGGCGTGATTTTTTTCCAGACAGTCCAGAAGACGGTTGGTAAAAGAACTGGGACCGTCATCAAAAGTCAGAGCGATCATTCCTTTGGATTTCTTCTGGCTGCTCTTCTTTTCCTTGGGTGTAGGAGTTGGATCATCCGGAATAAAATCCTTTAAAGAACCATCTTCCAGGAACTCATAAGTTTCCTTGCCAATCTTAACCGTTCCGGTCTGCATGATCCCGTCAAGATCCAGATAATAGCGTTTGGGGCCTTCATCCAGCCATCCGGTCTGCATAATACCATCCTGGTTAAAATAATAGCGATGAAAATCTGTGTCAGTCAGCCATCCTGTATAAGGTGTTCCGTCAACCAGAAACAGCCAGCTGCTTCCATTTGGTGTCCATACGCCTTTTTTGGCCTCTGGAGAAACTTTTATTTTTGTTTTCTGGGTAGTTTCTTTTTTGGGTGCCTTTGTGGGAACGGGAGTAGCTGTCGGCTTTGGAGTATCATTCTCAATTTTGGAATCGTCAGGAGAGTCATTGTCAGTCACAGTGCCTTTTGACAGGGAGGCAGAATCATCTGCATCTGTGGCGACGAACGTATCCGGCTTCGTACCGCTGCTGATAGGCAGAAGCCCCGGGGAGGATCTGGAAAGAACAGCTCCGAAGAGGATACATAAAAGCAATACGGTGAGAAGAAGCACAGGGTTCGTCCGCTTATTAGGACCTGGCATAAAATATCCCCCTTATGTAAATTCTTATCCTGTTTATCATACAATAACCGACAGGAAAATACAATCCCCAAATAGTCGCAGGAAATCTATAAATGTTATATGCAGGAAATCCATAAATCTTCGGTTGCAGTAAAATAAAAAAAAATATATAATGGAACAATGGACAAAAAAAATGAAAAACAACAGGCAGAAAGCCGGACATCGATCAGAATTAATAAATACTTAAGCGAAGCAGGTATTTGCTCCAGAAGAGAGGCAGACCGTTTGATTGAGGCGGGACGGGTTTCTATAGACGGAAGAACCGTACGCCCGGGGGACCGCGTTGCGCCCGGCGGGGAAGTTTTTGTGGATGGGAAACGGGCTGTAAAAGAAGAGAGAAGAATTCTGCTTCTGTTTTATAAGCCACGAGGAATCGTCTGCAGTACAAAGCAGCAGAGAAAAGAAATTACTGTGACGGATTACCTGGACTATCCCCTTCGGATTTATCCTGTGGGGCGCCTGGATAAGGAGTCAGAGGGCCTACTCCTTATGACAAACCAGGGAGATCTGGTAAACCGCATTATGCGCGCAGGAAATTATCACGAGAAAGAATATCTGGTAACTGTGGATAAACCCGTGACAAGAGAATTTCTGGAAAAAATGGCTTCCGGAGTTCCCATTCTTGACACAGTAACCCGCCCCTGTTTTGTGGAGCGTACGGGGAAGGTGTGCTTTCGGATTATCCTTACCCAGGGGCTGAACCGCCAGATCCGCCGTATGTGTGAAACCCTTGGTTACCGGGTAACATCTTTAAAAAGAACCAGGATCATGAATCTTAAGCTGGAAGGAATTCCGGAGGGACAATACCGGGAAATTACATCAAAGGAATGGAAAGAGTTAAAGAAAATGCTGGAGTCATCCTCCAGTGAAACAATTAGAGAAACAGGAGGACATCATGGAGACAGAGACATCCCTGCAGCAAATGAAAAAACTGGCGGAAAAGTTAAATCAGGCAGCAAAGGCATACTATCAGGAAGACCGGGAGATCATGAGCAACCGGGAGTACGACGCTCTGTACGACCAGCTTGTGGCTCTGGAAAAAGAAACAGGGACAGTTCTGGCAGGAAGCCCGACCATCAGCGTAGGGTATGAAGCGCTGGATACCCTGCCAAAGGAGGCCCATGAGACTCCTATGCTGTCTTTGGATAAGACGAAAGACAGGGAAGTGCTGCGGGAATTTATAGGAACCCATCAGACATTGCTGTCCTGGAAACTGGACGGCCTGACCATTGTACTTACCTACGAAAATGGACTGCTTCAAAAAGCCGTTACCCGCGGAAACGGTATCATAGGAGAGGTCATAACCAACAATGCCCGGGTATTTCAGAATATCCCCCTGAAGATTCCTTTTCAGGGAAGGCTGGTATTGCGGGGGGAGGCAATCATCACCTATTCTGATTTTGAAAAGATCAATGCATCTATTGAGGATGTGGACAATAGATACAAGAATCCGAGAAATTTATGCAGCGGTTCGGTCAGACAGCTGAATAATGAGATCACTGCCAGGAGAAATGTGCGTTTTTATGCCTTTTCTCTGGTGAGTGCGGAGAATGAGGATATGCATAATTCAAGGGACTATCAGTTTCAGTGGCTTATGCGTCAGGGGTTTGACGTAGTGGAATACCGCATGGTAACAGGAGAAACGCTGGATGAGGCGATGGATTATTTCGCAGGCGCTGTTGAAAGCAATGATTTTCCATCAGACGGACTGGTGGCTTTATATGACGACATTGCCTATGGAGATTCTCTTGGAAGTACTGCCAAATTCCCCAGAAATGCTTTTGCCTTTAAGTGGGCGGACGAAATCCGGGAAACGCACCTTCTGGAAATGGAATGGAGTCCGTCAAGAACGGGGCTCATCAACCCTGTGGCAATTTTTGAACCTGTGGAGCTGGAGGGAACCACGGTAAGCCGCGCCAGCGTACACAACGTAAGCATCGTAAAAGAACTGGGGCTTGGCATTGGGGATACCATTCAGGTTTATAAAGCGAACATGATCATTCCCCAGATTGCGGAAAACCTTACAAGAAGCGGTAGTCTGAAGATACCGGATATCTGTCCTGCCTGCGGGCGGGAGGCCAGGGTCATCAAAGAAAATGAGGTGGAATCTCTTTACTGCATGAACCCGGACTGTGCAGCCAAAAAGATCAAGGCATTTACCCTGTTTGTCAGCAGGGACGCCATGAATATTGACGGGCTGTCGGAAGCGACATTGGAGAAGTTTATTGCAAAAGGATATATTCATGACTTTGGAGATATTTTTGAAATTGAAAAGTTCCGGGATGAAATTACTGCTATGGAGGGCTTTGGGGAGAAATCTTTTGAGAATCTTCTGGGAAGCCTTGAAAAAGCCAGGGAAACCACCCTTCCCAGAGTAATTTATAGTTTGGGGATTGCCAATATCGGACTTGCCAATGCGAAAGTAATCTGCCGGTATTTTGATTATGACCTGGAGCTTATCCGCCATGCGGAGGAAGAGGAAATCAGCGCTATTGACGGAATTGGTCCAGTTATTGCAAAGAATCTGGCTGCTTATTTTGCAAAAACAGAAAACAACCAAAAGCTGGATCATCTTCTCAGCCATCTTCAGATCCAAAAGGAAGAACAGAGGGGAGAACAGATTTTTGCCGGGATGAATTTTGTAGTGACGGGAAGTGTGGAGCGCTTTGCGAACCGGGGAGAAGTGAAAACCTTTGTGGAATCCCTGGGGGGAAAAGTGACCGGATCTGTTACCGGCAAAACGAATTACCTCATCAATAATGATAAAGCCTCCAATTCTTCCAAGAATAAGAAGGCCAAGGAACTTGGAATTCCCATTTTGTCAGAGGAAGACTTTTTAAAACTGGCAGGCAGGGAGTAAAATCTGTCCGGGATTGCAAGGCATTCCGGAAGGAAACATCAGAAAAATGATATAATTTTGGCAAACAGCAAAAAGGAGGACGAAAGAATGCCAATTAAAATACAAAGTGACTTACCTGTAAAAGAAATTCTGGAGAAAGAAAATATTTTTGTGATGGACGAAAACCGTGCCATGCATCAGGATATTCGTCCTATCCATATTTTGATCCTGAACCTGATGCCTTTGAAGGAAGAAACGGAGCTGCAGCTTCTACGTTCCCTTTCCAATACACCGCTGCAGGTGGACGTTACGTTTATGACTGTGGAGAGCCATGAATCCAAGAATACCTCCATGAGCCATCTCAATAAATTTTATCAGACTTTTTCAGAATTGAAGGAACAGAAATTTGACGGTATGATTATCACAGGGGCACCTGTGGAACAGATGGAGTTTGAGGAAGTGGATTATTGGGAGGAACTGACAGAGATCATGGACTGGACAGAGAGCCATGTCACCTCTACCATTTATCTTTGCTGGGCTGCCCAGGCAGGGCTTTATCATCATTACGGATTACGGAAAAAACCTCTGGATGCAAAGATGTTCGGCCTTTTCTGGCATAAAGTGATGAACCGCAAGATCCCGCTGGTACGGGGCTTTGATGATATGTTCCTGGCTCCTCATTCCAGACATACGGAGGTACCTATTGCAGATATCCATGCCTGCAGTGAACTGACTGTCCTGGCGGAATCAGAGGAAGCAGGACTTTTTCTGGCGATGGCACAGGAAGGCCGGAAAATTTTTGTCATGGGTCATCCGGAATACGACAGAGTGACTCTGGATGGGGAATACAAGCGGGATTTGGGAAAAGGACTGCCCATTGAAATTCCGGAAAATTATTATAAAGATAATAATCCGGACAACCGGCCGCTTTTGATGTGGCGCGCCCATGCCAATAATCTGTATACAAACTGGCTGAATTATTACGTCTATCAGGCAACCCCCTATGACATGGTTGGAACGCCGAAAAGTACGGTGTTTTAAAGGTGTATGGGATACTGTTTTATTCTGTTTTTACCGCACTGCTTTGCACAAGTGTGTCCGTATTGCTGAACGGGATTGGTTTTCCGCAGTTGGAAATGCCGGCAGAATTCGCGTTTTTTTTAGTCATTGCATTGTTTGTACAGCTTCAGAAGAAGGATAATTTTGGGGATGCGGCAGAGGCGTTTTTGATCGCACAGGGGGCATATGTACTGCTTGTTTTTTGCGGAAGTGAGGCGGAAATGCTGTGCTTTTGCATAGGAGGATGCTGTTTATTCTGGTTTGGAATAGTTCTGATTATTTTGATGAATGCCTATAAAAAAGAACGAATCGCAGTGCTGGTGGAACAGCAGTATCGCGGTGAAATGCAGAGCTTCATGAATGTGATACGTTCCCAGAGACATGATTACAATTTCCATGTGCAGACAATTGCCGGGCTGATCCCGCAGGGAAAGATTGAGGAATGCGGGAAGTATGTGAAGGCTCTTGAACAGGATGCATTTGTCATGAACGCGGTATTGCCCATAAAGGATCCGGCTATTTCTGCAATGATTCATAATTTCCAGACGCTTGCAGCCAGAGAAGGGATTGAGTGTCCCGGTTACCGAGATGGAACGTTTTGAAGGAAAGGTGATAAAAACACCAAACGGTGAGATGGTAATTGATTATGGGCAAAATCTGGCAGGATATGTGGAATTTACCATTGATGCCCATGCAGGAGAGCTGCTGATTCTGACTCATGGAGAGTCCCTGGACGACCAACTTCTGTGATGTTCCCACAGATTGTCCTACCAGAGAACGTGCGGCATGGACCGGAGATATGGGGATAAACGGATTTATGAAATTCAGATACCGTCCAACACAGAGGCTGAGGTTTTTTTGCCGGATGGAAGAAGAACGGTATTAGGGCCGGGTTTTCATTGCCTGTAAACAGGAACACAGGAGCTGCCTTTTGGCAGTTCCTGTGTTCCTGTTTAATTCTTTTTAATGCCCTGTAAAATACGGTTCAGCTGTTTGATATCTTCTTCCTGTGCACCGCTTTGCTTTAGAAGGCTTATAAGTGTTATACGTCCCATCATACGCTGAAGAGCCGGGTTATCCTTTACTGCATCTGCAACATCTCCCCGTTCTGATGCGCCTTTGGACATCATGGAATCAATGATTGCACCTGCCTGCGGATTGGACCGGAGTTCGGACAGGGTATCAGATACAGAATAACAGGTTTCGTCAAAATGTTCTGCATCAAACCAGTTAAGGACAGGCGATCGTTTGATAAATATATAATCTGCATTTGGTTCCGGCACCTTGCGGATCAAAATCGTATCCATACAGCTTCCGGCCTGTGCCTTTATTGTGTGTTCGCCATGAATGGGAACCATGAAGGAGAATATAGTGTGCCCTTTTTGTGTTTCGATTGCATTGCCGTCTACAAATAATGTAACTTCCGGCTGGTTGGAGTACACCTTGACCTCTGTTATATCCTCGGCACGATCTTTATAACGGCTTCCGCACAGATGAACGAAAGGTTCCTCTTTATTCCAGGCGGCTTTGTATAAATAAAAGGCGTCTTTTTTTGTTTTTCGGTCTATGGTTACAAGTCCTTTTTGATTTTCTCCGTGCTTGCCGCCTTCATCTCTGCCATCAGCAGCAAAGTCAAAGAGATTCCATACATGAGTTGCCCATAACCAGGGACGTTTTTCAATCATTTTTAACATGTGTTCATGATATACAGTCTGATAAGTTTCTGTATAATCTCCTTTTTCCGGAGCAGAAGACTGATATTGGGGATTTGCATCCGCGCCATATTCAGAGAAGCCGATTACCCTGTCAGGATACTGTTTGTGATACTCATCGAAAAACTCATCATTTTGTTCCAGTTCGCCAAGATACCATCCAAAATAGAGGTTATAGCTGTTAATATCCGGAATATCCAGAATAGGGCTGTCTGTTTCCAGCATAAATACATTTGCCATGGCAGTAGGACGTGTGCTGTCTAATTTATGACAGAGATCGTTTAATAAGCGATGATTTTCCAACAAGTCTTCATCGACTGCGCTTGCAGCAGTGATTTCATTGGAAAGTCCCCAGCAAATAATGGATGGATGATTGTAATTTTGCACCACAAGTTCTTCCATCTGAGAGAGTGTATTTGCCCGGCCATCCTTCATATGCATGGTAATATAGGGGATTTCAGCCCATACGATCAGACCGTTTTCATCACACAGATCATAGAATTCCTGTGCATGCTGATAATGAGCAAGGCGGAGAGTGGTGGCACCTATTTCTTTAATGATCGCCATATCTGTTTTATGATGTTCCATAGTCAGGGCATTGCCCACATCCTTAAAATCCTGATGACGGGAGACGCCGCGCAGAGGATAGCTGTGGCCGTTTAAAAAAAGCCGTTTTGCGGATCAATCCGGAATTCCCGGCATCCGAAGCGGGTGCTTATCTGATCTCCGTTTTCCAGGGAGGCAGCTGCTGTATAAAGGTAGGGATCCTTAATGCCATCCCATAGATGTACGTTTTCAATAGTAAAAACAGCTTTTGCATACTGATTTTGCAAAGGGGAAGTAATGGTCTGGCCGTTTACGGTAAAAGAAACCAAAGAGGCAGAGCCTGTCACCCAGGCTTCTACGGTAACCATGGCTGTTTGCGTCTCCAGGTTTACAGCAGGGGTTACCTTAATTCCCGGCGCTCCGCAGTAGTCCAGGGAAAAGTGGGTTTGGGGAACGATCATCATGCGGACACCGCGGTATAATCCTCCATAGAATGTAAAATCGGCTTTTTGCGGGTAAACAGTGAGATTGTCATCGTTATTCAGAGAGACTGCAAGCAGATTATGTTCCTGAAGCTTTTGGGTAATATCAACACGAAATGCGGAGTAGCCGCCTTCATGATGGGTTACTTTTTCATTGTTTACATATACATCGGCTGTCATGGCGGCACCGGGAAATTCCAGGTAAACATGATCCGATGGATTCATCTGCGGTTTTGCAAATTCCTTTACATACCAACAGGTTCCCCTGTAGTAGTCATTTCCTCCGTCCTGGCCGTCAATGGCATTCCAGGTATGGGGAAGGCTGATAATTTCGCCTGTGGCAGCGGCATCTGCATTGGGTGCTGATTTTACAAATTTCCAGTGTTCATTTAGGGATAAGATGTTTCTCATAGCTGTATTCCTTTCTGAATTAATATTTCAGAGGCATTTGTTATATTGATAACCCATGCCTCTGTATTTTTCATCATAATAAATTATTGAATTATTGGTTTTCTTCCTGTGCAGCAGCTTTTTTTGCAGCAATGTGTTTTTGGACCTCTACCATATCTTCTTTGGTCAGATGGCAGAACTTCATAGCGGTTAATGTGCATATCCATCCGATAATCGGGAAACCGAACATAATGAACATGGTAACCCAGAAAATTCCGGAGGTTAATTCATTGCCAGGCTGCGGCATCGTTGAGGTATAGCCGATCAGAGCAACGGCTCCGGTTGCAATCACAGCAGAAAAAGAGGTGATCAGCTTGTCGATCAGGCTGTATGTACCGGAAATGACGGCTGGTACATAGCGGCCGCTTCTGTCCAGCTCATAGTCGACAATGTCGGACATAAATGCTGTGCCGGCAGTTGTAACGCACATATTTGCACCATTTTTGGCAAGAATTAAAACAATATAAAGAATCATGGAAATTCCCTTATCAGCAATCTTTCTTGGATCAATAAGAATAAAGTAACCCCACATGATTACGCTGATGACAATACAGATCCGTGTCCAGGTTACAATGGTTATCTGACTTCCGTGTTTGCCTGCATGTTTAGCGCCGATCACAGCAAAGATAATGGATGGAAGCATACCGATGACAGTCAGGATCGTTGCAAGCCCCATATCGCCAATAATGATACCATTCAACATGGTAGTAATAATTGCCTGGGATGCGGTTTGCTGAGCAATCTTATCAGAGGCGGAAGATACGATATAGCATTAAAGAGGGCGGTTGTTCCGTAGAATTTCGGCCATATCTTTCAGCTTCAGGTTTTCTTTTTTATTGGAAAGACCTGTGAAGTTTTCCGGTTTATCATATTCTGAGACGCCGATACATACGAGAATAACGCCTAAGGCAGCTACCAACAGACAAACCTTACATGCAGTGCTTAAAAATTCAAGAGTATAGGAACCGCCAAAACGGGGCAGCAATACAACGTTTAAGACAATCGTCAGTGCCATAGGGATGCAGTAGTTTAAGACAGTTGACCATACACTGATCGTGGGACGCTGCTTTGGATCATTGCTGATCAGAGGATTAATGGTAAGTGCAGTCATGTTGGCAATTGTATAACCGATTACATATACAATGTAGCATAAGGTAAATGCTGCAGTACCGAGATTTTTTCCTGCCGCCCAGTCAAACATGGCCATAAGTGCCAGTGCTTCGATGACAAAGCCGGCGATGATCAGGATTCGTATTTTGCCGAAACGAGTGTTTACCTTATCGTAGATAAAGGCAAGTATCGGATCCGTAATACCATCCAGAATACGGGTACAGGTTAAAATGATTCCTACAACAGCAGTGGTAATGCCGAACCCCAGACTGGCAGCATAGCTGGTCATACCGATCAGAGAGTAAATGCTCATACCGACAAATGCGTTGCAGGCAACTAAAATAATTTGCCAGAGTTTGGCGCATTCAATTTTTTCCTTTATTATGAAGTCATTTACGGTGCATCCCATTTCTTTTTTAAATTTATGAGAAAAATAGTATCCGGTGTATCCGGAGCGTTTGGACAGCTCTTCAATGGAAATGGATTCCGTTAAATGACTTTTAATATATTCACAGGAGTTGCGGATGATATTGGATACGGAGGTATTCATTTTTACCTCCCGTACACGGCTGACATAATCCTCCAGCATTTCTGAGCATATATAGCTGACATCCGTCATGGATTTGCAGCATTCGATTTTCTGGGCATAATAGTCATTAAGATCATAGGATATATCCGGAGATAATCCGCCCTGTATACAGGCTCGTGAGCATAAGACCAGCAATACCATTGCATTATTCTTATGAGAGCGGAGAGCATCCCCAATGTCCGTTTTCAGGCCACAGCTCAGCATATTTGATTTTTGTAAAACTTCTTTATATCTTGGATCACCGTCAGAGAGCATTTTACAAAGCAGCTGCTCATTCATCCAGACGCCGGCATGAGAATTGCTGTTTGAAGAAATCGTTTCTTTTGGATCTGAGGAATGGGCATTCTGTAATATGACGTCATATGCGGCTATCTTTTCCTGATTTAAACAATAATGGAGCATAACGGCGTATTGCTTTATAATATTAAATGTACGATTGGGATCTTTTCAAATATCTTATGCATGGCAGCCCGGGTTCTTACGGATAAATCATAGGAATCCAGCGTTTTTCGGAAAATCACCTGTGTATCGTGTCCGCTTAGGATTGGTCCGATCAGATAAATATTATCAACCATATTTTTGTCAGAGAGAAAGCCGGCTATCCAGAGAATATTAGATTCAGCCTCCAATATTAGAGGATATGTTTTGTTCCCTGCTAAATACGAATGAATTAATTTTTTAAAGCCTACAAAATCAAAGAAATCACCGGAAAATAACGCATCCGGACAATCAGTATCCTGTAAATGGAAATTTATGTCATAATTCCAATAATGCAAAGGATAGTTACAATTGATCAGTTCCATAAAAAAGGATATTTTTTCATTTGCTTTCATAGTGCTTTCCTTTCTGTTTATTCTTTAAAATAAGGGCAAAGAATCTGTTTATCATGTTCGCCGGTACAGCGGATAACGGCACCTTTTGTCAGTTCAGGCATCATACAAATGGAATAGATAATAAACTGGCTTAAGCCGGAACGGAGAGAAAGCCTGTCTCCCTGGGCTGATTCAAAGTATACTTCGTTTTCGCATTTTCTTATATCTTCCAAAAGAGCTTTCAGATGTATCGTATTTTGATAAGGAAATATAAAATTAACTTCTTCTTTCATAGATATTATCTCCAGCTTCCTAAATAGGCAAGACTTTCTTTCGGATATCGCGTCTGTGTTGTCCGGTCTACGGAAATCAGTCCAAAGGTCATGGAATATCCCTTCTGCCATTCAAAATTATCTATGAGACTCCAGTGGAAGTAGCCTTTTACAGGAAGCCCATCCTGGATACAGCGCTGAACTCCATTTAGCGCTTCTTCAATAAAAGCAATTCGTCTGCTGTCGTCAGAGACCGCAATTCCGTTCTCTGTGACGATCACTAATCGTGCAGACATAATGGAGTTCGCTGCCTAATTCCTCCATAACATATCGTGTATAACGGGCAAAATCCTCCACAGTACTTTCTGCTTCCCAGCCGCCTTTGCGGATCAGCCAGACAGGACTGGAGAAATGATGAAGTGTGACAACCGGTTCAATCCCCTGAGCCTTGCAAAAACGGATCATTTGGCGGTAGTGCTCAATGGCTTCTTTGGAGAAATGTCCTTCTTCAGGCTCAATTCTTGCCCATTCCAGGGAAAAACGATAGGCGTTTAATCCAGCATCTAATGGCCGGTTATGATGGAATTGAGCTGAATGGATTTATGATTCGTCCCACTTCCTTTATGGTGCGGATGATGACAAAGATGGCGGGAATGCCTGTGGGAAAAGGCGGAAAACTTGACTGGAAGGCGTTGCTTGATGAGGCAGGCTTATCCGTTGTCAGTGTGCATGAGGATCTTGGCACGATAAAAAGAGAGCCGGAGAAAGTAATTGCAGAGGCGAAGAAGTTTGAAACGGATAAGATTGTGATTACCGGAATGTACCGTTTTGATTATTCAGATAAAAATGAGGTGAAAAAGCTGATACAGGATCTGAATGAATCTGGGGAGAAACTGAAAAAAGCAGGAATTCAGCTTTTGTATCACAATCACAACTGTGAATTCAGAAAGGTGACAGCCGGGAAAACCGCATATGACCTGATGATAGAAGAGACGGATCCTGCTTATGTGGGATTTGAACTGGACTCTTACTGGCCAACAGAGGCAGGGGTTTCTGCGATTGCGTTAATGAAGCGGTTGGGAGATCGAATGAAGCTTTATCATATCAATGATCGCGGAACGAAAGTGTCAGGGCCTTCCATAACTCCGATTTTAAAATCAGACAGTATGGAACTTGGGACAGGAAATATGAATCTGGAGGAACTGACGGCACAGGCGTTAAGTGTTCCTGTAGATGCAATTATCCTGGAAAGTCATAAAAACTGGGTGGATAAGTCTCCTGTGAAATCCCTGCAGGTAAGTGCGGAATTTTTAAATAAGATTTTATAGAAATAAGTTTAGGTCCCGTTCAATGAAGCGGGACCTTTTCTCATTGCGGAATGCTTAGTGGGATTTATGCATAGCTAAACAGATACGGTAATATAATTTTTCCTCCGGATCCTCCAGGTCACTGTTCAGAAGCTGTTTCAGCTTATCCAGACGCTTTAAAAGGCTGTTCCTGTGAAGATACAAATCAGCTGCAGTTTTGGAAATGCTCATTTCATTTTTGAGATATACCTCCAGCGTATGCAGATAATCGGTGTTTTTCTGTTTGTCATATTGAATAACGGATAAAAGGCTGTCTGTATACAGAGACTGTTCTGATAGTCCGCCGGTGCATTCATTCAGCATGTATTGAAGGATGTGTTTATCAAAAAAGTCTATGGAACTGCTGCTGTCATAAGAAAAGCATTGGTCTATTACATAGCAAGCCTGTATGTTGTATTCATAGGCTTGCTCCGGCATGGAAAAGGAATTGCTGAGACTGCCGATATAATCCATTTTGCCTAGAATATCTTCAAATGCCAGAAGCATTTCATCGGAATGAAAATGTTTTGGGGCCGTTACCTTCAACAGGCCTATGATTTTGTCATGATGAATCATGGAGAAAATCTTATTCGGAAAGAAATCATTTAAAATTGCACACATATAATCCGGCGGCAGGGCTTGTGTGTGCGGTCGCGGCTTGGCATGAAAGCACAGCCATTTCTGTTCATCCTCCAGTATAAAAATTGCTTTCTCTTCTGCACTGAGTGGCTGCTGGCGAAACAGCTTACGAAGGACATCCATGTTAGGGGATTCCTTCTGGCTTGAATTTTGCAGGTGTTTAAAAAATCCATTTTTTATATATTCAAAAAAGTGATCAAACAGTGGATAATCACTATCCCGAAATTTCTGGCTTCCGGAACAGATGCTGATACATCCTGTAAAATGCCCGTAGATATACAAATTATTACAGTAAAACATATTATCTTCTGACAGAAGGGAGGATAAATACGGAGTTGTGATCTTTCTTTCCGCATTGCTTATTTTTTTCATTTTTTCGCTGTATTCCAGGGTTATGGAACAGGGAATCTCAATTTCAGTTATAACCGGCAGGCTGCTTTTTGTATGGTTATCTTCATAAACAGACTGAAAGATGATCTGCAGCTTTTGGTCAACAATTTGTATTGAACGTTTAAAGAACCTGGTTCCGATTGCCAGCATATGATTTATGCTAAACTCAGTTACTTTTTCCAGTTCATCCCTTAATTGTAAATCCCATGCTTCAAATTTATTGTATATTTTATACACTTCATTGAAAACAGCGGTGGTACTGACAGGATCTGTTACCTGCAGAACTGACAGTCCCTGGGACAGCCACTCCGTACATACTCGTTTTCCTATGGAAATCAATGAAACGTTCTGAAGGAGGATGCGTTTAGGAAGTATGTCAGATCTCGCAATATAGAAAGAATGGTCCTCCAACTGGCAGTCAGAATCATAGAGCAGAGGTCTTTCAAGATTCAATTTTGAGGATTCATTTCCAAATAGCCTGCAATGGTATTTTTGAGATAACTCATCATATAAAATATTCAAATTTAAGTTCATGATCTTATTTCCTCCGTGTTTCTATTATAGAAGATAAATATATTTTTTGCTACAAAATATCGAAAGAATGACATATTTGTACATAAAAACCGGAGAATGGTGTATAAAAACACCACCTGATTTTTGCTGAAAAAACAGGCAGGATTCATAAAGGGAGGGACAATCTGCACATTTTCAGGAAAAAAACACTTATTTTGTGCAATCTATACAAAAATTTTTTGTACGATATAATTTTATTATCAAAACAGCTAAATAAGTATATCTTGATTTAGGAATTGACACGAAAGGAGAATACTATGAGCAAAAAAATTGACGAAAGGCTTCCACGAGAATTAGGAGAGGGTGTACTGCCTCTTCATGCTGCAATTAAGTCCCCATGGGAAAAGTTAGTATCCTATCATGATGCAGCGCATTATGTTCAGCGTTATCAGAGTGTCGTAAGCGCGGCATTAATGCAGGCATACCGGATCCTGGTTCCGGATTACATTGATAGAAGCAAAGCTATCTGTAAAAATGCATATAACAGACTGGCATTTATTAATCGGATTCCCGGGGTTGCTGCTTACCAGACTACTGAAAATAATACGCATCCTTTCTGCGCCGGTAACTTTCCAGGGGCAATGATCGGAGATGCAGGAGATGAGTGCCTGATGATGTGCGGGCGTGTCAATGATTTTGGTTCTTACCGTGCTGAAAAAGAATTGGATGTTTGTTATTGGGACATCGTTGGAACGGAACTTTGCCGTTCAACTACACAGTCTCTTCAGGCATGTGCAGATGTGCAGGCGGAACTTAGGCGAAAAGGTCCTCACCTGGAATATCATATGGTAGAGGCTAGGGGCTGCGGAGACCGTCATTGCCGTATTGTAGCGGAATCCAGAGAGAAATATCCGATGCCTGAGCATGAGCAGTGGGAGTGTTTCGGACCGGTTGCAACAGAGGACCAGATAAAATATACCAAAGAGGAAGATACTTTAACAGAATCTATGATTTTCCGTGAGGAATGCGGCTACAGATTTACCAATGGAACCAACTGGGAAAGAAATCCCAAGGATAGCGTATATCCATTGGTGAGCACATCCAACGGCGCATGTTATATCCTTCCCACATTAGATGACCTTGTCCGCGAAGGAATTTTAGATGGGGATGAAGTAACACGGGTGATCAAATGTGTATGTGAAGCTGCGGGAAAAGCAGCTTTTGGAGAGTTTTTTGCAATTGAGGGCGTCAGAGACTGGATGGGTGTGCCGCGCAGCATTGATGATGGGCGTGTTGCAGGCGGTTATATTGAAATGTATCTTCAGTGCGCAAAGATTTCTTATGAAATCGAGGCCTTTAATAAGGACGAAGTAGTTTATGTGATTGACAGGACAGAATTATCCAATAGATTGAATCGTATGGTAGATGCGTATATTGCATACTGGTATGGAATTACAAAAACACTGGTCAGTACACAGTGGGCTTTGTGGGAAGAACCTGGCGACTGCAAAGAAGATAAAGTCCGTATTAAAATTGCAAAGAAGATTGATAAATTCTGTTAATAGAAAGATTTCGGAGAGGAGTCGGTACAATGTATAAGAACATATACAAATATGATGAGATGAAACGTTCTGAGCATATGGCTGTCAGAGAGACCGCCGGCTGGTATTTATGGACACATGAACTGATGGAGGTAAAGGGCGTTCAGGCAGCGGAATTTCTGGATAGGATGTGTGCCAATCCCATTGGCAATCTTGCGGTTGGAAGAGAACGTTATACCACAATGCTGGATGAAAATGCACAGATCATTGATGATGTGGTTGTTTTCAGGATGGAGGAGAATCTGTTTTGGGTATCCAGTTTATTTGTTAATGCAATGAAGTTTTGGTTTGACCAGCATAAAGGAAGTTTTCAGGTAGAATATGAGAATATTACGCCAAAGTGGCATATGTTCGCAGTGCAGGGACCAAGATCAAAAGAAATGGTCAATGCTATGACAAAAGAACCTGTTGATGACCAGAAATTTTTCTCTATCAGAGATAATGAAATTGCCGGACTTTCAGTAAAGATCAATCGTGCCGGATTTACAGGAGAGAAGCTTGGATATGAAATATATGTTGAGGCGGAAAAAGCTGATGTGATAGAGGAAAAATTAAAAGAAGTAAGCGGGCAGTTCGGCGCAAAACAGGTTACAGAATTTCAGATCATGGCATGGACTCTTCCAACAGAAGCAGGCTTTTATTATATGAGAGACCTTCGCCATACTAATCCGTTGGAAGTAGGGCTTGACCGTGGAATTGGCTGGGATAAGGAATTTATCGGAAAGGAAGCGCTTTTAAAAATAAAAGAAGCTGGTCCGGAAAGAGAAATGGTCGGATTTACTGTGGAAGAGGCGGATATACATATTAACGGAAAACATCTGGGCGGTCCCGGGGAAGCTGTTTATGTAGATGGAGAAGAAGTGGGCCGTGTTTCAAAAATCGTTTATGGATATGTGCGTGACACGAATATAGGTTATATTCTTGCAAAAAGAGGCGCCTTAAAAATCGGAGATCACATTATGATTCATGGACATGAAGCTGTAATTACAGAAAAGGATTTCCGTTAGGCAAAAGAAGAACAATAACGTATTGAAGGGAGAAAGAATATGATGGGATTTGATCCGGCTGCCATGTCAGCACAAATTATGAATAGCTATGTAAATAATACATTGCCGTTAGAGGATATGCTCTTTGTAAAAGGGAAAGTTGCCATTGTAACAGGCGGCACTTCCGGTCTGGGCTTCTGCGTGGCCCAGCGTCTTTGTCAGGGAGGTGCAAAGGTAGTTATTGCAGGGACTACGGAGGCAAAAGGACAGACAGCAGTTCAGATGCTGACAGAAAAAGGTTATGAAGTCTCCTTCTGCAAAGCTGATCTGCGAAGCGAGGAAGACGTAGCTGGTCTGGTGGCATTTACAGCAGAAACATATGGTTCTGTAGATATTCTGGTAACTTCCGGAGGCTCATGGAGTTTTGCTCATATTCAGGATATGCCTGAGGAAGAATTTATGCGTGTCATTGATATCAATCTGGTTGGGGCATATCGTTGTGCGAAGCATGTTACAAAATACATGATCGAGAATCATGTGCAGGGGAAAATTGTTCTTGTTTCTTCAAACTGTGCCTATGTATCACAGCCTGTTTTCGGCGGTTATGCCCATTATGTAGCTTCTAAGGGCGGTGTGATTGCCATGACACAGGAAATCGCAAAAGAAGTGAAAAGATATGGAATTATGGTAAATACCGTTGCCCCTGGCGCCATGAGTACTCCAGGTGCTTTGACCAATGGTCCGGTGAGAACACTTCCGCCGGAAAAGCAGATGGAACTTGGAAAAGAAATGACCGTTGTTCCTATGGACGGTGTTCCGACTGCAGACAGTGTTGCCATTGTGATTTACGGAATGTGTACCAGAATGGCAGATGGCGTGACTGGCGAATGTATTGTTGCGGATGGAGGTATGATGCGAAACATTATGACTCACCAGCCTGCAACAGAAGAATATCCGCCAAAAGCGCAGGATTGATGAAGAACGGATAAAATTCCGTTAAGAAATTAGTTTGTAAGAAAGAATCCTTCTTTTGTGAGACTCTCCGCCTGGGGCGAGGGGCATTTGCGATATAGCTGCCCCTCGCCCCAGTGCGATTTTGCCCGGAGTGCGGTGGTTACTTTCCTCTTAGAATAACATCTGCGAAGAAGATTCCGTCATGATAGGAGAAGCGGCTGTAGCCGCCGCTTTTTTCGGATATATGCCGTACAGACTGGATGCCGATACCGCCGCCTGTACGTTTGGAGGACTGGAAGGTACCGTTTTTTTCTTTGATTTCTTCATCATAGGTATTCTCTACGGTAAGGAGAAGAATACAGTTGGAATGAAGATAAGTATTTACCCGGATCTACCGTCTTGACGGGGCTGTTTTAAGGCTGGCCTCCAGTGCATTCTCCAGCAGGTTGGACAAGGCCAGGCACAGATCCATCTCAGAGACCGGAAGGGATGAGGGCAGATCACATTTGGCAGAAAAGGGAATCTGGTTATCTTTGCATAAAATCGCATAATGTCTGATAACCCCGTCTGCCGCAGGATTTTCACATAAACTCAATTCTACATCAGGAACCGCTTCCTGTGCCTCACGAAGATAATTGATAAGTGTTTCCCATTCTCCCCGCCTGGCAAGTCCCTGAAGAACAGAAAAGTGGTGACGCATATCATGGCGTGCTCTTCGCGTTTCCGCAATGGCTGTCTGCAGATTATGATATTGAGCCTGCTGCATGGAAAGAAACAGATTCTCCTGATGCAGGCGGTCATTTTTATGCAGGCTGGTAGCCATAAAATAGAACAATACATAGAAGGACAGAAGCAGTATCAGCAATACCAGGTTTGTAACGATATACAGCTTCATGGAGCGTCCTGTCAGTAATAATTCCGGATGGATGGGAATCAGAAACAGCGCCAGTCTCATAAAAAGGAGCGGCAGCAGCCAGAAAACATTTTTTCTGCAATGGTGGTTTATGGATTTTTAAGCTATGAGAATGGCTGTGTCAGTATTCCTAATAAAGAATTGATGGATAAATTCAATGAGATGCTGCTTAAAGAGCCATCCATGGGGTATGTTCATCAGCTTGCAGCTGTGTCATCCAAAATGCTGAAAGCGACTTTGGCGGGGGATTCCCGTAAAGTTGCTGAGATTTTGGAATTTGCCCATGACACGGAATCTCCGCTGCTTAGTTACAATTCAGAAAGCGAATTAACGGTTCTGATCACTCTGGTATATCTGGCAGCAAGAGATTCCTATCGAATCGAGCGTGAAGATAAAGCTGGAATTGGCTATGTGGATTTTATTTTCTACCCGGAAACAGATTATAAGGCAGATGCTATCATCCTGGAACTGAAGGTAGACCATACGGCAGAAGAAGCGCTCCGGCAGATCAGGGACAAGCGCTATGCTTTAAAGTTTGAAGGAAAACTGGGCGAGAAACGTAAATACTCCGGACGCATTTTTGGGGTAGGAATTGCATACAACAAAAAGACGAAAGAGCATACCTGCAAAATAGAAGTGCTGAGAGAAGCAGAGAATAGAGAGGCATGAGAAAGAAAAACAGGCAGAAAGCCCCGGATGTTTTTGCGGAACATCAGGGGTTATTTTTTGAAGCTTTCCCGGTACTTCTTTGCGGAATATCCGGTTTCCTTTTTGAACACTCTGCAAAAGTAGTTATAATCCTCAAAGCCGACCTGATCGGAAATCTGGGTAACTGTAAGATCCGAATTCCGAAGCAATAGCTGTGCCTGCTCAAGGCGCAGGTTGCGGATATATTCTGCAATCCCCATTCCAAGATATTTATCGCAGGACATATAAAGCTTGCTGCGGCTGATGCCAAGGCCCTGGGCAATGATGCCTGCGTCCAGATGTTCGCTAAGGCGGGGCATTAAATATTCGGTAAGGTGTCTGGTGAAATTCTGACGGCGAAGGGCAACGGTTTCATTCATGAGGGCATAAAAGGTACAGGCTTCCATGATCTTCGCTGCAGCATGGATCTGCTGGCTGGTTTTCTGGGGAATGTCTGTCAGCAAAGACTCCAGAAGCGGAAGATAGTCTTTCAGCTTCCCTTTTGATAAAGAGGACTTCAGTTCCTCATAGGTAGCTGCATCCGAAATCTGGCCGAACATCAGATAGCCGATCACAATATGGTTGTCAATTAAAGGTACAACCGCCTCGATCAATCCGGCATGGCAGTGGTAGATCATCAGCTGCCGTGCCGCTTTGCATCCCTGTCAAAGTATAAAAATCTTTCATCAATTCCAGAAGATGCGTTTCATTAAATTCAAGCTTCATTGGCATTTACCTCATTAATTTCAGATAATGAATATAGCAATCGGTTCTTTTAATACGCCGAATCTGGAAAGTGTCCAGGCTGTGATCGGGGCAGCGGAGGAACTGGATGTGCCTGTGATCATTATGCATGCAGAGGTGCACGAAGAAATCTGTCCCATCAATATTATCGGAAAAGTCATGATACAGTGTGCGAAAGATACGAAGGTTCCGGTATGTGTACACCTGGATCATGGGGAGCATCTGGCGTATCTGAATAAAGCTCTGGAAATCGGTTTTACCTCTGTCATGTATGACGGTTCCGCCCTTCCTTATGAAGAAAATGTTGCCAATACCTGTATTACAGTTAGTCTTGCCAGGAAAAAGGGCGCTTCTGTAGAAGCTGAGATCGGCACTTTGGGGAAACGGGAGCTGGGATACAGGGACGAAAAGAAAGAAACCGGAGAGGAACCGAAGCAGGTTTATACCAATCCCTATGATGCGGAACGTTTTGTAAAAGAAACAGGAATCGATGCCCTGGCATGCTCCTTCGGCACTGCGCATGGATTATACCTGACAAAACCAAAGCTGGATATGAACGTCCTTGACGAAATTAAGAAACGAGTAAACGTTCCTCGTGTCATGCACGGAGGAAGCGGCGTCAGCGAAGAGGATTACCGTACTGTAATTTCCAAGGGCATTCGCAAGATCAATTATTATACCTATATGGCAAAAGCAGGCGGGGAAAATATCGAGCAGCACTTTAAGGTAAGCAGCTTCCCGTTAAGCAAGGACAAAAAAGAATACAACGTATATTACACCGTGGTAGAAAAAGGAAAGGAAACGTCGATCTACTATCGGCGGGATTGCGACAAGAGATGAAGGGCTTCTTTATGCAAAACCAACTGCCAGACTAAGGGTGGAAAAATTATCGTATACGCAAGCGAGGCAGAATTTACCGCAGACCCTATTGAAGCAGAATTTTTTGGATGCGGCGGTGTCTGTGAAATTCCGGATCTCCAGAATAAGCTGATCAGGCTGGCAAGAGGCGGATTTAAGCATCATACCTCTGTTGGCGTGGGACATATGAAGGAGATTTTAAAAGAAGCATTTACTGTATATCTGGGATACGACTGGGTGGATATTGACAGAGAATAAGCAGTAACAAATAACGGGCAGGCATTTGCAGAAGAACGAAAATGGTTGGAGCAGATGCCTGCTTTTTACAAAGAGGGATTGGATATGAAGATTGCAGGATTGGATATTGGAACTACAGGCTGTAAAATTACTGTATTTGAACAGGATGGTACATATCACGATTTCTGACACCATTGTAAATACAGGGGATAAAGTAGAGCCTGTTGAAATCCTGTATCACATGAATATGGGATATCCTCTTCTGGACGAAGACAGCATAATTCAGATCCCGTCTGCAGAAGTAATCCCAAGAGATGACCATGCAGCACAGGACATAGAAAACTGGATGCACATGCAAAAAACACTGCCGAATATCAGGAACGCTGCTATTATCACAAATTTGCAGGCAAAGAAGGAAAAGCCTCCATTTATTAGCCGAAATTAAATACAGGGCTGGAAATCAGCTTCAACGCAGAAGAACTGGACGGCTTTGTGGAGTGGAAGATGATGGGCGTCCGGGACTATGTGCTGGGGCTGGAATGCGGCAACTGCTATCCGGACGGCAGAGACGTGATGCGCAGGACCGGAATGCTGAAATTCTTAAAGCCAGGGGAAGAAAAAACGTATCAGGTGAAGATTACCATGATGACTTCTGATAAGTAAGGCAGGATTTTTAAGTTGTTTTCCTGCAAAAATGCGCAGTCTCATCCTTACAGTTACAGGGAAGCGAAACAAGGAATTCGCTTCCCTCGTCCAGCTTACTGTTTACCTGGATGCTTCCGTTACATAAGTCCACGATCTGTTTTGCAATGGAAAGCCCTAAGCCAAGGCCGGAGTTGGAGCGGGAGTGGCCGCCCTGGTAGTAGGGATCAAATAAATGGGAAAGGGTGGTTTCATTCATGCCTTTTCCGGTATCCTTCACTGATACAAGGATCCGGTCCTCCTTTTGGGAAAGCTCCACAGAGATCTCGCCGCCGGAAGGTGTGTACTTTATTCCGTTGTTGATCAGATTGATCCATAGATGCTTCATCAATTCACGGTTTCCCACAAAATCAATATCAGGAAATTCCCCACTGAAGGTCTGCTGTTTTTTGAGCCATTCCTGGGACAAAAGAATGGCACACTGCCGGAGCTGTTCTCCAAGATTGTATTGTTCTGTGTCGGATACGATTTTTTGTGAGGACAGCTTTGTCAGGAGGATGACGTTGCTTGTCAGGTTGGACAGGCGTTCCGACTCTTCCTGTATGATCTTCAGATAGGTGTGCTGGTTTTCTTTTGGCAGATCTTTTTCCAGGAGCAGGGAGGCAAATCCGTTAATGGAGGCAATGGGTGTCTTAAATTCATGGGAATAGTTATTGATAAAATCCTTTCGCAAAAACTGTACGCTTTCCAGTTCGGAACTCATCTTATTGAAATCCCTGTAAACCTCTGCCATGGAATCATGCCTGTTGTAGGTGATCCTCACAGAAAAATCGCCGTTTGCCACTTTTCGGATGCTTTTTGACAAGGTGGTCAGTTCACGCTTCCTGCGTCTGTACATAATCCCAAAGATAACGATCAAAAGTAACAGTACAATAACAAGGGTGCCAAGGAACTGAAACTCCGCACGCAAATAAACATCATTGATGGATCCGGTTTCCGTGATCAGCCAGGTCACGGACATATACAGGGCATTGATGATAAAAACAAGTGTAGTGACCAGGATGATCAGGCGTATTACGAATTTTCGCATGGATGGGGCAGTGTCATTTTTCGCCATTGATAAACTCCTTATGAATTTCAGCCTTGTAGCCCAGGCCCTTAATGGTTATGATATGGAATTCCCGGATGTCTGCCAGGCGGTTGCGTATGCGGTTGATATGTGTTTTAATGGTATCTTCGCCGGTTCCGGAATTAATGCCCCAGATACTGTCCAGAAGCTGATCCTTTGAAAAAATCTGATCGGGGTAGGAAAGCAGCTTAAAAAGCAGATCGAATTCCTTTTTTGGAAATTCAATATATCCGGAATCCGAATAAACCGCATATTTTTCGGAATCAATGGTTACGCTGCCAAGTATGATCTTTTTGCTCTGGGAAATATTGGCCCGCCGTAAAAGGGCGCTGACACGCCACAGCAGTTCATCGCTGCTGAATGGTTTTGTCATGTAATCGTCTGTTCCAAGTTCAAAGCCCTGCTGCTTGTCATCCAGGGATTCTTTGGCAGTAAGGAGCAGAAAAGGGGTTTTATAGCCTTCCTGCCGGATGGTCTTCAGCAATTCATAGCCGTCCATGCGGGGCATCATAATATCGGCCACAATAAGGTCAATACCGCCGCAGTGAACGCGCTCCAAAGCCTCAAGTCCGTCGCAGGTGCTTACCACCGTATAATGATCCACAAGCCGCGCCTCTGTTAAAAGGCGCATGTTCCGGTCATCTTCAACAATTAAGATAGTTGCCATTTTTTTACACTTCCTGTTTCTGGTTTTTCATGTTTCTCCAGAAATAACATATACCATTGAAAAGAGGGATGTCAATCCTGTTCTTTGGAAATACCGCATACGCCGAAGGCTCCGGGACCGCTGTGAGTGGAAACAACGCTTCCTGTCTGTACCCACAAAATTTCCTGAAAACCAAGGGAAGCAGCCTGTGCTTCCACATCTTTTCGGATGGTGTCGGATAATCCTTCGGAGTAGGGAAAGTAAAGGATATCTCTGGAAAGCTGGTGTTTTTCTGTAAATTCTGCCAGAAGCTTCTTTGCTATTTTACTCATGTTTCCCCTGTATTTTTGGGTTGCCATCAGCTTTCCGTCCACAAGTTCAATGAGCGGATTAAGGGATAAAATCCTGGCGCCAAGATAGGCTGCATTGCTGACTCTGCCGCCTGCACGCAGGTAATCAAGGTCCCCCGGAAAAAATCCCATATGGCAGCTTTCGCTGTATTTTTTTGCCATCTCCAGAACAAGGGGAAGCTCTGCGTCAGGGTTTTCTTCCAGAAATTTTGCCATCAGGATGACCACCATACATTGTCCTGCAGATACCTGTTTGGTGTCGAATGCAGTTACATATTCCCGCTCCTGCGCGGATATGGCAGCGCTCTGGTAGGAGCAGGTGGTAGCTGCGGAATAGGCCAGATATAAGATGCGGCTCTGGGTATATTTCGCATGTATTTCATCAAAGATTTTGTCAAAATCCGTAACATTGCAGCCGCTGGTTCTCGGAAGAGTTCCGGTTTTTTTATAATGCTCAAATACTTCGCTGGTGGGAAAATAACCGTCATCCTTTGTCTCCGTGCCGAAGCTGACATGCATGGGCACCGTATAGATTTCGTATTTCTCTGCCAGATCAGCAGGAATATCAGCGCCTGTTTCTGCTAAAATAATATATTTCTTCATAGTATCCTCCCGGTATCATAAAATATTGCCTCCGTATCTCCGGCCTGGCGGAAGGTTATAAGAAGGCATTTCTAAAAATACTGTGCATTTGCCAGTAATCTTGTTTCATTATAAGGGCAGCAAATAACAGCAATGTAAATTTTTGCCCTTGGTTTATTTACCGTGAGTTTACCTGACGGGGATGGTTCCGCTCTATAAATACCTCTTCAGCAACGCAAGCCCTTCCTCCTCAGAGATGAATTTCTGTGCAGTAAGCATGGAAGCCTGTTTCTGTTCGGAAACGGAGCAGCTGAAGTTTTTGCGGTATTCCTTTGGGGTGCAGCCATATTGCTTGCGGAAGCCGCTTGTGAAATATTTGGGATCGGAAAAACCGCAGCTGATACTGATATCAAGAAGGGAATAATCTGTAAGTATCAGAAGCTGCCTGGCCTGTTCACAGCGTGTACGGGTCAGGTAATCCTGAAAAGAGATGCCAAAGCACTCTTTAAAAAAATGAGACAAATAATATAAATCCAGATTCTCCTGCTTGGCGATATCCGAAAGCAGGAGTTTTTCTGTATAATGGTTATCAATATACTGAAGAATTTTTCGCATACGCCGTCTTCTGGTGACAGAGGCCTGCCATTCCTTTTCCGGTATTACATGATGCTTTTGGGAGCTTAAAAGAGCATGGAATAGCAAATTAATGATAGCAGCACATTTCAGCGCATGATATTCTTCTTTCTGATAGTAGGCATTGGTCATGGAAAGCAGATATTCGCGAAGCCGCCGGCAGTCGGAAGCAATTTTCCTATGTTCCAGTGCGATGACATCAAACTCCATATGTTCCATTTGCGGATAATAGGAAACGAAGAAGGACGGGGACACCTGCAGAGAAAGAATCGGGACAGGTGACTCTGCCTTTATTTCATGGCTTTGGAATGGATTTATGATAAATAGATCATTTTTTTCCATGGACATGACGGATTCCGGTGTGATCAGGGTAAGGGCTCCTTCCAGGATCAGACAGATTTCATAATCTTTATGAATATGAGGGGTACGGTATACAAGATTCACCAGAAAAAGATGAAAATGAGTATTGTTGTGAGAAATAACTTCATATTCATTTTGAACCATGGACTTTGCCTCCTTTTTGGACTTCTCTGTATTATATAGCGCAACCGCAAATTTGTCATGTTTTCAACGCAAATTTATAAGAGAATTTATCTGATTTTGTCTATATAATCAAGGTACAAAGAATTGATAAAGAAATACGGCACAGAATGAAAAGGAGACAAAACTATGAGTAAATTTAAGTTTTCCATAGGATCGTGGAATGTACATGCAGGCGCTGATTCCTGAATCAACAGGAACGATGCCAAATTAAACGGAGAATTATATAAGTGGCAGGTGGATTTCCGCTTGCCACTATAGATAGATTGGAGGAATGAATTATGTTGATTAAAGAAAAGATAGAAAAGGTTTTAGGCCACTTATAAATGATTTTTAGCGCAAAATGGCAAAATTTCTGCGTAGAAAAAATGCTTATGCCAATGCTGGTATAAGCACAAGATTTCTGATTGTAAGCCCAGCGGCAAT
>JAETNR010000134.1 GCA_021772055.1 Blautia sp. | reverse complement strand
GTATACGGTAAATAGCTAGTACCGTGCCAGTTTCGCTAAAATCTGAGATAATCAACTCTGAAAAAACTAAGTTTTTATAGAGGAGGACTATCTCATGGATAAATCAACCCATCAGATCCGGCGTGAACAATGGACTCAGATCATCAATAACTGCCTTGCCAGCGGCCAGTCTAAAAAGACCTGGTGCCGCGAAAACGGTGTTTGCGAAAAAACGTTTTACTACTGGCAGAGAATCCTTCGCAGCGAAGCTTATATCGAAATGAAGCAGCTTTCTGTACCGGCTCCGGTTCCGCAGACTCCGGAACCGTCGGTGGCTTTCGTTGAATTGAAACCAGCACCGATGAAGCCAGAACCGGTTTCTGCTTTCCAGCCGGATATTGTTATCCGTAAAGGACAACTCGTTCTGGAAATATCCAATTCCGCCTCTCCAGAACTGCTGAACAATCTTGGAGGACTCCTTTATGCTCAATGATGCTCAAGGATTTTCAAGAGTCTTCCTTGCAACCGGATACTCAGACTTACGGAAAGGGATTGATGGACTGGCAAATATCATCCAGTTTCAGTTCGAACTGGATCCGTTTCAAAAAGACATTCTGTTCCTGTTCTGCGGCAGACGTACGGACCGTCTGAAAGGTCTGGTCTGGGAAGGCGATGGTTTTCTGCTTCTTTATAAAAGACTGAATGTTGGCCGTTTCAGCTGGCCACGCACAGCCGCGGAAGCCCTGGAAATCACTCCGGAACAGTATGGGATGTTGATGCAGGGGCTTGAAATCGCAGCGAAAAAGCCGATCATTGAGACCCATCCGACAAAACTCTGCTGAGTTTTGTTCAAAACAGAGAATCGAAAAAACGTATGTTTCTGTTTTCAGAGATTCAACTCGTTGTTATCCACAGGAATCTTAATGACGAAGGGAGTCATCCGGAATACTAGTCCGATATCCTTTCGTCTGGTGGATAACCGTTCACAAAACTCGAAAAAATCTAAGTTTTTCCTGATTTTATGACCATATCTTTATTAGTAAAAATGCCGAATGCCGATCTTATCCGGATTGGATATTTTTCCGGACTTATTGTATAATAGGACCAGAAAATCATGGAGGGAGCAGCATGGCAAAGTACACAGAAGAACAACTGAATACATGCAGTAAAGAGATGCTGATCACCCTGCTTCTTTCCATGCAGGACCAGATGGAGCAGCTGAACAAGAACTTCGAAAAACTCGTGGAACAGCTGGCAACGGCCAACAACCAGCGTTATGGCCGTTCCTCTGAAAAACTTTCCGTGATCGACGGTCAGTTATCCATGGATGATCTGATCTTCAACGAAGCGGAGGCTCTGACAGATACTACATATGTCATTGAGCCGACCGAGGAACAGGTGCTCCCGAAAAAAACTGCAAAACAAGTCGGAAAGAGGAAAACTGACCTGAAAGATCTTCCTGTTGAAGTGATCTCACATGAGATGTCCGAAGACCAGTTAGTGGCAGCCTTTGGGTCCAATGGATGGAAACGTCTTCCGGATGAAGTCTTTAAACGCGTCAGAGTCCAGCCGGCTGTTTATACAGTGGAAGAACACCATGTGGCCGTTTATGCAGGAAAAGACAATCAGACGATCGTAAAAGCAGACCGCCCGAAGAGTCTGTTACGAAACAGCCTGGTAACACCATCTCTTGGTGCGAGTATCATAAATGCAAAGTATACAAACGGTCTTCCGATTTACCGGATCAGCCAGGAGTTCCAAAGAAACGATATCCACATTTCCCGTCAGGTCATGGCGAACTGGATGATCCAGCTTGCTGACCGTTACTTGGGGATCGTGTATGACCGTCTCCATGAACAGCTTCTGGGATATCATGTCCTGCAGGCAGATGAAACTCCTGTAAAAGTTTCCAAGGATGGACGTCCGGCAAACAGCCAGAGTTATATGTGGGTTTACAGAACCGGAAAGTATTACAAAGAGACTCCGATCATTCTGTATGATTATCAGAAAACCCGCAGTCATGAACATCCGGAACATTTCCTGAAAGGCTTTGAAGGTCTTGTGGTAACGGATTCCCATTCTGCGTATGGAAAGCTCGATCGGGAATGCGGGAATCTTTCATTCACAGCGTGCTGGGCACATGCAAGAAGACGCTATTCAGATGCCTTAAAGGCTCTGCCCAAAGGAAAGAAGGATGCGGCAAAGGGAACAGTTGCATATGAAGCACTGACCCGGATCGCTGCGATCTACCACCTGGACAATGAACTGTCCGAGCTGGAACCCAAAGAACGGCAGCGAAAAAGGAAACTTATGCTCGAACCTCTTGTGGAGGCTTATTTTGCGTGGCTGAAGGAAGTCAAACAGGAAAATTCCCTGATCTCTGGAAAAACACTGGAGGGAGTTAACTACAGCTTGAATCATGAAAAAGCACTTCGCATGTTCCTGGAAGATGGTGAGGTTCCACTGGATAATAATGCCACAGAAGGAGCCCTGAGAAGTTTCTGTCTTCACAAGCACACATGGAAACTCATCGATACCATTGATGGAGCGAAATCCAGTGCGATCATTTACAGCATCGTTGAGACTGCGAAAGCGAATCATC
>JAETNR010000133.1 GCA_021772055.1 Blautia sp. | reverse complement strand
AGGCGGTTTTTCGAACTGGATGTATAATCAATCAGGGCAATCCCTTTCGAGCCTTTTTTGATCCATCGGTACATCCGCTTATTCCATACCTCCATGGATGCCACGGCCGTTGCTTCCGGTCTCTGGGCAAAGATCAGAAGCTGTTCATCAAAGGTGTATTTATATAACCGGGATGCGGTATCCAGAAAACGCATCCACTCTTCCGGCTTTGCTGCGATGTCCTTTGCGACTTCTTCCGTCAGCTGTTCCATGGCATATAATTTATTTGCCATACCCATTCATCCTCCTCTCATTCTATCGTCGTTTCCCGTTTTTTCTTCACACCGGATGTTTTCTGACCGGATGTGATCTTTTTCCGGTTTTCCTCTAAGGATTCCTTGATTGATTTTTTATGTGGTTTCTCATATCCATAATTCTCTGCTTCCTTTTCTGCCACTTTCAGATTGATATCGTCTAAATCCACAGAGTATTGAATCTGCTCCATAGGAAGGATCTTTTTTTCCCGGAAAGAAAAATAGGACTGGTCATTTCCAAGAATCACATGGTCAATCACAGGAATCCCAGCCAGCATACAAAGCTGCTGCATTCTGCCCGTGAGTGCAATATCATCCTTCGACGGTTTCAGGCTGCCACTTGGATGGTTGTGGAACAGAAGGATAGAAGCGGCATTCGACAAGAACGCCGCTTTTAATACTTCCCTCGGATGCACCAGTGACTGGTTCAGTGTCCCCATACTGATGATGGTCATGTTAATGGGAACATTATCACTCCGCAGATGGACCACTCCTACCACTTCCCGGTCATAGTCTTTAAAGGTATCACCCAATACCCGGATTGCATCTTCCGGTGTAGAGATTTCTTCCTCACTCAGGATCGGTGCTTCTTTCACAAGACGAACCGATACCTGGTCAATTCCGTATTTTCTTCTCACTTTCCGATGCTCCTCTCTTTAAGGGAATTTGAAGAATAAACTCCTGGTCTTTTTGTGACTCCAGGCATTTCCGGATATGTCCGGATAATCTTTTTCTTTCTTCCTCTTTCATTTTGCTGCTCATTCCCCTTCTCCCTCCACAACCTCTTCCATAACATCTGCAATACGTCCAAGTTCCGTTACAAGGGAAGGAAACTCATAACTGTTCCTGGCTTTTCCAATCTGATCCAGTAAAAATTCCGGTACATTGTTGATTGCCTCCGCTATCAATGCCTTTACTCTTAAATCCTGAATAGTCAGAAATTCTTTGATACCAAATTCTTCACCCAAAACTTCCTTATACCTGATTAACTCGCCTTCAAGGCTATCCGGTTCTAACCGTCTTTCAAATTTTTCTCTTATATCATCACCATATAAGCACCACTCTGACATATACATCCTCCTTCATATAAGGGAACCTCCACAATGGAAGTCCCCTTATGACTCTGCTTATTATTGTTACATTACCATAGCCGTATCTCTCGTTTTACCCTGTGGCTTTCCCAGAACATCCCCGGATTTAATCTCTTCCTTCGCCTTTTCCAGCTTTCCATGAAGACCGGGTTTCTCTACAGGCTTTTCTGCCGCAGCCGCTTTTTCTTTATCCAGACGTGCTTCCCGTTTCTCCGCATTTTCCATCACGGCAGTCCTTCCATCACAGAACTGTACTTTATCCGAAAGAATATCTTCCAGTGCCACTTCTGTTGCATTGACTTCTTT
Source organism: Blautia sp. (assembly GCA_021772055.1). GTDB lineage: Bacteria > Bacillota > Clostridia > Lachnospirales > Lachnospiraceae > Blautia_A. Next base: position 912 of record JAETNR010000133.1, on the reverse strand, counting down.
TACCATGGCATTCAGGGCTTTCACATCGAAATCCCCATTATCCGGCAACAAAAGTGTTTCATGGATGGAGGAAGGCAGGATATAAAAATCGCCCTTCATAAACTCCCCGATCTGTTTACGGATATCCTCATGCAGGATCAGGGACGCCGCATTCATTTTCGTTTCGTTCGTCAGGCAAAACATAGGCATAAAAAATTCCTCTGCTTTCCTGTCTCCGTTCAACAGATTCCGGGGTTTTTCTCCCATAATTGAGGACTCCATCAAATCATTTATTGCGTATAAAGCCGGTCCCCGGTTCTTATCTGATGCCATCGCATCCTGATGGAGAGTCTGGACATCAATCTTCCACGCCTCTAAAAGTGCTTTGGTCACGGAAACAGAAGCAATGCCGTCTTCATTCTCCGACAGGTTGACTGTATAATAAGCTGCGAAATCCCCATGCATAGTCACAGCCTTATCTTCCAACCATTCCCCGTTCTTTTCCGGGTCACACATCCTGATCTGCAGCTTATCTTTGACATTCCCATAATCCATCATCCCATTTACATCGACTGACAAATCCGTATCCATATTTTCAATCCAGAGGTCTGCCACATCCCCTACACAGGCATCCGGATTTTTCCCGTTCCGGTATTCCTGGTAAAAGGAATCCAGATAAACATTCGGTGTGATATTGGTGTCTTTTGTGGGAATAACCATCGCCGTCAAGGTCAGCCCGTTTTTCTTTACCACTTCCTGCAGATGGATGTTGGCATCCGCATATTTTTCCGGAAGATAGTCCTTCACATTGTCCTTCACATATTCAAAAAAATCTTTTCTGTTCATCATACGCAATTACCCCCTTCTGATCATGTGCTGGTTCATTCTCTTTTTGTTGACTGCCTGCTCTGCTTTTTTCTGGTATGCCATCAT
>JAETNR010000132.1 GCA_021772055.1 Blautia sp. | reverse complement strand
CTGATGTTTATCGGAAACGGCGGCGCAGGCCCTTATTATGGACTTTACGGGCTGAAGGCGTTGGAGGATGACCTTTCTGATTCCCGCGGTTTGCGCCGGTGCCGCTCTCTGGAAGAGCCGGTGATTTATCCGAAGATGAGCGAGGAGGAATGGGACAGGATCGTTAATCCGGAGAGCAGACAGAAAGGGGAAAAAGTGTATCCTTATACGGGCGTTCTGCCAATCGGCATCCAGGGCTGCACGCTGATGACGGGGCTTATGCTTACCGGGCTGTACCGGGGACAGGTAGTGTATTATGATAACGATTTCTGCGGCCCGCCGTTTTTTGTGCGGGAGAAGGGGTTCCTCTCTTGGTATGAGCGGTGGCTTCGGGAAGTGATTGCAGGCTATAATGACGAGGAATGCGGATTTGGGCTGAATGTGGACGGGAATCCCAGGCAGTTGATGGAACTGTATGAACAGACAGAGGATCCGGAGGAAAGAAAAGAAATTATTGACAGCTATTATAAGTTTGAGACATTGCCGGGAAAGCAGAAGACGTATTTTAAGCAGGCCTGCGCTCAGGAAACGGACATGGAAGTGCGGATGAAACTGATCAAAATGCTGGTTCGTTTCCATGTGCCGGGAATGACAAAAGAGATTGAAAAGCTGTGGGAATACGGGGCATACGCAGAAGCGGTCTCCATTATCACCTACGAGGGCACCTGGGAGGTGAAAGAGGCCTGGTATGAAAAGATATTTGAGATATTGCCGCAGCTTCAGGGAAATGGCTTCCGAGACGCATGCCATACCTTTGGTGCAATGAAAGATTATCCCAATGTCCATGCAGGAAGATTAAAGGAAGCCCTTGTACGGGAGGATCTGGACAGAAATGACAGAATTGTGCTTTTTCACAGCATCCGTGATCTGAAAGGGAAAGAAGAAGTGCTGGATTATTTCCTCGATTATCTGTCCACAGAAGAAAATCCCACCATGCTGATCTACGCTGTTTGGTGTACGGAGGGTGTGAAGAACCAGCAACTTCAGGAACTCTATGTGAAACTGCTGGACAAGTACAGAACACACGAAAACGCCAGGTTCGACTATAAAGGCAGCCAGATGGTCTTAAAGGGCGGCGCCTGTTTGGGAGCCAGCAGGCCGGAGGGGCAGCTCACCAGCAATCTGATGCGGCAGTTCGATTATTTTGGCTTGGATTACCGGGGAGGCTGGAAACTTCTGATGGATGAAGGCAGATGGAGAGACTGGAAACAGGAACGTGGGTTTGCATAGATTTAGAGATTGCAGGCATAGACGATACACGGAAGTATTTCCGGAAGAGAGCATGAGAGGAGAAAACAGGATGTTGGAATTTGCCCCGAATATTTATATGTTGGAATATCAGAATGGTGTCTACCTCTGTAATGGAACAAAACAGATAGAAGCGCCGCTGAATTTAGATACCCTTGAAGAAGCTGTCAGGCAATGCCCAAAGCTTCAACAGGTTTTATTGGATGATGCGCCGTTTGGCGACCAGTGTTTTCCTGTCTTGGCAAGGATTTCCAAGCTGAATATGTTGGCCCTGATGCGGGGGAGACAGATTACCGGACACGGACTGGAACTGTTGAAAGAGCTTCCTCTGAAGAATCTGTTCCTGTAGCGGACAGCTCTGGACAACGAGGGACTGGCTTGAAACGGATCTTAAAAAACGCACTGACAGTCACGAAATTTACTATAATTATTGTGGAATAGTAAAGAATCACATCATTCCCGTTCTGGGCAAGAAAAAAATGATGGATGTTACCCGCGGAGACGTTCAGAAATTGTTTAATACCAAGGCAGGCTATTCAAGGCCGATAGCAGAGCTGGTAAAAACAATCATGAATGTCTCTTTTCGTTATACGGTAACGAACAAGGTGATCCGGACAAGTCCGGTGGATGGAATAGGGTCTCCCAAAGCAGAAAAGCCGCAGCAGAGATCAGGCTTCAGGACCCGAAAGATCGATACACAGAAAACACTGACTATGGAGCAGATTTTAATTTTGCTGGAAAAAGCAAAGATACCCCGATCCATATGCAGGTGATGTTTAATGTGCTTATGGGGCTTCAGAGATCCGAGACAAATGGTGTAAAATATTCGGATGTGGATTATATCAACCGCGCTTTAAATGTGGAGCGCCGGCTGGGGAGAGTACATAATGCGGCAAAAGAAGACTTTGCTCCAAAAACTCTTACGAAACAGGAGGTAGGATTAAAGACAAAATCCAGTTACAGAGAAATTCCGATTCCTGATTACGTCTTTGAGGCGATCCTAAAGGAACGGCAGGTGTATGAGAAAAACAGAAAACGCAGAAAGAGAGAGTTTCAGGATCTGGACTATATCTGTTGTTCCAACCTTGGCAGGGCAAGGAGCAAGGGATTCCATTGCAGGTATTATAAGCAGCTTCTTACTGAAAATGGCTTGCCGGACATCCGCTGGCATGATCTGCGCAGCACATACTGTACGCTCCTGTTGAAAGAGTCATTTAACTCAAACTTCGCACTTGAATAAGTGCCTATGTACCTTGCTACGAAAATAAAACTCGTAGCCAAGAACCGAACCTTGACAACAAATGTTTTCAACAATCATGAAAGCATCACGATA